>DUOB01000086.1 GCA_012839035.1 Propionibacterium sp.
ATGTCGTATGCCCAACCGTCGCCGCCCACGATCCACACGCTGCGGCGGATCAGGTGGTCGAGGACCGAACGCAGGTCCTCCACCCGGTGACCGTCGAGGTCGTCGAGGCGTTCCTTCAATGTCTGTACGCGGACCGCCTGCGCCGCGAGTTGGGACTCGGACTTCTGTTCGGCGTTGAGGATGGCGTCGACGAGGTCGGGGCCGACCTCCTCCCGGAGCTGGACCAGGCGCTTGCGGGCGAGGCCCGTGTGCAGATCGGCGGCGAGCCGCAGCCCGAGACCGAACTCCGCGTTGTCCTCGAACAGGGAGTTCGACCAGGCCGGTCCGCGACCCTTGTCGTTCTGGGTCCACGGCGTGGTCGGAAGGTTGCCGCCATAGATCGACGAGCATCCGGTCGCGTTCGCGACAGTGGCGCGGTCACCGAAGAGCTGGCTCAGCAGCTTCACATAGGGCGTCTCACCGCAACCGGAGCAGGCCCCCGAGAACTCGAACAGCGGTTGCAGATATTGCGTGCCCCGCACGGTGCCGAAGTCGACCCGGGTGCGGTCGTTGTGCGGGATCGTCTCGAAGAACTCGATGTTGCGCTTTTCGTCCTCCAGCCGATCCGCGACGGGCGACAGGTTGATCGCGCGCCTGTTGGGCTGCCCGATGGGCTTGACCGGGCAGGCCTCGACGCACAGGCCACAGCCGGTGCAGTCCTCGGCGAACACCTGCAGCGTGTACTGCGCCAACGGCACACCGACCGTGTTGAGCGGCGCGGACTGGAAGCTGTCGGGCGCGCCGGCGAGCTTGTCCGGCGGGTAGTACTTCGACCGGATCACCGAGTGCGGGCACACGAACGAGCAGTTGCCGCACTGGATGCAGGTGTCAGGATCCCACTCGGCGACGATGCTCGAAATGTTGCGTTTCTCGAACGCAGTCGTCCCACTGGGATAGGAGCCGTCGACCGGCAGCGCGGACACCGGCAGCAGGTCTCCGCGGCCGGCCATCATTTCCGCCGTCACGGTGCGGACGAACTCCGGTGCGTGGTCGGGGACCGGCGGCTTCAGCGGATGCCCGCCGACCGCCTGCTCGGGCACGGGCACCCGGTGGAGGTTGCTCACCGACGCGTCGACCGCCCGTTCGTTGCGGGCCACGACCTCCGCGCCGCGACGGCCATAGGTCTTGCGGATCGACTGTTTGATGGCCGCCACTGCCTCGTCGGTCGGCAGCACACCCGAGATCGCGAAGAAGCAGGTCTGCAGCACGGTGTTGGTGCGGTTGCCGAGTCCGGCCTGTCGCGCGACTGCGCCCGCGTCCACGGTCCACACCTGCAGCCCGAGCTCGACGATCCGGTCCTGCACGGGTGCGGGGAGTTTCCCGAACACCTCGCCGGGCTCGTACGGCGTGTTGAGCAGCAGGATCGTGCCCTCGCGTGCGGTCGTCAGGATGTCGACCTGTTCCAGGATCGACCAGTGATGGCAGCCGATGAAACCGGCGCGGCTCACCAGATAGGGCGCGTGGATCGGTTTGGGTCCAAAACGCAGGTGGGAGATCGTGCGGGATCCGGACTTCTTGGAGTCATAGACGAAGTACGCCTGCGCGAACCTCTGCGGATCGTCGCCGAGGATCTTGATGGTGTTCTTGTTGGCGCCGACCGTGCCGTCGGATCCGAGACCATAGAACACCGCCGACAGCGTCTCGGTCGGGGTGATGTCGAGGGAATCGTCATAGTCCAGCGACAGCCCGGTGACGTCGTCGATGATGCCGACGGTGAACCGGGAGCGCGGCTTGTCCTTCGCCAACTCCGCGTACACCCCCGCCACCATGCCCGGAGTGAACTCCTTGCTCGACAGCCCATAGCGACCGCCCACGATCTGCGGGAGCCGGTCGCGCTCACCGCGGGCATAGCTCTCACCGAGGGCCGCGGCGACGTCGAGGAACAGGGGCTCTCCGCCCGACCCCGGTTCCTTGGTCCGGTCGAGCACCGCGACCTTCCTGCAGCAGGCCGGCACGGCCGCGAGCACTTGCTCGGTCGGGAAGGGGCGGTAGAGCCGGATGTGGACCATGCCGACCTTCTCACCCTTGGCGAGCAGGTGCTCGACGGTCTCGCGCACGGTCTCCGCACCGGAACCCATGACGACGATGACCCGGTCCGCATCCTCGGCGCCGTGATAGTCGACCAGGTGGTAGTGCCGCCCCGTCCGCTCCGCGAAGCGATCCATCGCGGACTGCACGATGCCGGGGGTCTTGTTGTAGAAGGTGTTGACCGTCTCCCGGCCCTGGAAATAGACATCCGGGTTCTGCGCGGTGCCGCGGATGATCGGATGCGCGGGGGAGAGCGCCCGGGCGCGGTGTTCGCGGATCAGTTCCTCGGGGATCAGCGACCGCAGGTCGTCGTCACTGAGCATCGACATCGTGTTGAGTTCGTGTGACGTGCGGAAGCCATCGAAGAAGTGCACGAACGGCACCCTCGACTCCAGCGTCGCGAGCTGGGCGACACACGCCAGGTCATGGGCCTCCTGGACCGACGCCGACCCCAGCAGCGCGAACCCGGTCTGGCGAACCGCCATCACGTCCTGGTGGTCGCCGAAGATCGACAGGCCCTGCGCGGCCAGCGACCGGGCGGCCACGTGGAAGACGGTCGAGGTGAGCTCGCCGGCAATCTTGTACATGTTCGGGATCATCAACAGCAGACCCTGCGACGCGGTGAACGTCGTGCTCAGTGCGCCGCCCTGCAGTGCGCCGTGCATGGTGCCGGCCGCGCCGGCCTCGGACTGCATCTCGATGACCGTGGGCACGGTGCCCCAGACGTTGGTGCGGCTGTGCGCGGACCATTCGTCGGCGAGTTCGGCCATGGTCGAGCTCGGCGTAATCGGATAGATCGAGCAGAGCTCATTCAAGCGGTACGCCACAGAGGCGGCGGCTTCGTTGCCATCGATGATGGCGCGAACAGGGGTGCGCGTCATGACTGTCCTTCCGGGCGCATCTCGATGGCATGGACGGGGCACTGCTCATAGCACGTCGCGCACCCGGTGCACTTGTCATAGTCGAAGCGATAGCGGTGGCCCTTGCCGAGCTTGATGATGGCGTCCTCCGGGCAGGCCCCGAAGCAGCCGTCGCACTCGAAGCAGTTGCCGCACGACAGGCAGCGGGCAGCCTCGAAGGTCGCCTGGTTCTCCTCCAGACCCCCGACGATCTCGTCGAAGGCGTTCAGGCGGGCGTCCGGGTCGAGCTCGGGCTGGGCGCGCCGGGAGGCGTCGCCGAAATACCAGAGGTTGAGCTTGTCGAAGCTCGCCAGATCGTGTTTGGGGCGACGATCCATGACGGTTCCGTTGAGCCATGCGTCGATGGCGCGGGCGGCCTTCTTGCCGTGGCCGACGCCGACGGTCACCGTCCGGTCGGAGGGCACCGCATCGCCGCCGGCGAAGATGCCCGGCACCGTGGACATGAGGGTCTTGTGGTCGACCTGCATCACGCCGTCGCGATCGAACTCCAGGCCTTCGATCTGGTGCAGGAAGTCGGTCTCGGGGACCTGCCCGACCGCCATGATCACCGAGTCGGCCGCGAGCTTCTCGAAACGGCCCGTGCCCCGGGGGCGGCCGTTCTCGTCGAGCTCCATGATCTCGACGGTGAGATCGTCGGACACGTCGGTGATGGTGCGCAGCCAGTTGATCTTGACGCCCTCGCGCTCGGCCTCGCTGAGTTCCTCCTCGTGGGCCGGCATCTGTGCCTTGGTGCGCCGATAGACGATGATGGCTTCCTCCGCGCCGAGGCGGCGGGCGGTGCGGGCGGCGTCCATCGCGGTGTTGCCGCCGCCATAGACCGCGACTTTGCGGCCGATGATCGGGCGTTCACCGGAGGCCACGTCCCGCAGGAACTCCACGGCGTCGACCATCTTGGAGGCGTCCTGGGCCGGGATGTCGACCTTGCGGGACAGGTGGGCGCCGACGGCGATGAACACCGCGTCGAAGTCGCCTTCCTTCTGTTCCGCCAGCAGATCGGTCACGGCGTGGTTCTGCACCATCCGCACTCCCATGGCCTGGATGCGGGCGATCTCGCCATCAAGGACATCGCGCGGCAGGCGATAGGCGGGGATGCCATAACGCATCATGCCGCCGGGTTCCTCGCCGTTGTCCCGGATCTCCACCTCGTGCCCGAGGCGGGCCAGGTGATAGGCCGCGGACAGCCCGGAGGGGCCGGCGCCGACCACGAGGACCCTGCGGCCCGACGGGCTGGGTGGCGTCGAGAACGACCAGCCCTCCTCGAGTGCCTTGTCACCCATGAACCGCTCCACAGCGTGGATCGAGACCGCCGAGTCGAGCTCGACACGGTTGCAGGAGGTCTCGCAGGGGTGATAGCAGACCCGGCCGTGGATGGCGGGGAAGGGATTGTCCTGGGTGAGCTGCCGCCAGGCCGACTCGGTCTCACCGGCTTTGATGAGGCGGAGCCATTCCTGGATGTTCTCTCCGGCCGGGCAGGCCGCATTGCACGGGGGCAGCAGATCGAGATAGATCGGACGTCTCGTCCGTTCCGGGCCGACCCTCCCCTCGGTGTGGAAGAGGTCGGGCAGTGGGGTCACATCGCGCCGTTGCGGGTGAATCATCGGTCCTCCATTGGAATCCGATGCTCACGGTACCCCTAGTGGCCCAACCGCGGGCACAAACAGGCAGGACTTCAGGGAAGCGCGCTGCCGCCCAGGAATGCCTGTCCCGTGCAGGACACCCGCACGTCCTCATCGGCGGGCACGAAGGCCGACTCGCCGCGCCCGAGAACCAACTCGCCCTCCGCGCCGACCAGGCGTACCTCTCCCTCGATCACCAACAGAATCCGCGCCGATCCGGGGGCAGGCAGGGGCTGATCGTCGGCCTCGCCCACGCGATAGAGAGCGAACTCGAGGGCCTGGGTCGGGTATCGCCACACGCCGGGTGAGACCTCGACCTGGTCGATGAGCCCCGGGAAACCGGGCATGAAATCGACGACCCGGGCCAGTTCGTCGACGTCCACATGCTTCGGCGTGAGCCCACCCCGCAACACGTTGTCGGAGTTCGACATGATCTCCAGCGCGGTGCCGCGGAGATAGGCGTGCAGGTTGCCGGCCGGCATGAAGAACGAGTCCCCGGGCTGCAGGAGGATGCGGTTGAGCAGCATCGCTGCGAGTACGCCCGGGTCGCCCGGATAGTCCCGCTGGAGCTCGACGATCGTGTCGCAGAAGCGCCCCAGCTCCGAGTCGTCGCCCGCATGCTTCTCGGCCGCGGCCACCACGTCCGGCAGCAGGTCGTCCTCCAGCCGTTCGATGCCGAGGATCTCGAGGAAGACCCGGGCGATCCCGTCGGCCTCGACGAGAGGCTGGAAAAGCTGGTCCAGCGCCGGTACGCCCAGTTGGGCGGCCAGGGCCTGGGTCTCCGCCGGGTCACGGAACCCGCACAGCCCGTGGAACTCGGTGAGCGCGACGACCGCCTCCGGCTTGGGCCAGTCATCGCGATAGTCCCGCTCGGGAGCGTCCATCGCGATCCCGTCACGGTTCTCCCGCTCGAACCCCTCGATGGCCTGGGCCCGGGACGGGTGAGCCTGGAGCGACAGCGCCTGTTTCGCGGAAAGGAGCTTCATCAGGAACGGCAGCCGCGGGCCGAAGCGGTTGATGTTGGCGGTCCCGATCTGTTCCGGATGGGCGGTGAGCAACGCGTCCAGGGTCGTGCCATCGGCGAGTTCCGAGGGTGCCTTGGGGTGGGCGCCCAGCCAATATTCGGCCTGGGGTGAACCGGTCGGCTCGGTGCCCAGCACTGCGGGGATTCCGTCGGTGGAGCCCCAGGCATAGTCCTGGAGGATGCCGTGGAGGATCTGCATGAGCCTGATGCTAACCGGCCGCCCCGGACGGATCGGGGACCCCGGGCCGGAGCAGCCCGGCGTCCCGCGGAATCGGCGTCGAATGACAACCGTGTGGTTTCCCGCCTACGATGGGCCCATGCCCGCAGCTCGCAATCACCAGC
This sequence comes from Propionibacterium sp., assembly GCA_012839035.1. GTDB lineage: Bacteria > Actinomycetota > Actinomycetes > Propionibacteriales > Propionibacteriaceae > Enemella. The sequence goes on from DUOB01000086.1 coordinate 5,970, forward strand.
CCGAGCACCCCGGCGCGCTCAGCGATCGGGATGCCGAGATCCTCGATTTCGAACGAAACTGGTGGAAGCACGCCGGCCCCAAGGAACAGGGCATCCGGGAACGCTTCGACATGTCGGCGACGCGCTACTACCAGATTCTCAACAAGCTCATCGACGAGCCGGGCGCCCTCGAGCACGACCCGTTGCTGGTCAAGCGGCTGCGCCGGATGCGCTCGGAGCGCAAGCGTGCCCGGTCGGCGCGCCGACTCGGATTCGATCCCGCCTGATCAGTGGGGGTACGCCCCGTCCCGCGCTGACTCGCCGTAATGGCGGACACCCACACAAAGCCGGCTGCCGCCACTACTATCGCCTGTAGTAGACCCGCACGCCCGCCGACGCGCTGTTGCCCAGCAGTCGTGCGGGCCGCACGAACAAGTGTCAGGACGGGTCATGAATGCAGTGAAGCACCCAGGTATTCCCGCGGTCATCAACGGCAACGGTGCCGTGGCACACGTCATGCAGCATGTGTGCGGTGGAGTGATCGGATATCCGATCACGCCCTCCACCGAGATCGCCGAACTGTTCGAGGCAGCCCGGGCCGCCGGCCGGGTCAATGTGTTCGGGAAGCACCCCTTCTTCTTCGAGCCCGAGGGCGAGCACTCGGCGCAGTCGGGTGCCCTCGGCGCCGCATTGACGGGTGGGCAGTTCATCTCCAACGCCTCCTCCAGCCAGGGCATCTTGTATGCGATGGAGAGCCACTACGTGACCGTCGGCAAGAAGACCGGTGGTTTCGTGCTCCAGGTCGCAGCCCGCGTGGTGAGCAAGCACTCGCTCAACGTCATGGCCGGCCACGACGACGTCTATGCGCTGTTGCCGAGCGGCTACACCGTGTTGTTCGGTGCCAACCCGCAGGAGGCCGCCGACCTCGCCGCCATCAGCTATCGCACCTCCGCGTTGAGCCTGATCCCCGTGGCCAACTGCATGGACGGCTTCTCCACCTCCCACATGATGAGCGAGGCGTACCTCCCGGAGCCGGAGCTGCTGCGGGACTACCTCGGCGACCCCGCCGGCCGCATCGCGTGCCCCACCGTCGCCCAGGAGATCCTGTTCGGCGCCAAGGGCCGCGTCGCCCAGCTCACCGCGTGGCTCGACCGGCGTGCCAAGACGCTGGCCCCGGCCGATGTCACCGCGCTCAACGCCCATCTGGAGAGCAACGCGGACGCGATCGAGGCGGATGCCGACGGCGCCGGCATCGACGCCACCCTCGGCTGGCTCCCCGAGCATCTCCACGGCGCGTGGCGCCGGCAGTGGCGCCAGGCCCATGCCAAGGGCACCCGTCAGCTCGTCCCCGCGTTCGTCGACCCGCACAACCCCGGCCTCACCGGACCCGTGCAGAACCAGCCCGATTTCCAGGCCGGCGCCGTCGACCACCGCACGCACTTCGCGGCTGACGTCCCCCACCTCGTCCGCCGGGCGATGGCCGAGTACGCCGACCTGACCGGGCGCGCGTACAGCCCGATCATGAGCTACGACTGCGATGACGCCGAGGTCGTGATGATCGCGCTCGGCTCGGTCACCGACGATGTGCGCGCGGTGCTGCCGGTCCTGCGCGCCCGCGGCATCAAGGCCGGCCTGGTGTCGATCAAGTGCCTGCAGCCGTTCCCCGAGGCCGAACTCGTCGCCGCGTTGCAGGGCAAGAGGGCCGTCCTGGTGCTCGAGCGCTCCGACCAGATGGCGCTGACCCAGTTCGTCACCGCCGCCGTCTTCAAGGGCCTCGACAATGTCGACGCCGAGCGTCACCCCGGCATCCCGGCGCTGCGGCAGCGTCCCGACCTGTCCAGCGCGATCTTCGGTCTCGGCGGACACGACCTCCAGCCGCGCCACCTCGTGGCCGCGTTCGAGGCCCTCGACGCCCAGGAACTGCCGCCGCTGGTCTATCTCGGCACCCAGTTCTTCGACCCGAACCCGGACGCCGAGCTGAAGGTCCTGCAGGACAAGCTGCGCGCGGCGTACCCGGAAACCGAGAAGATGGCCCTGCGGATCGGGGAGAACCCGAAGCTGCTGCCGGACGACGCCCTGCGCATCCGCTTCCACTCGGTGGGCGGCTATGGCACGATCGCGACCGGCAAACTGCTCACCGACATCCTCGCCGGCGTGCTGGATATGCGGAGCAAGTCGGCACCGAAGTACGGCTCGGAAAAGTCGGGCGCGGCGACGAACTACTACATCACGCTGAGCCCCGAACCGGTCCTGGTGACCAACGCCGAGCTCGAAGAGGTCGAGGTCGTCATCAGCCCCGACCACAAGGTGTTCAGCCACGCCAATCCACTGAAGGGCCTGGCGGACGGCGGCACGTTCATCCTGCAGTCGAACCACTCACCCGAGCGGGTGTGGCGTGACCTGCCGGCCGCCGCGCGCCGCACCATCCGCAGCAAGCAGATCAAGTTCCTGGTCATCGACGCCTTCGCGGTCGCCAAGCGGCACGCCCCCGATCCCGCGCTGCAGATCCGCATGATGGGCATCGCGTTCATCGGCGCCGTCGCCGCCCACGTGGACCGGGTCGCCCACGGGGCCACTCGTGAGGAGATCATGGCCAAGGTCCGCGACCAGATCGACAAGAAGTTCGGTGCCAAGGGCGCCGCGATCGTCGACGCCAATATGGCCGTGGTGCTCGACGGGGCGGACGCCGCCCTGGTGGTGGACTATGACAGCGCCGAACTCGCCGCGGTCAGCGACCTGGACGATGCCCGACAGCCGCTGCACACTGTCCGCCTGTCGGCCGAGATGGCCGACTGTGCTGCTCAGTGCGCCTCGGCGGGCGGCCTGTTCGACTACAGCTACTACGACCTGATCAGCGGACGACACTTCCGTCAGGGCACCATCGGGGAGGCGCCGGTGCTGCCGGGTGCGGGCCTGTTCGTGCCGCCCGGCACCGCCGCTGCCAAGGACAAGGGCCTGTTCCGTCGCAACGTGCCGGTCTTTGTGCCCGAACTCTGCACGGGCTGCATGGAGTGCGCCCTGGTCTGTCCGGACGCCGCCATCCCGAACACGGCCTTCGCGCTGGACGACTTGCTGTTGACGGGCATCCGTGGCGCGTCCCTCGACCCGGAGGCGAAGAACGCCCTCACCGAGGCGGTGCCCGCGCTCGCGGCCGCGGTCCGGGCGTCCTATCGGGGCACCAAGAAGGACGACCGTCAATTCGCCGACATCGTGGCGGAGGTCGGGGCGTCCGTCGTGGGCCGGAACGCCATCGGTGCCCTGGACCAGTTGGCGGCCCACCTGCGCACTTATCCGGTCGCCCGCACCAGGGCGTTCTTCGACGCGCTGGAGAAGCAGCGCTCCGGTGCCGGTGGCTTGTTCGCCGCCACGGTCGATCCCTGGAAGTGCACGGGGTGCCTCGAGTGCGTCGAAGTCTGCGGTCCGGACGCCCTGGTCGCCACCGAGCAGGACACCGACGTCCGGGATCTGCTCGAAGAGCGATTCGCGTTCCTCGCCGAGACCCCGAACACGCCCGAGCACTTCCACTCCGCGGCGCTGGGGGAGGGCGGCGACCTCAAGCGGATGCTGCTCGACCGGCGGACCTATTATGCGTCCACCGGCGGGCACGGCGGCTGCCGCGGCTGTGGCGAGGTGACCGCCATCCGATTGGTCGTGGCGACCAGCCATGCACTGGGCGCCAAGCGGCAGGCCCGCCAACTGGCCGAGGCCTCCGACCTGCTCGACCGGATGGTCGCGAAGCGGGAGTCGCTGGCGGCGGACCGGGCAACGGCGAGCCGGGACGGTGGGCGCGTTGCCCGGTTGGCCCGCATGGACGTGGCGATCGCCGGTCTCGAACGGCACCTGTACCTGCTGGAGGGCGGCCCGACCGGTGAGGGCCCCGCGGCGACGGTTATCGCCAACTCGACCGGTTGTTCGTCGGTGTACGCCTCGACGATGCCGTACAACCCGTACAACGACCCGTGGGTCAACAGCCTGTTCCAGGACGCCCAACCGCTGGCCAAGGGCCTGTTCGAGGGCGTCGCCGCGCAGGTGATCGACTCCGTCCGGGCGCTGCGGGTGGCGAAGCTGGAACTTGCCGATGACTATCGCCCGGCACGTGACGACACGATGTTGCGGATGCTGTCGTGGCAGCAGTTCACGCCGGAGGAGTTCGAGCTGCTCCCGACCTTCCTGACGATCGGCGGCGATGGCGCGACCTATGACATCGGCTTCGGTGCCCTGTCGCGCGTCCTCACCTCGGGCACGCCGATCAAGGTGATGGTCCTCAACACCGGGGCGTACTCCAACACCGGCGGGCAGGCCTCCACCGCGTCCTTCACCGCGCAGGACTCCGACCTGGCGCGCGCGGGCAAGGCGCACGTGGGCAAGACCGAGTCGCGCAAGGAGCTGGCGCTGCTGGCCAGCTTCCATCCGAACGTCCTGGCGATCCAGACGACCCCGGCGATGCAGGCCCACTATCTGAAGAACGCGGTCGAGTTCCTGACCTACACCGATGGTGCGGCGCTGTTCGACGTCTATACCCCTTGCCAGGGTGAGCACGGCGTCGCCGACGAGCAGGCCGCCAACCGCGGACGTCTCGCGGTGCGCTCGCGCATGTCACCGCTGTTCGTCCACGACCCCCGCCGCGGCGAGAGCGTGTTCGAGCGGTTCAGTCTCGCCGGCAACCCGGAGGTGACCGGTCTGTGGGTGACCCACAAGATCAGCCACGTCGGGGAGGGCGGTTCGATGCACCAGCTTGCGGTGCCGCTGACGCCCGCCGACTTCGCGCTCGGTGAGGTTCGGTTCGCGAAGCAGTTCCGGCCACTGCGCGCCGACGAGGAAGCCACGGCGGTGCCGATCCACGACTACATCGAGCTCGATCCCGACGACCGGGAGGGTGTGGTCCCGTTCGTCTGGTCGACCGACGCCGACCTGCGGCTCATCCGCATCGTGTGCGCTGCGCCGGTGGTGGAGCTGGTCGAGGACCGGCGCCGCAACTGGGAGTTGCTGCAATACCTCGCCGGCCAGCGGGACACCGAGGTGCGGGCCGAGCACGCGCAGGCAATGGCGGATCTGCAGGAACAGTTCGAGCAGGCCACGGCACAGCGGGAGTCGTCGATCGACGACATCGCCCGCGCGCTGAGCGAGTTGGCGGCGTCCGGGCCCGGTGCCGCACTGTCGCTGCCGCCGCTTGGGCAGCCGGTGAGCGCACCTCGCCAGGCGCTGGCCGCGGCGACCCAGGGCCGGGCCGAGCCCGCCGAGCACGTGGTGGAGCTGTTGGAAAGCGAACGCCACCAGTGCACCGACTGCAAGACCTGCTATCAGGAGATGCCGGAGTTGTTCGAGACGACCGATGTCGTCGCCGACGGCCGGACCAGGCAGGTCGCGCGCATGATTCCGGGAGCGTTGGAGAAGCTGGCGCTGACCCCGGAGGTCATGGCCCGGATCCAGAAGGTCATCGACAATTGCGATAGCGAGATCATCCGATGAGCACCGACGTGTCACTGGCCCCCGATCCGTCGGCCTTCGCAGCACAGTTGGCTGTCCTCAGGCGCCAACTGGAGACCGACCCGGCGCAGTTCCGCCCGTTGTTCATCGCCGACGGTGTGCAACAGGTGGCTGCCGCGTTCGCGGCCGACGAGCTGTCGGCCGAGTTCACCCGGAAACTCTGGGAAGTGCTGCTGCGCGATGACGATGCCAGCCGGGTCGTCATGCGGTTCCTCTGGAACGCTCCGCTGCGGCTGAAGCGCAAGTTCATCACCGGTCTGGATGCGCATCTGTCCGAGCGTTATCCGATGTTCGCGGGCCTGTCGCAGGGCTGGCCGGCGGGCAACAACATCACTCCGTACATCCGGCCACCCGAGCAACGCAACCGGGACTTCCGTCTGGTGAACACCGGCTATCTCGGCTATCTGGGCCTGGGCTATTCCCAGCGCGAGGTCGACATGTTCGTGTGGCTGGAGGCGCTGCGCGACAAGCAGTGCGCCGAGAGCCCCTGCGAACTGGGTGAGCTGCTGGCGACCGGGCAACGCAAGGGCGGCTGCCCGGTGCAGATCCACATCCCGGCACTGCTCAACCTGATCGGTCAGGGCAAGTACGCCGATGCACTCGCTCTGCTCGAGTCGTGCAACCCGCTGCCCAATGTGACCGGCCGCGTCTGCCCCCAGGAGCTCCAGTGCCAAGGGGTTTGCGCGCACCAGAGCCGTCCGATCGAGATCGGGCAACTCGAATGGTTCCTGCCGCAGCGGGAGAAGAAGGTGACGCCCGAGGAGATCGAGCGTCGGTACGCCGGCCGCCCCGACCCGTGGACGACCGCCGCCAAACCACCGATCGCCATAGTGGGTTCGGGTCCGGCGGGCCTGATCAACGCGTTCCTGCTGGCAGCCGACGGCTTCCCGGTGACGGTGTTCGAGGCCTTCCACGATCTGGGCGGGGTGCTGCGCTATGGCATCCCCGAGTTCCGTTTGCCCAACGAGCTGATCGACGATGTGGTCGGCAAGATCACGATGCTCGGCGGCCGGTTCGTGCGGAACTTCGTGGTCGGCAAGACCGCCAGTCTCGACGATCTGCGCGCCGCCGGGTTCGCCCGGGTGTTCGTGGGCACCGGTGCCGGCCTGCCCCAGTTCATGGGCGTGCCGGGGGAACATCTGCTCAACGTGATGAGCGCCAACGAATTCCTCACCCGTGTCAACCTCATGCAGGGGCTCTCCGAGGAATACGAGACGCCGCTGCCCGAGGTCGAGGGCAAGCAGGTCCTGGTCATCGGTGGCGGCAATACCGCCATGGACGCGGCCCGCACGGCGTACCGCCTGGGTGGGGACGTGACGATCGTCTATCGCCGCACCCAGGACGCCATGCCCTGCCGGGTCGAGGAGCTGGATCACGCCTTGGAGGAGGGAGTGAAGCTCCGTACGCTGCTGGGCCCGACCGAATTCCACGGCGATGACCACACCCATTTCGTCAAGGCCGCGCGCTGCGCGGTCATGGAGCTCGGTGAACCGGACGACTCGGGTCGTCGTTCGCCGGTGCCGACCGGGGAGTCCGTGGTCCTCGACGCCGACCTGGTGGTCATGGCGCTGGGCAACGGGTCCAACCCGATCATCCGTGATTCGCAGCCCGATCTGGCGGTCACGAAGCGGGGCGCGATCGAGGTGCGCGAGGGGTCGCAGGCCACCTCGCTGGACGGCATCTATTCCGGTGGTGACGCGGCCCGTGGCGGCTCGACCGCCATCCGGGCCGCCGGTGACGGCCAGGTGGCCGCTCGTGAGATGGCCGTGCTGGCGGCGTCCCTGTCGGCGGCCGAGATCGTGGACCGCGTGCATCGCGCCCGCCGCTACACCAATCTCGCGGCCACCCGGCCCCGCATCGTCGCCAAGACCGTGCTCGCGGACGGAATTGTCGAGTTCGAGGTGTACGCCCCGGTCATCGCCGGATCCGCCCGTGCCGGACAGTTCGTGCGGGTGCTGGCCGAACCGAAGGGAGAGCTGATCCCGCTGACGCTCGCCGACTGGGACGACGAGGCCGGGACGATCACACTGGTCATCCAGGCGATGGGCACGTCCACGATCAGGATGAACGCGATGGGCGTGGGTGACACCTTCGAAGGCGTTGCCGGGCCGTTGGGTCTGCCGAGTGTTCTGCACGAGCACGCCGAGGACCGGACCGTGGTGTTCACCGCCGGTGGTGTGGGTCTGCCGCCGGTGTACCCGATCGCGCGCGCCCACCTCGAGCTGGGCAACCGAGTCACGCTGATCGTCGGCGTCCGGTCGGCGAAGTGGTTGTTCTGGCACGGCGAGGGCGCCCGCCTGCAGACGCTGAAGGAGCGGTTCGGGGACCGGGTGGACCTCGTGTTCACCTCCGACGACGGCACCTTCGGCCGGTCCGGCATGGTCACCGGCCCGCTGCTCCAGATGCTGGACGCCGACGTGGCCCGGGTCGCTGAGGTCGTGACGATCGGCCCGCCGCGGATGATGGAGGCGGTCTGCAACCTGACGCGCGGCTATGGGGTGAAGACCGTGGCGAGCCTCAACTCGATCATGGTCGATGCCACGGGCATGTGCGGTGCCTGCATGGTCCCGGTGGTCGAGGACGGCAAGCTCGTCCGCAAGCACGCCTGCATCGACGGACCCGAGATCGACGGCCACGCGATCGACTGGGAGAAGTTCCTGCCGCGCTTCCAGCAGTTCCGGACCCAGGAGCGGGCAAGCCGCGAGAGAGTGGGCCTCTGAGCGTCATTCGCCGGCCGTGGCATCCCAGGCACTGATCCACGCGGTCGCGCCGGTGTCCTCCCGACCCAGGTCCCGGATCACTTCCACATTGCGGGCCCGCCCCCGGTCGGTTGACTCATAGGCGACCGTGAACGGGGATGCCTGCACCTGGAGGCTCAGTGTTCCCGGCCAGCCGGCCGCGCGCATGGCTCGACAGCGTTCCTGGAATCCAGACGGATCGCTGTCGGGCCAGAGCGTGAGCACGCCGGCGACACTGGTGGCCCTCGTCGAGGCGCCGCCACCGGTCATGACTGCCTGGGTCGGGCCGCTCTGGGCGGCGATCTCGGCGGTGGTCCCATGCAGCCGGACGCCCGGTTCCAACCCCAATGTGGCTGAGCCGTCCCCGGTGGCCTCCGGGTGGTCGCCGATCGCCCGGCCGGCCGCGGCAATCCTCGTCGCGTCGTCGACGGTGCCCGACAGGGTGACCCTGCCCGTCCGGTCGGTCGTGTCATGGACGAGCAGCCAGGAGAACTCCCCGGCGGCCATCACCTGCGTCGCTGCGGGGAGTCGGTCGATGACGGACTCCGGACCGCGCAGGCCCAGACGATCCCCCGCGACAGTCAGATCGAGATCGGCTTCGGGCCATTGGGCGCGCAGGTCCCGGAATGTCCGGGCAAGGGGATCGCGGTGGGCCAAGGTCACGGTCAGCCGCGGTGGCTCGGTGACGGTGTTGCCCGCGAACCCAGCCACCTCCGCGCGTTGCCGCCCCGCCTCCACCACCTCTGCGAGACCGCGGACCCCGGCGGCGTGGCCGAACGCGGTGGTGATCGATGCCGTGTCACCGGCGTCCCGCACCAGGATCGTCGCCCGCATGTCGCCGGGGTCGGCGGAGGTGAGCTTTTCGGCGTACGCCAACACCGCCGCCACCTGCACCCGCAAGGTCACACCCGTGTCCGACTCGATCTCGATGCGCTCCGCACGGGGGTCGCCCAGGGCGAGGTCCAGGAGCCGGAACAGCCCGTCGTTGGTGGCGGGCGTGCCGCTGACCGCCTGCAGCCCGACATCATGGTCGAGATGGACCAGCAGGCTCTGGACGTGACGAGCGTTCGCGGTCGCGTACTCCTCAAGCTCCGCCCGGATCCCATTCAGCGCTGCACGATCCGTGCCGGGCACGCAGTCCACGCGCGCCGACAAGGCGGCGGGACCGGGGAGTGGAACGGGACCGCCCAGTGCCTGGACCCGCTCGACCGTGGCCACCCACGGCCGGGAGCGCAGCCACTCCTCGAAGGATTCCCGGCGGTTGTCGACGCAGCCGGTGAGGGCGCCGAGGGCTGCACCGAGGGCGCCGACCAGCAGCTTGCGGCGGGCGAACGTCATGATCGACTCCAGAAGGGGCGCAGTGGCCGGTCGGTGTGATAGCCGCCGCGAGCCAGTCCGGCGCGGCGTTCGAAGATGTTGTACGCCGCCCGGTCGCCACTGCGGACCCAGGACCAGGCCATCGCGAGGGCGTACAGGGGAAGGAACAGCGGCCCGGTGGCCAGGTATTGCCAGGCATGGGCGTCCTCGTGGTCGAGCAGGTCGGTGCTGACCTCGTGGGACCGCTTGCGGAGGAAGATCACATTGCCGACGGTGAACGCGCCGGCGAGCGGAAACCGGGGGCGATAGCCCTCCGCGAGGACGAGCCCGCGGGGAGCGGGGCGTACCGGGCTGCGGGTGAGCCGCGCAAGCAGGAGCCCTGCCGGGGTGGAGAGGTTGCACCAATTCCCGATCCAGCGGAGCAGATAGCGAGAGGCCATGCTCCAGTGTGGACCGAGTCGGGGCTTATCCGACAGGGAACGTTTGCACTCGGGTGGGTAGAGTGCTAAACATGGTCTTGGCACTCTCGCTTGTTGAGTGCCACCGTCAAGTCCGGTGAGGCGCCGGGGAGTGCCGGAAAAAGGGTACGCCGTGGTGCCGTCCGTCGCGGGCATCGTCTTGACGCATCTGACATTGACAACCCCTGATGCGGGAGGACTCCCGAAGCACATGGCAAAACTGATTGAGTTCAACATCGAGGCTCGCCGCGGGCTCGAGCGGGGCATGAACATCCTCGCTGACGCGGTGAAGGTCACCCTGGGCCCGAAGGGCCGCAACGTCGTCCTGGAAAAGAAGTGGGGCGCCCCCACGATCACCAACGACGGTGTTTCGATCGCCAAGGAGATCGAGCTGGAGGAGCCGTACGAGAAGATCGGCGCCGAGCTGGTCAAGGAAGTCGCCAAGAAGACCGACGACGTCGCGGGTGACGGCACCACCACCGCCACCGTGCTCGCCCAGGCCATGGTGCGCGAGGGCCTGCGCAACGTCACCGCCGGTGCCAACCCGATGGGCCTGAAGAAGGGCATCGAGAAGGCCACCGCCGCCATCAGCGAGCAGCTGCTGGAGATGGCCACCGACATCGAGACCAAGGACCAGATCGCCGCCACCGCGTCGATCTCGGCCGCCGATGAGTCCGTCGGTGAGATCATCGCCGAGGCCATGGAGAAGGTCGGCAAGGAAGGCGTCATCACCGTCGAGGAGTCCAACACCTTCGGGCTGGACCTCGAGCTGACCGAGGGCATGCGCTTCGACAAGGGCTATATCTCGGGCTATTTCGTCACCGACACCGAGCGCATGGAGACGGTGCTGGACGACCCCTACATCCTGATCGCCAACTCCAAGATCAGCTCGCTCAAGGACCTGCTCCCCGTGCTGGAGAAGGTCATGCAGTCGGGCAAGCCGCTCGTCGTGATCGCCGAGGACGTCGAGGGCGAGGCCCTCGCCGGCCTGATCGTCAACAAGATCCGTGGCACCTTCAAGTCCGTCGCCGTCAAGGCCCCGGGCTTCGGCGACCGCCGCAAGGCCATGCTGGGTGACATCGCGATCCTCACCGGTGGCCAGGTCATCTCCGAGGACGTCGGCCTCAAGCTCGACGCCGTGACCCTGGAGCTGCTGGGCACCGCCCGCCAGGTCCGCGTCACCAAGGACGACTGCACCATCGTCGACGGTGGCGGCGACGCCGAGGAGCTCGCCGGCCGGGTCCGCCAGATCCGTGGCGAGATCGAGAACTCCGACTCCGACTATGACCGCGAGAAGCTGCAGGAGCGGCTCGCCAAGCTGGCCGGCGGCGTGGCCGTCATCAAGGTCGGCGCGGCCACCGAGGTCGAGCTCAAGGAGCGCAAGCACCGCATTGAGGACGCCGTCCGCAACGCGAAGGCTGCGGTCGAGGAGGGCATCGTCCCCGGTGGTGGCGTGGCGCTGATCCAGGCCGCCAAGCAGGTCGACCTCGACCTGCCCGGCGACGAGGCCGTCGGCGCCAAGATCGTGTTCGACGCGGTCAACGCCCCGCTGCGCCAGATCGCCGAGAACGCCGGCCTCGAGGGCGGCGTCGTGGTGGAGAAGGTGCGCCAGTTGGGGGCCGGCGAGGGTCTCAACGCGGCCACCGGCGAATATGTCGCCATGATCCCCGCCGGGATCATCGACCCCGCCAAGGTGACCCGCTCGGCGCTGCAGAACGCTGCGTCGATCGCCGCGCTGTTCCTCACCACCGAGGCCGTCATCGCCGACAAGCCGGAGAAGGCCCCC
>DUOB01000087.1 GCA_012839035.1 Propionibacterium sp.
GCCCCGCCCCCACTGGGCGAGATTCGCCGCAGCCAGCACCGCGGTGGTCTCGTCCCGGTCCACCGCGGTCACGTCGAGGCCGGCTTCCGCCATCGCCGACGCATCCGTGCCGAGGCCACAGCCAAGGTCCACGACCCGTCGCACTCCTGCCGCCACCATGCGCTCGGCCCGCCAGCGGGCAACATCGGGCCGGGTCGCCTGCTCGAGCCCGTCCGGGGTGAGGAACAAGTGCCGGGCCCGCTCACCGAATTTTGTGCCGGCCCGGCGCCGCAGGCTCTCCTGGGCGAGTGCGGCGGCCGCGAGGTCCGGGTCGAAATCCTTCCGGAGCGCCGTCGCGGCCCCGAGCGACCCGGGATCCCGCTGAGCAGCAGCCGCCGCGAGAGCCGGCGTACCCTCCTCCGAAACCAACCGACGCGCCACCTTCGGATCCATGACCCCACTCTCCCACCGTCCAGCGACCACCGAGCACGAGCCCGACACGCGCGGCTGTCACCGTTGATCCCGCCCGACCGCGGTCTGAACAGGCGACCGGAACGGTTGGCAGTCTTGGCATGGTGGGAACCATGGACGACGCCCGCCGCCGCCCTCGCGCGCTCGCAGCCCTGACCGCCTCCCTCACCCCGGTGCTCCTCACTGCCTGCACGACACTGTCCGGAATCACGTCCCAACCCCAGATCTCCCCCGGGATCAATGAGGTGGCCCGACAGGGATCGCTGAGTTCGCACACGACTTCGCTCGACGGACTGGACCGAACGTGGATGACCTATGTCCCGGCGAAGCTCGACGGACCGGCCGCCGTGATCGTGCTGTTCCACGGGTCGGGCGACACCGCGCAGGGCATCAGGGCGTGGGTCGGGTCCTATTTCGAGCGGATCGCCGATGAGAACGGGGTGGTGATCGCCTACCCGGACGGTCACGAATACAACTGGAACGAGTGCCGGCGCGAAGGCAGCTGGGCCGCGAAGAAACAGCAACTCGATGACGTCGGATTCGCCCGCACGATCGTCGACCGGCTGGAAACGGACCTGGGCCACGGCTCGGTCGACCGGGACCGGGTGTTCGCCGCGGGCTACTCCAGTGGCGGGCACATGGCGATGCGCATGGGCCGCGAAGCCGATGACCTCGTGAGCGCCATCGCGGTCGTGGCGGCGAATCCGCCCGCGCCCGACAACCAGATCTGCGACGACCAGGACTCCCCCATGCCCGCCCTGTTCATCCAGGGCATGCAGGACAACGTGAATCCGTTCGAGGGCGGGGAGGTGCGTGTCTTCGGCCCGGGCGGGAGCCGTGGCCACGTGATGTCGGCAGCGGCAGGAGCGCAGTGGTATGCGGACGTCAACCATGCCGGCCTACCCGCACCCGTCGCCGGTCCGGACCGGGTGCAGATCACCGAGTGGGCCGGCGAACATCCCGTCCGGCTCGTCGCGGTGGAGAACGAAGCCCACAACTTCCCACTGGCGTCATTTCACGCACCGAATGCGATCTGGGAGTTCTTGGATGAGGCCGTGCGTTGAGTGCTCACCGCCCGCCAAACACAGAAAGTGACGGCTGAACGCGCGTTTCGGGGTACATAGGACCCGAATTCGGCCGTTCAGCCGTCACTTTCTGCGATTTCGCGAAGTTGACCACCTCAGTCGCGGCTCAACACCCTCCGTGCGCCTGCGGCACAACACCCTCCGTGCGCCTGCGGCACAACACCCTCCGTGCGCCTGCAGCACAACACCC
>DUOB01000088.1 GCA_012839035.1 Propionibacterium sp.
ACGGATAATTCCCGTGTGCCCCTTGTCGTGTTGCGTACGCCCGATTCTCGTCAGCGCAGGACGCGCACCTGCCAGGGATAGGTGAAGGCGTTGCCGCCCCAGGCCCTGATGGCGCCCCAGATGCCGAGGACGATCGAGCCGATCGAGCCGATGACCACGAGCGGGATGCCGATGACGGCACCGATCACGGTGATGTTGAGGATCCAGCCGATGATGGTGATCAGCCACATCGTGATGTTGAAGTTGAAGGCGCCCGCGGCCGCGTTGCGGACGAAGGGTGAGCTGTCCTTCTTGAAGAGCCACACGAGCAGCGGGCCCACGATCGTGAGCCAACCGACGGAGACGATCGCGGCGATCGCAGCGGACAAATGGGCAATCATGGCCCAGAGGCGGTCATCGTGGCTGGTGGGCGAGTTGGCGTACTGATTGTTCATGACTCCATCCTGACCCCTGAAAGGTCGCCGGACGGCCGACTCAAGGGGCCAGCCAGGGTGGACTCCGGGCTGGCCTCGGGTCGCGCCCCGACCGTGGCACGAGGACCGCGCGCCGCCCGCAGGCCGTTGAGGATCACGATCACCTCCGCGACCTCGTGCACGAGCACGACCGCGGCCAGGCCCAGAATCCCCGTGATCGCCAGCGGCAACAACACCATGATGATCAGCGCGGACAGCACGATGTTCTGGTTGATGATCCGTCGCCCACGCCGGGCGTGGGCCAGTGCCTGAGGGATCAGCCGCAGATCGTGACCGGTGAAGGCGACATCGGCGGACTCGATGGCTGCATCGGAACCGGTGGCCCCCATCGCGATGCCCACATCCGCTGCTGCGAGCGCCGGGGCGTCGTTGATGCCGTCACCGATCATCGCTGTCGGCCGGTGCGCGGACAGCTCCCGAACCGCAGTGGATTTGTCCTCCGGTCGCAGTTCCGCGCGCACATCCGCGATCCCGGCCTCCGCCGCCAGCGCCCGGGCGGTGCGGGTGTTGTCACCGGTCAGCAGGGTGAGCCGTACGCCGCTGTCGTGCAGCGAGCTGATCACCTCCGGCACCTCTGGGCGGAGTTCGTCACGGATGCCGATGGCACCGGCCGGGCCCCCATCGCGGTGCACGAGCACGACCGTCATCCCTCGGGTCTCGAGCCTCTCGACCTCAGCCGACAGCGGACCGGCATCCAACCAGCGAGGACTGCCCACGGCGACCGTCCTGCCATCGACCTGTCCGGTGATGCCGTGGCCGGCGGCCTCGGTGATGGCAGCCGCGGGCGGCACATCGGCAACGGCCGAGGTGATGGCGGTCGCCAGGGGGTGGGTGCTGTGGTGCTCGAGGGCAGCGGCCCAGCGCAGGACCTGCTCGCGCGTCTCTCCCTGCGCCGGGATCACGGTGGTCACCGTGGGTTCGTTGCAGGTGAGGGTGCCGGTCTTGTCGACAGCGAGGTGCCTGATATTCCCGAGCTGCTCGAACGCCGCCCCCGACTTGATGACGACCCCGAAGCGGGTGGCGGCACCAATCGCGGACACGACCGTCACAGGCACCGAGATGGCCATCGCACACGGCGAGGCCGCGACGAGCACGACCAAGGCGCGGGTGATCCACACGGCGGGATCTCCGAAGAGAGAACCGAGCACGCCGACGAGCAGTGCAAGGACCAGCACCCCCGGCACGAGCGGGCGAGCAAGACGGTCGGCGAGCCGGGCCCGCTGACCCTTCTCGATCTGGGCACGCTCGACGAGCGCGACGATCGTGGTCAGGGAGTTGTCGGTGCCGGGGGCCGTTGCCTCGATCTCAAGGGCCCCGGCAGTGTTGATCGATCCCGCCGAGACGTGATCCCCGGGTGCGACCTCGACCGGAATGGACTCGCCGGTGATCGCCGAGGTGTCCAGACTGCTCCGCCCCGCGCGCACGACACCGTCGGTCGCGATTCGTTCCCCCGGCCGCACCATCAACAGGTCCCCCACCTCCAGGTCCGTTGCTGCCACCTCCGTCGTGATGCCCAACCGACGAACCGTGGCCGTCCCCGGCGCCAGCTCCAACAGGCTTCGCAGGCCGGCGCGCGCTTTGTCCATCGCGCGATCCTCGAGCGCCTCGGCTATCGAATAGAGGAAGGCCAGTGCGGCGGCCTCCTCCACATAGCCGAGGAACACCGCACCGACGGCACTGATCGTCATCAGCAGGCCGATGCCGAGCCGACCCTTGGTGAACAGATTGCGCAGGGCCCCGGGGACGAAGGTGGAGGCACCCAGCAGGAGCCCGGTCCAGAAAAGCACCTGAGCAGCAAGGCTGTTGCCCAGCCACTCGACGGCGAGGCCCGCCAAGAGCGCAACACCCGAGAACACGGGGATCATGACGTGGTGATCCCGCCACCAGGGGCGCTCGGCGTGGTCGTCGGGGACCGGCGGCGCCTCGGCACATCCGCAGGCGCTCACGGCCTGCGCTTCCGTCACGTCCCTGCGGTTGTCCGCGCTCATGCCGGGTCCTCCTTCTTCTTCGCGGGGCGTTCGATGGCTGGTCCGAACGACCGCAGCCATCGACAGAACAGGTGGGGTCCGGACAGGGCCTGTCGTCGGCGCTAATCCTGGGGTTTCTGCGCCGGGGACTGACCACTGGAGGCGTGGTGATCGTCCGGGTCCGCGTTGGGGTCCTCCGGATCGACGGTCTCGGTGACGGGGTCAACCCGATCCCGATCGCCCAGCATCGTGTTCCAGCGCTGCTCCCCGTGCTTCGCCCGCGCCACGAGCCACAGTCGGTGCAGGACGACGACCACGGAGACCCACGCGAGTCCCAACAGCCAGCCGACGACGACGTCGGTGAGCCAGTGATGCCCCAGATAGACCCGACTGAGGCCCATCGTGACGGCATACAGCGACAGGAGCGCGATCCACACCAGGCGTACCCTCCGCGTCCGGAACCAGTGCAGGAGCAGATAGCAGACGATCCCCGCAATCACGGTGGCGATGAGCGTGTGACCGCTCGGGAAACTGGGCGAGTGCTCGAACGGCGGGATGGCTTCCTCCAGCGGCGGCCGCCCACGACCCACGAGCGTCTTGCCCATGAGCGTCATCACCAGCGCCCCCGCGCTCGCGACAGCAGCGAGCACGACCGGTGTCCTGCTGCGCCACCGCCAGGCCAGGAACAGCGCCACGGCACCGGTGATGATCGGCTGCAGCACCGGCCCACCGGTGTTCGAATAGAACGCGATCGCCGAATCCAGTCTCGGGGTGCGTACGCCGAGGATCCAGTCGAGCAGCGGACGGTCCAGCAGCGCGATGCCATCCGCCTCGGCCACTGCTTCATACACTTCTCCCGCCAGGGCGGTCGTCCCCACGACGAAGCCCAGTGCGACCACCAGGGTGATGGCGAGCACCACGTTCGCCTGGGACCAGCGCTGCGTCCGAAGCACGAGCCGTCCCAGGGCTCTTCCGGCGGCGGTGGACCAGCGCAGCAGACGGTGGTCGTCGATATGCCGGTCCTGGGGCGTGGGAACATCCATGGTCCAACTCTCGCACGGGCACTGACCACGCCGTCGATTTGACGACCCGCGCCTGCGTCCGCGGTAGGATGCTGGACGCAGTCTCTTCCGATGGTGGAAGCTGAGGCCACACCCTCCCCGGCAACGAACGGAGCCACGACGTGACGGCAGATTCTGCGACTCCCTATTTCCTCACTGGTCCCTGGCATGAGGTGGCCTATCTCGATGCCGAGGAGTTCCCGACGGTCGTCAACATCGCGCACGACCACCCCATGACGGAGATGGCGCCCCTGTTCGATGCGACGTTCGAGGCGATCTTTCCGATGTTGGGTACGCAGGGTCTGCGCCCGGTCGGGCCGCCGTTCTCGCTGCACCATCGCATGCCGACGGACACCGTGGACTTCGAGGTCGGCATTGCGGTCGATCAACCACTGCCGGAGGCCCAGGGGACGGAGGGAGGCATGACGCTGACCCCCTCGGTTCTCCCCGCGGGGCGGATCGCCGTGTTGTCGCACATCGGCCCCTATGAGGAGCTCGCCGAGGCATGGAGCGGTTTCATGGATGAAGTCGTAGCAGCCGGGCACGAACCGGATTTCCCGTTCTGGGAGGTCTATGTCAGCAATCCGCGGCCGGATCTGGACCCGGCGACGTTGCGTACGGACCTTGTCATCCGCCTGCGGGACTGAGAGCACGGGGCACGGGGACGGAAAACTGGCCCTGACCCGACATCGGTCGGGATGGCCCGAGCATCCGACGACGATCGGATACCTTGTGGGTCACCCCCACTGCCACCAGTTGTGATGGACGGAAGGACCCCGCGATGAAGAAGTCGCCCGTGCGTGCACTAGCCGCACTCATTGCCACCGCTGCATTGGCTCTATCAGCCTGCTCCAACGGTGGGACCACCACCGAGCCGTCGAACGGAGGTGACGGGGGTGCGACTGCGGCTGGTCAGGAATACCGCATCGGGATCACCCAGATCATCGCGCACGCCTCCCTGGATGCGGCTCGCGAGGGCTTCAAGGAGGCCATCGACGAGGCCGGTCTCAACGTGACCTATGACGAGAACAACGCCCAAGGTGAGCAGGCCACGGCGACCGCGATCGCCCAGAAGTTCAACACCGGCAACGTCGACCTGATCCTCGCGATCGCGACCCCGACCGCCCAGGCATCCGCCCAGGTCATCACCGACAAGCCGATCCTCTTCACCGCGGTCACCGACCCGGTCGCGGCGAAGCTCGTCGACAGCAACGAGGCGCCCGGCGGCAACGTCACGGGCACGACCGACATGAACCCGGTCGCCGATCAGGTCGCGCTGGTCAAGAAGCTCAAGCCCGAAGCACAGACCGTGGGCGTCATCTACAGCTCCGGCGAGGTCAACTCCGAGGTCCAGGTCGAGATGGCGAAGGAAGCCGCCGCGACCGAGGGCCTCGAGCTGGTCGAGAAGACGATCACCAACACCGGTGAAGTCGCCCAGGCCGCCGCATCCCTCGACGTCGACGCGATCTATGTGCCGACCGACAACAACGTGGTCGCCGGACTCGCTGCGGTGGTCCAGGTCACCGAGCAGAAGAAGATCCCTCTCATCGTGGGTGAGGGCGACTCGGTCAAGGCCGGCGGCATCATCACCACCGGCATCGACTATCGCCTGCTCGGCCGCCAGACCGGCGAGATGGCGGTCCGCATCCTCCAGGACGGCGAAGATCCCGCCACCATGGCCGTGGAAGACCAGAAGGAATACACCACCTATGTGAACAAGAGCGCGGCCGAGCGCATGGGTGTCACCATTCCCGAGGAGCTGCTGACCGGGGCGACTGACTTCTCCTCATGATTCAGACCTTCCTCAACCAAGGTCTGGCAGCAGCTGATCTTGGCCTGATCTTCGGGATCATGGCGCTGGGTGTCTATCTCACCTTCCGCGTCCTGAACTTCCCCGACCTGACGGTCGACGGCAGCTTCACCACTGGAGCTGCCGTCGCCACGTCGGCGATCCTGGCCGGGGTCAATCCCTGGGTGGCCACAGCGATGGCGATGGTGGCCGGCGGACTCGCCGGCCTCATCACCGGGCTGTTGCACACCAAGGGCCATATCAACCCGCTGCTGGCGGGCATCCTCACCCAGATCGCGCTCTATTCGATCAACCTGCGCATCATGGGTCGGGCCAACCTGCCACTGCTTCGCACGGACACGACGTTGTCCGAGGTCCGCAACGCCGGCCTGTTCGGCACCTGGGCCTCCGTGGGCATCTTCCTCGGTGTGGTCATCGTGACCCTGCTCATCGTCAACTGGTTCCTCTCCACCGACACTGGCCTCGCGATGCAGGCCACCGGCGACAACGAGGCGATGATCCGTGCCCAGGGCGTCTCGACCGACGCGATGAAGATCCTCGGTCTTGTGATCAGCAATGCCCTGGTGGGCATCTCGGGCGCGATCATGGCGCAATATCAGGGGTACGCCGACATCGGCATGGGCATCGGTCTCATCGTCGCCGGGCTGGCCTCGGTGATTCTGGGACAGGCCGTCCTGCCGAGCCGCCATTTCGCGGTGACCACGGCGGCCGTGGTGTTGGGTTCGGTGATCTATCGCGAGGTCATCCAGTTGGCGCTGGCGCTGAACTTCGATCCCAACGACATGAAGTTGCTGTCGGCGGTTCTCGTTGTGGCCGCTCTGTTGCTCCCCCGGATGACCATCGTCAAACGGATGAAGGCCAAGCGGCGACAGCGACGGATGGCGGCGGAGGCCCAGGCGATCGCTTCTGGGGATACCGCCCGCTCAACGCTCTCAATGGGAAGGTGACCGCCATGCTCGAAGTTCGGGATGTCAGCAAGATCTTCTTCCCACATACCCCCAACGAGCGCGTCGCTCTCGACAACGTGTCCCTGCGGATGGCCGAGCGGGACTTCGTGACCGTGATCGGGTCGAACGGCGCCGGCAAGTCAACCCTGCTCAACGTGGTCGCCGGTGCCTACAGGCCCGAATCAGGGCGGGTGTTCGTGGATGATCGCGATGTCACGAAAGAACCGGATTTCAAGGTCGCCCGCTATGTCGGGCGTGTGTTCCAGGATCCGATGGCCGGCACCTGCCCGAACGGGACGGTGGAACAGAATCTTTCCATGGCGTTCTCCCGTGGCAAACGGAGAGGGTTGCGTCAGTCCCTCACCCGTGCCAAGCGGGAGATCTTCCGGAAGGAGCTGCGGGCCCTCGACCTGGGGCTCGAGGATCGCCTGAGCGTCGACGTCGGTCTGCTGTCGGGTGGGCAGCGACAGGCATTGAGTCTGCTCATGGCGACGTTCAGCAAACCACGCATCCTCTTGCTGGACGAGCACACCGCCGCGCTGGACCCCGCCCGGGCCGAGCACGTCACCCAGCTGACGGAGACGGCGGTGGATCGCTATGGCCTCACGACGCTCATGGTGACCCACAACATGGCGCAGGCGTTGAGGTTGGGAAACCGGCTCATCATGATGCACGCCGGGCGGATCGTCTTCGAGCTCGAGGGGGACGCCAAGAAGAACGCGACCGTGCAGGATCTCCTGGACGAGTTCGCCAAGCTCAAGGTCGTGACAGACCGGACGCTGTTCAGTGCGGCCGAGGTGCCGCGTCAGCCCACCCCGGCGGAGCCCACCGATGAGTGGCCGCAGCGACCGTCGTCGACCAGCACCGTCTCCGATCCCGATCATCAGCTCAGGGACCCGTGATCTGA
This sequence comes from Propionibacterium sp., assembly GCA_012839035.1. Taxonomy (GTDB): domain Bacteria; phylum Actinomycetota; class Actinomycetes; order Propionibacteriales; family Propionibacteriaceae; genus Enemella. The sequence continues at coordinate 7,166 of DUOB01000088.1, forward strand.
CAATCGGCTGCGCGATCGGGCGGGCGGACATCATCGGCACAAACAGGCTCCTGGCGAGCTTCTGATCCTCCGCCCAACGGTGCCTTTCGGGGGTGTGGTCCATCGCCCGGACACCCCCGACTGAAGTTTCGAGATTCCTGTTCGAGGGGCTCTGCTCACCTTAAGGTGCTCCCACCACAGCGACGTTTCACTGTCAGGACAAGGAAACAGCACCATGCAAGCGTTCGAAGAGCTCTTGGGAGATATCGGTTCCATCGTCTGGGGCCCCTTCCTTCTCATCCCCCTGTTGTTGGGGACCGGCCTCTATCTGACTGTCCGGTTGGGGGGTCTGCAGTTCACCAAGCTCGGTGCGGGCCTCGGGCTCGGTCTCCTGCGGCGCAGGGACAAGGTCGCTGAGGGCGATATCTCCCAGTTCCAGGCTCTGACCACCGCTCTCGCCGCCACTGTCGGCACGGGCAACATCGTCGGCGTCGCCACCGCAATCGGCATCGGCGGCCCCGGAGCCCTGTTCTGGATGTGGGTCACGGGCCTGCTCGGCATGGCCAGCAAATACTCCGAAGCGTTCCTCGCCGTGCGCTTCCGCCGCACGGACGCGGCGGGTGAGAAGTCCGGTGGTCCGCAGTACTACCTGCAGCACGGCATCAAACACCCCATCGGCAAGGTCCTCGCACTCACGTTCGCAATTTTCGCCGTCCTCGCCTGCTTCGGCATCGGCAACATGACCCAGGGCAACTCGATCGCCTCCAACATCGAGGGATCGTTCGGAGTCGCCACGTGGATCACGGGCACGATCCTGACCCTTGCCACGCTGATTGTTCTCGTGGGTGGCATCAAGTCGATCGGGAAAGTGACCGCGGGCCTCGTGCCGATCATGATCGTCTTCTATGTCGTCGCGGCGATCTATATCCTCGCCGTGAACGTCTCCGGCATCCCTGCCGCGTTTGCCCTCATCTTCACCGACGCGTTCACGGGAACCGCGGCCGTGGGCGGATTCGCGGGTTCGGTCATCATGGTCGCGGTCCAATACGGCGTGGCCCGGGGCCTGTTCTCCAACGAGTCCGGCATGGGCTCGGCGGCGATTGCTGCCGCGGCAGCCCAGACCTCCCACCCCGTGCGCCAGGGCTTGGTCTCCATGACGCAGACCTTCATCGACACGATCATCGTGGTGTCCTGCACCGGCCTCGTGATCGTCACCACCGGGACCTGGAGCAACACCGATCCGGAAACCGGCGAGCAGGTCTCGGCCGCGTTGATGACCGGTCAGGCCTTCACCCATGGTCTGCCCGGTCAGTGGGGCCACTATGTCGTCACCATCGGTCTCGTCCTGTTCGCCTATTCCACGATCCTGGGCTGGGCCTACTACGGCGAGCGCAACGTGGAGCGGCTGTTCGGCCGGCCGCTGGTGATGCCGTTCCGCATCCTGTTCTCCCTGGTCGTGTTCGTGGGCTGCACGGTTCAGCTCGGCATCGTCTGGAACTTCTCCGACATCATGAACGGTCTGATGGCGCTGCCCAACCTGATCGGTCTGTTGATCCTGTCCGGGCTGATCGCACGTGAGACCCGCTGGTATCTCAAGCACGACCCCAAGCTCCTCGCCTCACCCGAGGAAGTCGAGCAGTTCATGGCCGGTCGCCCCGAGTGGACGGAATGGAAGGCCGGCGACCATATCGGCTCGAGCGACCACGAGGAGATCCCGGGCGAACCGACGTCGGGCGGGCCAGAGGTGGAAGAACTGAGGTGAACGGCACCTGCGCGACGGGTCAGACATCCACGTCGCGCAGGTGGTGCTCGCTGTCGTGGTCGCCACACAGGGCACGCCGGGCACTCGGAGCCCGAAAACCGCACACGTTCCGCGACGACAGGTTAGGGTGCGACGTGTCCCGCATCACACCGAGGTGATGCCGAGCCCTTGGGGGTGTCCGACGTGCCGCTGTCCGAGCGTGACCTCGACGAATTGCATCGCCGTCGACGCAACGTTTCCCTGGGCGGGGGTGAAGAGAAATTGGCGCGCCGGCGAGACGCCGGAGTGCTGTCCGCCAGGGACAGGTTGGCGTACCTCTTTCAACCCGGCACTTTCCAGGAAGTCGGGATGCACGTCCGCCATCTCGCGGTCGGTCTCGACGATCGCAATCTGCCCGGCGACGGCGTGGTTACCGGCACCGGCTATGTGAACGGCAGCCTGGTCGCCGCGTTCGCCCAGGACTTCACCGTCGCCGCCGGCACGCTCGGCAAGATGCATGCGGGCAAGATCGTGGACCTGATGAAGTACGCCACCCAGGCGGGCATTCCGTTCGTCGCGTTCCAGGACTCGGGCGGTGCTCGGATCCAGGAGGGGGTCGACGCACTCTCCGGCTATGGCGACGTGTTCTATCGCAATGTTCTGATGTCCGGGGTCGTGCCGCAGATCGCCGTGATCTGTGGGCCCTGTGCGGGTGGGGCGGCCTATTCGCCCGCGCTGATGGATTTCGTCATCATGACCGAGTCGCACTCCCAGATGTTCATCACCGGCCCGGACGTCATCAAGGCGGTGACCGGTCGCAGAACCACGATGGACGAGGTCGGCGGTGCCGCCATGCATGCCAGCGTCAGTGGCAATGCCCATTTCATCGCCGTGGACGAGATGGACGCGATCCGCATCGTCACGAGCCTGCTGTCCTATCTGCCGGCCAACAACGCCGAGGACCCGCCGCACGAGCTCCGTCCCGATCTGGCGCTCGTCCGCGACGAGGGCATGAATCTGCTGGTCCCGGACGACCCCGCCAGCCCGATGGACGTCCGGGGGATCATCGCGCGGTTGGTCGACGACGGCCACCTGCTCGAAGTGCACCAGCACTTCGCCCCCAACCTCATCGTCGGCTTCGCCCGCATCGAGGGGCTCGTCACGGGCATCATCGCCAACCAGCCCATGCACCTGGCGGGGGCGCTGGACATCGATGCTTCCGACAAGGGAGCCCGCTTCGTCCGGTTCTGCAACGCGTTCAATATTCCCCTGGTCACGCTGGTCGACGTGCCCGGCTTCCTGCCCGGCATCGAGCAGGAGCGCGGCGGCATCATCCGTCACGGCGCCAAGATGCTGTTCGCGTACGCCTCCTCCACCGTCCCCAAGCTCACCGTCATCCTCCGCAAGGCCTATGGCGGGTCCTATCTGGCGATGTGCAGCCAGGAAATGGGCGCCGATTTCGTCTATGCCTGGCCCAATGCCGAGATCGCGGTGATGGGCGCCGAGGGTGCGGTGAACGTTCTGCACCGCCGGGCGATCAGGGAGGCCGACGACCCGGTCGCCCGCCGTGCGGAGCTGGTCCGGGAATATCGCGAGGAATTCGCGTCGCCCTATTTGTCAGCCGGCCGTGGATACATCACCGATGTCATCGAACCAGCCGAGACACGAGCAGCACTCGCGCTCAGCCTGCGCAAGACCTTGACCAAGAACGAGCTGCGGCCCGCCAAGAAGCACGGGAACATCCCGCTGTGACACCGAGGATTCCCCATGGATGACGCCAGCCTGCTGCTCAGCGTCGCCGTCCTGACGATCGCCATCGCCATGATCGTCGCGGTGATCATCAAGAGCATCACGTTCCTGATGGGCCGTTCGGTGCGGGGCGGGGACTCCGAGCCGGTCGTCGAGGCGGTGGTCCCGGACGGTACGCCGGCCCCGCCCGAGGAGCACGTCGCCGTGATCGCTGCCGCGGTCAGCGTGGTCTTCGACGATGACGCCCACATCGTCCACATCCAACCCAGGGCCTCCGAGGCCGCGTGGTCGGCGTCCGGGCGACAGACCCACCACACCTCCCACCACCTCGGACCACGCACGACCCCGCGCCATTCCGCACCTCGACCTCGCGACCCAGGAGGCCACTGATGATCCGCACACTCCGTGTCACGGTGAACGGCCACGAATACGACGTGACGGTGGAAGACCGCACCGATCCCGGCACCTCGTTCTATCCCCAGCCCGGTTCGATGGTGATGCCGTCGCCGCCCTCGGCGCCCATGCCCAGCCGGGAAGCACCGCCCGGACCGGTCACTCCCCCGCCGCCGGCGACCACGGCCGGCGTACAACCGGCACTCGCCACGGGAGCCGTCCAGGCGCCGATGTCCGGCGTACTCGTCGAAATCCTCGTCACCCAGGGCCAACAGGTCTCCGACGGGGAGACCGTCGCGATCATCGAGGCAATGAAGATGAAAACCCCGATCGTCGTCCAGCAGGGCGGCACCGTGGCCAGCGTCGACGTCGCGGTCGGGGACGGCGTCCAGGTCGGGCAGCAGATCCTCTCGATCGCCTGAGGCGGGATCGTGGAACTCTCCGAGCTCCTCAACGTCTTCCAGGGCATCGGCACCCTCTTCCAGCAGGAACCCGCGATCGCGATCGGGCGCGTGGTCCTGGTGGTCGTCGGCTTCGGCCTCGTCTATCTGGGCAAGAAGGAAGTGCTCGAGCCGCTCATCATGATCCCCATGGGCATGGGCATGTCCGCGGTGAACGCGGGTGTGCTGATCTTCGACGGTCACCGGTTCGGCACCCTGTTCATCGATCCGCTCGTGTCGACCACCGACGAGGTCGTGACCACCCTGCAGATCGACTGGCTGCAACCGATCTATTCGCTGACGTTCAGCAACGGTCTCATCGCGTGTCTGGTGTTCCTGGGCATCGGGGTGCTGCTGGACGTGGGCTATGTGATGGCCCGCCCGTTCCAGAGCATGCTGATCGCGCTGTTCGCCGAGGCCGGCACGTTTGCCGTCTATCCCCTGGCGCGGATGTTCGACATGACCCCGCAGCAGGCCGCCTCGGTCGCCGCCATCGGGGGCGCCGACGGCCCGATGGTGCTGTTCATCTCCCTGGTTCTGGCGCCCGAGATCTTCGTGCCGATCACCGTCGTCGGTTACCTCTACCTGGGCCTGGCGTACGGCGGCTATCCCTATCTCATCCGGCTCATGGTGCCCGCCCGGCTGCGGGGGCTCCCGATGCCGCCCGACACCAAGGGCGCCAACATCACCTCGGGACAGAAGCTCGCGTTCGCCGTCATCATCTCCACGCTGCTGTGCTTCATGTTCCCGGTCGCGGCCCCGCTGTTCATCTCCCTGTTCCTCGGTGTGGCCGTCCGCGAATCGGGGATCGTCGAGTTCCAGAAGCTCCTGAGCACGACCGTGCTCTATGGCGCGACGTTCTTCCTCGGGCTCACGCTGGGCGTTCTGTGCGAGGCGAGTACGCTGCTCGACCCCGTCGTCGTGCAGTTGTTGCTCCTCGGCATGCTGGCCCTGCTGATCTCCGGCATCGGCGGCATCCTCGGTGGGTACGTGATGTATTTCGCGACCGGCCGCAAATACAACCCCGTGATCGGCATTGCGGGCGTGAGCTGTACGCCGACGACCTCGAAGGTCGCGCAGAAGGTCGTCAGCACCGCCAACCCGCAGGCGATCGTCATGCCGCACGCGCTGGGCGCGAACATCAGCGGGGTCATCACCTCGGCCATCATTGCGGGCGCCTTCGTCGCGCTGCTGAGGTGAGGCCGAACCAGGTCGCCCAGAATCCGGACAAAGGGAATTCCGCGTCGGGGACACAATAGGGCCATGACGACTGCGACTCCCAGCCCTGCCGCGATCGCCGCCTGGCGTGAGGACAATGCCGCCCGCAAACGCGCTCTCGGGCCCGGACCCGACATGGACGCGGTCCGCGAGCTCGAGCTGCCGGCACGCGCCCGACTGCTCGTGCCGACCGACCAGCCGGGCGGCGTACTCGTCTATCTCCACGGCGGTGGCTGGGTCAACGGCAGCATCGACACGTTCGACCGGCTGGGCCGCGAGCTGGCCCGGCGTTCCGGGTGGGCGGTCCTGCTCGTCGACTATGCCAAGGCGCCGGAACAGCCCTTCCCCGCCGGCCTGGAGGATGCGTGGGCGGCCTGGCAATGGACGGTGGCGCACGCGGCCGACGAGCTCGCCGACCTCGGCACTCCCCTGCCCGAGAACGCCCGCTTCGTCGTCGGGGGCGACTCCTCGGGCGGGAACCTGGCCACCGTCGTGGCGCGCCGGGCGCGGGATGCCGGCGTACGCCTCGACGGCCAGCTTCTCGTCTATCCGGTCACCGACTGTGATCCGGACCGGCCTTCCTATCGCGCCCAGCCCGACAGCGAGGCGCACATGAAGCTCCTCTGGGACCTGTATTGCCCCGCCGATCTGCGCACCCACCCCGACGCCTCCCCACTGCGTGCCGAGTCGCTGTCGGGGCTGGCGCCGGCGCTCATCCTCAACGCCGAGCAGGATGCGCTGAACTCGGAGATCGATGAGTACGCGGAGCGGCTCTCGGCCGAAGGCGTCACGGTCGAGCGTCACCACATGCCCGGGGTCCAGCACGGGTGCCTCAGCTATTGGGGCACGGTGCCGGAGGCGAGCGATGCCCTCGATGTGATCGCGGCCTGGCTCGACACCGACTGACGTCAGATTCCTCGGGCGTCGGTCTTGTGTTCAACTTTGTGTTGCTACATACTTTTGTATTGACACGAACCACGGAGGAGACCCATGAGTACCCCGATCTGGATCATTCTGGCCGTCGCCATCGTGCTCGCAGCAGCCCCGGTGACGGGTGGCGGCGGCAAGAAGATCGACGAGAAGCAGCTCGCCAAGCTGCCGGCCAAACACGGCCTGCCCCTGCCTGCAGCGCTGCGCGCTCGAGTGCTCGCGCGCGTCAGTCCCCGGGAACGCACCGCGCTCACTTGGGGTTTCGCGGGCATCGCGGTCGGCCTGCTCGTTGCGCTGATCGTGCGGTTCGGCACCGGGACGGAAGATACCTCGGGGCCGTTCATCCTGCTCGGTGGCACCATCGGCATGTCGGTCGGAAGCTATCGGGGCGTCCTGCGCGCGAAGCTCGCCCCGACCCCTGACGCGCCGCGCGTGGCCCGATCCCGGGCGACCTCCCTCGATGACTATGTGACCGCCCCCGAGCGCTGGGCCGTGCGCCTTGTCCCGGCCGCCATCGCTCTGACCATCGCTGCGATCTGGGTCATCTGGGCACTCGCGCCGGTGCGCCCCGGACTGCTCACTCCCCTGCTCGCCACCGGTTTCGCGGCCGCCACCGTGGTGGTGTGGGCGCTGTTGATGCACGCCCGGAGCAGCCTGCTCGACCATCCCCAGCACGCCCATGACGACCTTGAGCTCGCGTGGGACGACGCGCTGCGCACCGCGGCGATCCGGGATCTGCAGGACACCGGGCTCAGCCTCGGCCTGCTCGGGACCCTGAGCCTGTTGATCCTGGCCGGCAGTTGGGTGATCCCGCCCCACGTGCGAGCGGGGGCTGAAGACCTCACGTTCGCCCTCGGCCTGGTCGCGTTCGCCACCGGCGCACTCTGTTGGCTGGCGCTGCTCATCCCGTGGGGCGTCGGGCGCGCGCGACGCAATCCGTCGCTGCGCCTGTGGCCGCAGGGGTTCGGAGCGATGTGATGCTGGTCATCGATCCGCGGTCGCCGCTCCCGCCCTTCGAACAGCTCCGCAGCCAGCTCGTCACCCAGATCACCGACGGCGAGTTGGCGCCCGGCGTCCGGCTGCCCTCCGTTCGACGCCTCGCGAACGATCTGCGCCTGGCGCCCAACACCGTGGCCCGTGCCTATCGCGAGCTCGAGGCAGCCGGCTACGTCCGCACGGCCGGGCGCAACGGCACCATCGTCACACCGCCCGACGACGGTCCGGATATCGCCCGGCAGGCCAGCGCGCTGGCGGAGGCGTACGCCCGGGGCATGCGCGCCCTCGGGCTCGGGCCGGACGCGATGGTGGCCTATCTGCGCCGGGAACTGGTCTGAGAACGCCGACCACGGAATGCGATGGTCATGAGCGCAGCCGCGGATATTCGATCTTGGGGCAGGTGTCCATGACGACCTCGAGTCCCGCGGCCGCTGCGCGTTCGGCGGCCTCCTCGTCGATCACCCCGAGCTGCAGCCACACCATGCGGATGCCGAGGCGAGCCTTCTCCGCGATGGCCTCGTCCACCACGACTCCCACCAGCTCGGAACGGACGAAGAAGTCGACCACGTCGACCTGCGTGCCGTCGGGGATATCGGCCAGTTTGGCGTAGCCCTCGTTGCCCAGCACGGTTTCCGCGGCCGGGTGCACCGGGATGATCGTGTGTCCGAGGGTGTCCTCGAGCCACTCGGCAATGCGGTGGGCGGTGCGGCGGCTGTTGGCTGACAGCCCGACGACTGCCCAGGTGCCGGGGGTGAACAGCGCCTCTCGGATCTGGTTCGGTTCGTTGATCACTGTGGTCACCGCGCCAGTTTCACACACGGTTCAAAAGACACACTCCACGTGCGCCGGATCTGCGGACCGCTCACCCGGCCCGGCCCGCACTGCTGCGGGGCTCAGTCCCGGAGAAGGGCGACGGCCTCGTCGAGATCCCGACACACGGTGGCCTCCCCCAACTGGGAATCCCCGCCGACCACGAGGAGCCGGTGGCCCGTTTCGGCCAGTCGGTCCGCCACCTGGGGCAACAGATCCTCGGCGTGGTGGACGATGTGGTGAACGCGGGTCATGTCGACGATCACCGCCGGTCGGTCCTGGGCGGCGGTGAGCACCGCCTGCAGCGCGGCTTCGATGCCGAGGAAGGCGAGGTCCCCCTGCAGTTCCACGAGTCGCGCCTCCGGGGAGAGATCGACGATCCTGCGGATGGTCGAGTGATGCGGGCGGTGGACGCGTGCGAAGTGCAGATCGAAGTCGTGGGACAGCTGGGCACACATCTCGGTGCCCCGGACGCTGTTGCCGTGGGCGTCGAGAGGCGGCCCATAGGTGCCGATCCCGAGTTGCCCGGACGCCGCAGCGACAATCCCGCCGCCCACCCCGGATTTGGCCGGCAGGCCGACGCGGATCATCCAGGCGCCGGCGTCGTCGTACATCCCGCATGTCGCCATCACCGACAGCACGCGTTCCGCCACGGCCTCCGACATGACGCGATCACCCGTGACGGGTTGCACGCCCCGATTGGCGAGGGTGGCGCCCATGATCGCGAGATCCGTCGCGGTCACGAGGATGGAACACTGCCGCAGATAGGCATCGAGGGCTTCCTCGGGATGGCCTTCGATCACTCCTGCCGAGGTGAGGAGCCAGGCGAGGGCCCGGTTGCGCGCCGACCCTTCCCCTTCGGCCCGATAGATCTCCTCGCTCATCGACAACGAACGACCGGCCAGCCGCTCATAGAACTCCAGGATCCGCGGGAACCGGTCACCGGACACGCACCAGTCGGCGGCGATCGCTCCGATGTTGACGAGCGGATTCGCCGGACGCCCCGGGTCCCCGTCGAGGGAGATCTCGTTGAACGCCTCCCCGGAGGGTTCGACGTTGATCCGCTGATCGACGAAGTCCATCCCCCGATCGCTCAGCGCGAGCGCATAGGTGAACGCCTTGGAGATCGACTGGATCGCGAACTCGACGTCCACGTCACCCGCGCCGTAGATGTGCCCGTCCACCGTGCAGATGGCCGCGCCGCATCCGTCGCGCTCGCCCGGTCCGACGGGCGCGGGGTCACCGTCGGTCAGGTCCCGTGCGGAGTCCACGAGTCTCTCGAGGTGTCGGAGGATCGGTACGCGGGCAGCGGACGCTTCCGGTGTGGCCATATCGACAACCCTGGCACACTGGTGGTTTATTGATCAATCAATCCGCTGCGGGTGTCGCAGCAGGAAGGCTGACTATGAAGATCGGCATTGTCATCGGTTCCATCCGCGAGGGGCGTCTCGGCGCCTCGGTCGGAGCGTGGGTCAAGGACCAGTCGGTCGGAGCGTGGGTCAAGGACCAGGCCGACAAGCGGGCGGACGCGGACTATCGACTGTTGGACCTGAAGGAGTTCCGGGTCCCGTTGCTGGAGTCGCCGACGCATCCCATGCAGGCCAACAAGCAGTACGACTCCCCCGAGGTCACCGCCTGGAGTCGCGCGATCGACGCATGCGATGGGTTCGTGTTCGTGCCCCGGAGTACAACCACGGGGTTCCCGGCGCATTGAAGAACGCCGTCGACGTGCTCGGCTCCGAGTGGGTCGGCAAGCCGATCGGGTTCGTCGGCTATGGGTCGGCGGGTGGCGTACGCGCGGTTGAGCAGTGGCGTCAGATCGTCGGCAATCTTTCGATGGTGGACGTCCGGGCCCAGCTCGAGATCAGCCTCTTCACCGAGTTCAGCGAGGAAGGCTTCACGCCCAACGAGCGTCGCGTCGAGGAGATCACGACGCTGTTGGGCCAGGTGGTGGAAATGGGCAAGAAGCTGGCCTGACGTGTCCCGAGCGCTCCGCGGTGCACCGTGGAGCGTTGGCCCGGGCGTGTCGCGCTGGGATGTACCCACACAGACCCACGCATCGCCTCACACGGGATGGTGTGGGTCTGTGTGGCACTTCCCAGTGGTTGGACAGTGTGGCGCCACGCAAAAGCGGTGGCAGCAGGTCAGACCTCGTTCATAAATCTGGCAAAGAAGGCGTTCAGCTCGTCGAAGGCGTCGAGCGGGAGCACGAGAGAGACGTACTGATCCGGACGGACCACGACGAGCGCACCCTGACCCCGGTCGATCTGCTGCATGTCGAAGATGTCCCGATCGGTGTCATCGACCGGTGCGAAGCACTTCTCATAATCGATCAGGCCGTGCTTGCCCACGCGCGGCTTGAGGAACTCTGGCATCTCGGCCCAGTCGAGCTCCAGATGGGACTGCTGGACGATGCCCCGGACGTCGAAAACGCCGTCGGTGGGCCAACCCTTGGGGGTGTACTTCGCCACCGGTGAGGCGTCCGACCCCAGGAATTCCATGAGCTGCAGGAACTTCGACCCACTGTTGCGGGGATCGACGACGTCGGCGAAGGCGTACAACCGCCAGCGACCGTCCGCCTTGTGCACATGCCCGAGATGGACCCTCTTGCCATCACCCATCCGCATGACTTCCTGCGACTTGAACCGGCGGCCCGGCGGATAGCCCTTGGCGAGCTCAAGGTGGGTGTCCTCACCGGTCAGCAGGCTGGGCGTGTAATGGGTCGCCAACCCCGCGGTGAACTCCCCGTTCTTGACGAACTGCCGCTCGACCTCGGCGAACGCGGCCTGCACGGCCTTCTCGTCGCTGGAGTCGACCCGCCCGGCGCCGCCGATGGCCTGCGACCAGCGGGTGTCCATGTCGATGAGGTCCTGGGCGATGACCTTGCGCTCGGCGGAATAGGTGTCGAGCAGGCTGGCCGGGCTGCGGCCCTGGATGACCGCGGCCATCTTCCAGCCGAGGTTGAAGGTGTCCTGCATCGACACGTTCATCCCCTGACCGGCCTTCGCAGTGTGGGTGTGGCAGGCATCGCCGGCGATGAAGACCTGCGGCGCGCGCTGGCCGAGCTCGTGCTCATCGACATCGTCGAACTTGTCGGTGACCCGGTGGCCGACGCGATAGACCGAGAACCACGCCACCTCCTTGACGTCCAGGGAGAACTGCGACAGCACCGAATTCGCCTTGGCGAGGACCTCGTCCTCGGTGAGCCAGGCGTCGGCGGGGATTTCGCCCATGTCCACATAGAGCCGGAACAGGTGACCGCCCTCGCGCGGGATCAGGAGGATGTTGCCGCCGTCACCGGACTGGATGGTGCACTTGAACCGGATCTCGGGAAAGTCGGTGACCGCGAGGAGATCCATGACGCCCCACGCCTTGTCGGCGCCGTACCCCTGGGCGACGCGACCGATCGACTCCCGCACCAGGCTGTGCGCGCCGTCGCAGCCGACGACATAACGGGCCTTGACCACCCGCTCCCCGTTCGGGGTGCTGAGCGTGACGGCGGCGAGACCGTCTTCGGTTTCCTTCGGTGGCACCATGCTGACGAGCTCGTGGGAATAGTCCACCTTGAGCCGGCTCGGGGAGCCCTCCATGAACTCCAGGAGGAAGTCGAGCAGCCGCGCCTGGTTCACAATCACGTGCGGGAATTCGGACAGTCCGTCGCGGACGTCCTGGACGCGCCCGAACCGCTTGATCCTGGCCGGGTCCGCGGGGTCCGGTCCCCAGAAGTGGGTTTCGTTGACCCAGTACGCCTCATCGGTCATCTTGTCGGCGAGACCGAAGCACTCGAACGTTTCCACCGTTCGGCAGCTGACGCCGTCGGCACGCCCCACGGGCAGGGGCCCGTCGGCCTTCTCGATGATGCGGGTGTTGATCTCCGGGAATTCCGAGAGCTGGGCGGCCAGCAGGAGGCCGGCGGGACCCGTGCCCACGATGAGGACGTCGACCTCGTCGGGCAGGGGGGCCTGCTCGTCGGAACGACCATCGGCCGCCTTGCGGATCCGGGGGTCACCCTTGACGTATCCGTCCTGGAAATACTGCATGCGGTTCCCTCTCAGCGTTGAGATCGATATGCGATCGAGGCGCAGCCGGAAGCCGGTCCACGCCGCAGTGTTTCCTTATCGTCGCGACAGGAGCAGCCGGACGCAATGGGCGGGGCACCAAACTCATCGGCCGACCGCTTGTTGCAGGACACAACGCCGATGCGGACCCTGCCAGGAGCGCTGGTGAGGCTGGTGCGCCATAGTGACGTCATGAGTGTGTCGGTGGGCCTCTACCTGACGAACCAATATCACCCCGGGGACGACCCGGTGGAAGCCATGGCCGGCCAGCTGGCGATGGTCCATGCCGCACGGGAGGGCGGCTGGGACGCGATTTTCGCCGGCCATCACTATCTCGGCGACGAGCTCGCCCACCTTCAGCCGTTGCCGATGCTGGCGCGGGCCGCCGCGGAAGCGGAGGGGATGCGCATCGGCACGGGCATCTGGCTCCTCGCCCTGCACAACCCGGTCGATGTCGCGGAGCAGATGGCGACGCTGGATGTGATCGCCGGTGGTCGCCTGACGTTCGGCGTGGGGCTCGGCTATCGGGATGTGGAGTACGCCGCGTTCGGCATCGGCAAACGTCGGATCCGCCGCTTCGAGGAGAACCTCGAGCTCATCCGTCGGCTGTGGACGGGCGCGGAGGTCTCGGCAGATCTGCCGTGGTGCCGTCTGGAAGGCGTACGGCTGAGCACGCTCCCGGTGCAGCGCCCGCCGATGTGGATGGCGGCCAACAGCGATTCCGCGGTGGAGCGCGCCGCCCGCATCGCCGACGCCTGGATGATCAATCCCCACGCCACCCTCGGCACGATCACCCGCCAGCTCGAGCTCTATCGGGCGGCGGGCGGCGGGACCGGGTCGCTGCCGCTCATGCGGGAAGTCTTCTGCGGACCCGATCGCGAAACCGCGCTCCGGCGGGCCGAGCCGTTCCTTGCGGCGAAATATCAGACGTACGCCAGCTGGGGCCAGGACAAGGTGATGCCGGATGCCGATGCGTTCGACGCCGCGTACGCCACTCTCGCCGACCAACGCTTCATCGTGGGCTCCCCCACCGATTGTGCTGCGGCACTTCGCCCCTGGTTGCAACTCGGGGTGACCGATCTCGTGCTGCGTACGCACTGGGCCGGGATGCCGGTCGAGCACGCCCTGGAGTCGATCCGGCTGCTGTCGGCGGAGGTTCTGCCGGCTCTGCAGACCGCCGGCGACGGCTGAGCAGTCGGCCCGCGTCTCGAGGCGAATCTCCTCGCCGGGCGGCCTCGTCCCGGCCTAGGCTGGAGTATGACTCAGATCACATTTCGGCGTGGGGCTGCCGCCGTGGTTCTTCTCTCGTCCTTCTCGCTGCTGGTTGCCTGCAGTGCACCCGAGAACGCGGTGGTGCGTCGCTGCGAGGGAAGCTCCGTGTCCGGCTACGACTGCACCCTCACGATCGAGCGCTTCGACAAGCCGGCCTTCGGCTCGTTGGGCGCGGATTACAACAAGCGCGAGGCCGACATGTCGGGCACGATCGCCCTCCGCTCGGGCCGCGCCGAGGTCACCATCGGCAGCGGCAGCCCCGAGGATCTGACGCTCACCGTGACGCCGGACAGCCCGCAGGAGGTCAATGGCCCCGTCCGGATCGCCAGGGACATCTCCGAGCGGGAGGGCAACATCCTGATCAAGGTGACACCGCTGGAACCCAGCGAGGGGTTCAGTGCGACGCTGACCTACCGGGACTGAGCCGACCCCACCCCGTTATCCGACCTTTCCCCCTCACCGCGTACTGTCGATATATGACCAATTCATCGAAACAGGTTGCCTTTCTGGTTGCCGCCGAAGGTATCGAGGAGATCGAGCTGACCTCCCCCTGGGAGGCGGTCAAGGACGCGGGGTGGACGCCCCGGCTGCTCAGCCCGACATCGGGCGAGGTGCAGGCGTTCAACCATCTGGACAAGTCCAACACCTATCCGGTCGATGCCGAGGTGAAGGCGGAGTCCCCGGACGACTATGCGGCGCTGGTCCTGCCCGGTGGCGTCGCCAACCCCGATGCATTGCGCCAGGATCAGGATGCAGTGCGGTTCGTGCAGCAGATGATGGAGACGGGCAAACCGATCGCGGCCATCTGCCATGCGCCGTGGCTCCTCGCCGAGGCCGATGTGATCAGGGGACGCACCCTGACCTCCTATCCGAGCATCCGCACAGATCTGCGCAACGCCGGCGCCGAGGTGGTGGACGAGAAAGTCGTGATCGACAACAACCTCATCACCTCGCGCAACCCCGATGACCTGGAGGCTTTCAACGGAGCGCTCCTTGAGGCTCTCCATCACGGATCTGCGGGCTGACCGGGCTCGAAGGACCGGCCGACCGCCCTCAACGGAGAGGAACGCACCATGCCGCAGGACGCTTGGAGTGACAAACGAGAGCGGCAATACGAACACATCAAGGAGAGCCAGCTCGAGCGCGGCCAGGACGAAGAGGTCGCCCAGGAGATCGCCGCCCGCACCGTGAACAAGGAACGCGCGCGAGCCGGCGAGTCCGACCAGGCCAGCCGCACCTCGATCGAGGACATCTCCTCCGGGCGTCGGGGTGGGCTGCGCTCACACTCCGGTGCCCGGGGCCGCACGAAGGCCCAGCTCTATGAGGAGGCCAAGCGCAAGAACGTCGAAGGCCGCTCGAAGATGACCAAGGACGAACTTCTCAAGGCTCTCGATGATCACTGACGCCCGCACGGCACTCCACTGGCCGGCCAGGGCCGCCACCATGGCGCTGCGCCGCTATCGCGCGACCGGCGCGGACCTGCCCTTCGGTGATCCCCTGCCCTGGCACGGCGTGTCCATGGAGGGGTATTTCTGGCGCCTGACCGATCCCGCCACCGGCCGGGTCGTCATCGCGCTGACCGGCATCAACACGCCGGCCGACGGCCCTGCCTGGGCCACCGTCGGCATCGCCGCGGAACCGGAAGGCGTTCTCGAGACCGCCGAAATGGACGATGCCTGGGCGGATCCCGAACGAGTGGGGATCCGGGTCGGCGACCACGTGCTCGCCGGCGACCAACACGTCCGCATGGCGGTGGGCGAATCGTCGATCAATATCGCGATCAGTGCGGCGCGGCCGTGGCCGCACCGCTCGTTCGGTGGCTCGAGCATTTTCCAGATGGTGCCGGGACTGAACCAATATTGGCACCCCTGGCTCCTCGGTGGCCGGGCCGTGGGGACGGTCGTCCTGGACGGCGACCCCGTCGCCGTGAACGGCTGGCAGGTCTATGCCGAGAAGAACTGGGGCCGTGGCGGGTTCCCGGACGCCTGGTGGTGGGGTCAGGCCCAGGGGTTCGACGAACCGGACGCCTGCGTGGCCTTCGCGGGCGGACGCATCACTGCCGGGCCCGCACTGGCCGGTCGACGCTGGGCGACGGAAGTCACTGCCCTCGTGGTCGCGCTGCCGGGCGGCCGCGTCATTCGCCTCGGTGACCCGGTGGTCTCCCCCGTCACCACGACGGCACAACCCGGGTCCTGGACCTTGCGCGGGCGCTCTCCCCGCTGGCGGATCGAGGTCGACGCAGACGCCGAGCCCGACCAGTCGTTCGTGCTCCCGGTCCCGCTGGTCGAAGAACACCGCAACACCCCCGGAGATCTGGAGCATCTCACCGGTGATCTGCGGATCCGCGTCCTGGAGCGTGGCCGCGAGATCTGGTCCGGACACACCACGCTCGCGGCCCTGGAGATCGGTGGCCGGGACCTCGCGGAGGCCGAACTTCTCCGTCGCGGCGGCGATCCCCGACCCCGACGGAATCGTCACCAACCACCAGGACCCCACGAAGCAAGCCCTGACTCACCAGCACACACTGACACACCAGCACACACTGACTGAAGGGACGATCCCATGACCGACCACCAGAAAGTCGAACGCGACGCTGCCGCCATGGTCAACGACGAAGGCGGTTTCCCCGAACAGCAACAGCAGCCACCCGGCCTCACCGCGGAAATGACCCCGGTGCCCGATCACGGCGAGGAGTCGTGGGTGGGCAACAACCGCTTGGAGGGGCTGAAGGCCCTGATCACCGGTGGGGACTCGGGCATCGGTCGTGCCGTGGCGATCGCCTTCGCGCGGGAAGGGTGCGATGTCGCGATCAACTATCTCGAGGCGGAGCGGCCCGACGCCGAGGAGACGAAGCGCTGGGTCGAACAGGCGGGGCGGAAGTGTGTCCTGGTGCCCGCGGACCTGACCCAGGAAAGCGCTGCGCGGGGCATGGTCCATGACGCGACCGCCCAGCTCGGCGGCCTGGACATCCTCGTCAACAACGCCGGCTATCAATGGGCGCGCCGCGAGGAGGGCCTCGCGAGCGTCACGACCGAGCAGATGGACCGGGTGTTCAAGACCAACCTCTATGCCCTGTTCTGGGTCACCCAGGAGGCGATGTGCCACCTGCACAAGGGGTCGAGCATCATCAACGTGAGTTCGATCCAGGCCTATGATCCCTCGGTGTCGCTCAGCGACTATGCCTCCACGAAGGCGGCGATCAACAACTTCACGGCCAACCTCGCCGCGGAGCTCGGCCCGAAGGGCATCCGGGTGAATGCGGTCGCGCCGGGACCCATCTGGACGCCACTGCAGCCTGCCACCAAGGGCGGCGACAGCATGCCGGGATTCGGCAGCGACACGCCCCTGGGCCGTGCCGGTCAGCCGGCCGAGCTCGCCGGAGCGTTCGTCTATCTCGCGAGTCCACGCGAGGCCTCCTATGTCACCGGGACCGTCATCGGCGTCACCGGCGGCAAGGCGGTGTTCTGAGAGTCTCGGCGACACAACGCGCCGGTCAGGTTCCGCAGAACGTCCGGAAGCCGCGGCCGCCGTCCGGGTCGGGCTCGGCGAGATCCTCGAGCCCGGCCCGCACCTCGAAGGGGGTCTGCACCGCGCCGAGCAATCGCTCGAAGGGCGCCAGATCCCCGAAGGTCGCTGCCAGCAGGGCCTCCTCGACTTTGTGGTTCCGCGGAATGTACGCCGGGTTGAGCGCGTCCATCCCACGGCGAACAGCCGCCGGATCTGCAGGCAGTTTCGCGGCGCGCCGCTCGGCCCATGAGTCGAACGCTGCCCGGTCGGTGAACAGCTCCCCGGCGGTGTCGGCCGCCAGCGCGCGGAAGAAGTTGGTGAAGTCGACCCGGTCCCGCTGCAGCAACCCGAGCAGTTCCCCGACGAGCGCGGTGTCGGGCTCGACGAGTCCGATCTTGGCGCTGAGCCGCTCGAGCGCCAGTTCGTTGTAGAGAACGCCGAACTCCGTCAGCACCTCCGTTGCGAGTTCGACCGCGACCTCCTGGTCCGGGGCCAGCAGCGGGAGCAGCGCCTCGGCGAATCGGGCCAGATTCCACTGGGCCATCGCCGGCTGATTGCCATAGGCATAGCGCCCGCCGGAGTCGATCGAGCTGAACACGGTGGCAGGATCGAATGCGTCCATGAACGCGCACGGCCCATAGTCGATGGTCTCGCCGGAGATCGTCATGTTGTCGGTGTTCATCACCCCGTGGATGAAGCCGACGCCCATCCAGTCCACGATGAGCGCGGCCTGGGCGCGCATCACCCGCCGGAAAAGCTCCAGATAGGAATTGTCACCGCTCCCCACGGATTCCCTGATCTCCGGATAGTGCCGGTCGATCGCATAGTCGGCGAGCAGCCGCAGCGGATCATCGGCGTCGACCTCCCCCGTGGGGGCGCCCCCGGTGCCGCGGCGCAGCGCGGCGGCGTACTCGAATGTCCCCACCCGCAGATGGCTCGCCGCCACTCGGCTCAGGACGGCACCCGGCTGGGGCCCCTCGCGCAGCACGGTCTCGCCGGTGCGCACGACCGCGAGGGAACGGGTCGTGGGGATGCCGAGGGCATGCATGGCCTCGGAGATGAGATACTCGCGCAGCATCGGCCCGATGACCGCCTTGCCGTCGCCGCCGCGGGCGAACGGGGTGCGACCGGACCCCTTCAGATGCAGGTCCCTGCGCCGCCCGTGGACATCGATCACCTCGCCCAGCAACAGAGCGCGGCCGTCACCGAGCCGTGGCGAATAGCCCCCGAACTGGTGACCCGCATAGACCTGCGCGACCGTGGGTACGTCCTCCGGCACCTGGCCGACCAGCAGCGCGACCCCCTGCTCGGACCGGAGTTCGGCGGGATCGAGGCCCAATTCACGCGCAAGCGGCGCATTGAGCACCACCAGTTCGGGGGTCGGGGCCTGGGCTGCGCGCCAGGGCATCGACAACGGGGGCACGGCGTCGGCGTACGTCTGCTCGAACTGCAACTCCATGTCCAGCCCAACCCCGACAGCCGTCCAGTTGTTCCAGGAAACGCGTGGGCTTTTCGGACGACACCCTTGTCCGCGCACTGCCCGATAGGCTGTGCGGTCACGGGTGCTGCGCACTCGCTGCGGAGGCACTAGCCTGTGTCCGGCTGCAGACCGAATGAACAGGAGATTTGCTCGATGACCGAACGTGTGAAGATCGGCGACCTGCAGGTCGACAAGATCTTGGTCGACTTCATCAATGACGAGGCGTTGCCCAAGACCGACGTCGATCCGGAAGCGTACTGGCAGGGGTTCACCGACGTATTCGCCCGTTTCGCTCCACGCAACGCCGAGCTGCTGCAGATCCGCGAGGACCTCCAGCACCGGATCGATGAATATCACCGGGCCAACCCGGGAGCGCCCGACATGGACGACTATGTGGCGTTCCTCAAGAAGATCGGCTATCTCGTCGAACCGCCCGCGGATTTCACGGTCGGCACCCAGAACGTCGACACCGAGATTTCCGAGGTTTCCGGGCCGCAGCTCGTCGTCCCCATCCTGAATCGTCGCTTTGCCATCAACGCGGCCAATGCGCGGTGGCATTCGCTCTATGACGCGCTCTATGGCACGAACGCCATCCCGGACGAGGGCGGGGCCGAGCGCGGCCAAGGCTACAACAAGGTGCGCGGCGACAAGGTCATCGCCTGGGGCCGTGAGCTCCTCGACACCGCGGCCCCGCTGGAATCGGGTTCGCATGCGGACGTGACGAAGTACGCGGCGGGTGAGCGCTTCCTCGCGACCCTGTCCGGCGGCGAGACCGTGGGCCTCAAGGACCCGGAGAAGTACGCCGGGTTCTCCGGCGACGCCGACTCCCCCAGCGCCGTGTTGCTGAAGAACAATGGGCTGCACGTCGAGATTGTCATCGACGCCGAGGACACCATCGGGTCCACGGACAAGGCCGGGGTCAAGGACATCGTGGTCGAGGCCGCGATCACCGCGATCATGGACCTCGAGGACTCCGTCGCGGCCGTCGACGCCGAGGACAAGGTGGTCGGCTATCGCAACTGGCTGCTGCTCAACGAGGGCACCGCGTCCGAGCACATGACCAAGGGCGGCAAGACGTTCGACCGTGTGCTCAACGAGGATCGCACGTGGACCGCGCCGGACGGTGGCGAGGTTCGGCTGCCGGGTCGTGTGCTCATGTTCGTGCGCAATGTCGGTCATCTGATGACCAACCCGGCCGTGCTCGACTCCCGGGGCGACGAAATGCCGGAGGGCATCCTCGACGCCCTGGTCACCTCGCTGTGCGCGATCCCCGGACTGGCGGAGGACAACGAGAAGCGCAACTCCCGCACCGGCTCGATCTATATCGTCAAGCCGAAGCAGCACGGTCCGGACGAGGTTGCCTTCACCACCGAGCTGTTCGCGGCGGTCGAGGAGGTCGTGGGCCTGCCGGAGAACACGCTCAAGGTGGGCATCATGGACGAGGAGCGCCGCACGACGGTGAACCTGTCCGCGTGCATCGAGCAGGCGATCGACCGTGTCGTGTTCATCAACACCGGCTTCCTCGACCGCACCGGCGACGAGATCCACACCTCCATGGAGGCCGGCGCGATGATCCGCAAGGCGGAGATGAAGAGCGCCACGTGGATGACCACCTATGAGGACTGGAACGTCGACACGGGCCTGCGTCACGGTCTGCCGGGCAAGGCACAGATCGGCAAGGGCATGTGGGCCATGACCGAGCTGATGGCGGAGATGCTCGAGCAGAAGATCGGCCAGCCGAAGGCCGGCGCGAGCACCGCCTGGGTGCCCTCGCCGACCGGTGCTGCCCTGCACGCGACCCACTATCACCGGGTTGATGTCAAGGCGATCCAGGACGAGCTGCGTTCCGGTGGGGCCCGGGCCAAGCTGGAGGACATCCTGACGATCCCGGTCGCGCCGAACACGGACTGGACCGAGGACGAGAAGCGGAACGAGATCGACAACTCCTGCCAGTCGATCCTCGGCTATGTCGTCCGCTGGATCGACCAGGGCGTGGGCTGCTCCAAGGTGCCGGACATCAACGACATCGATCTCATGGAGGACCGGGCGACCTGCCGGATCTCCTCGCAACTGATCGCGAACTGGATCCGCCATGACATCGTGAGCGAGGAGTTCGTGCTCGACTCGCTGAAGCGCATGGCCCCCGTCGTCGACCAGCAGAACGCCGGTGACCCGCTCTATCAGAACATGGCACCGAACTTCACCGACAGCATCGCCTGGTGCGCCGCACGGGATCTCATCCTGCAGGGCACGAAGTCGCCCTCCGGATATACCGAGCCGCTGCTGCACGCCTATCGCCGCAAGCTGAAGGCGTCCCTCGGTCTCTGACACCGGGCTCATTCCAGCCGTCGGAAAGGGCACTCCGCCGTGGCGGGGTGCCCTTTTCCCGACGCTCCACCAAGTGTCTGAGCTTTCCCAGGATGTTCCGCCCCGCGGCACGATTGCCAATCCGGAATTATCCAGTATGCGAGCCTGGAAGTTTCCGATACTGGTCAAACGGTTCCACTTCTGGTGAGATGTTTTATAGTAGATCTCAAGAATCTCGGAAGCCTACGCCGACTTGGCACTCGCCTCGACGAGTCGCTCGGAACACCCTTGAGACAGAGATTCCGGAGCGGACCCGTCCCACTCGACCGAGGTGATTCGCAGTGCACACACGTTCACGCGACATGACCACCGTGAGCCTGTGGAAAGCCCCTCTGCTGGCGGCACAGAGTGTCTGGTTGCGTGCCCGGCGGCCCTTGGCTCCGAAGCCTCATGCCCAGGACCACGGGACCGTGCCCGGTCCCGGTCGCCCCGCTTTTCGCCTGGCCGTCCTGGGCGAGTCCACTGCTGTCGGGGCCAGCACCCCTCACCACACCGGAATTGCGGAGGCCCTGGCCGCGGAGCTGCGGGACAAACTGGGCCGACAGGTCGATTGGACAGTCCGCCGCGCGCACGGATCGACGGTGCGCTTCATCCGCCACCACATGATCCCGCAGGCGGCGAATGACCATGACCTGGTGGTGCTGATGGCGGGGACGAGCGATGCCATCGGTGGGGAGAGCCTCCACGACTGGAGCATCGACATGGCCGCTGCCATTCAGGACCTCGCAGTCCGCAACCGTCACGTCCTGGTCGGAGGCATTCCCGGTCTCCGGGACTATCCGCACCTGCCCCATCCGCTGGCGGAATTCCTCGACCGCCGCGCGCGCGAAATGGATGCGGAGACAGCCCGCATCGTCGCCGGTTGCGACAACGTCACCTTTGCCTCCAGCCGAGGCATCTGCCCTCTTGAACGGGAGATGTTCGCCGGGACGGGATGCACCTGACCTCGGCCGGCTACGCAGCGTGGGCCAAGGCCCTCGTGGCGCAGTTCATGATCTGTCCCGGGGCCGCCAACGAGGGCTCAACGTTCAGTGACGTTCCGGACAACAGGAAGCTGACAAGGCAGTATCCACACTCGGCATTAGCATGCGGGAAAACGAGTGCGAGCTTGGCGTCAGGGGACTCGCCGCTGACCATGTTCGAGGACGGAGTGTCCATGCGGATCATCATCCAGGATGAAGTGGACTCCCTCGGCAGCTTTGCCGCGGATCTGATCGCTGAGCGCGTCGCCGAGCGGCCGGACGCGGTCATTGGACTGGCGACCGGCTCGTCGCCGGTGCCGATCTATGCCGAGCTGGCGCGCCGGGTGTCCACCGGTGAGCTGGACCTGTCAGCGGTTCGGTTCTTCGCGCTTGATGAATATGTGGGCCTCGCCGGCTCGCATCCAATGTCCTATCGGGCCTTCCTGGATGAGCACGTGATCAAGCCCTGCAATCTGGATCCGGCCCAGCTCCGCGTCCTCAACGGCAAGGCTGCGGATCTGGTTGCGGAATGTGCCGATTACGAGGCGGCGATCAGCGCTGCCGGGGGCATCGACCTGCAGATCCTCGGCGTCGGCCACAACGGCCACATCGCCTTCAACGAACCCACCTCTTCCTTCGCCTCGCGCACCAGGATCGTGGCGCTGACCCAGCAGACGGTCGAGGCCAACGCACGGTTCTTCGATGACGACCCCGAGGACGTCCCGCTCCTCGCGCTCAGCCAGGGCATCGGCACCATCCTCGAAGCGGACCGACTCGTTCTCATTGCCACCGGTGCCGGCAAGGCCCATGCGGTTCACGCCGGGATCGAGGGCAGCCTCACGGCCAACGTCCCGATCTCCGCTCTGCAGCTGCATCCGCGGACCACCTATCTCGTCGACGAATTTGCCGGAGCCTTGCTGACCCGGATGGACTTCTATCGTCGCGAACGCGAGCTGATCCCGGGCTACGGACACTGACCCGAGGCGCCCCCACGGGACCCCGGGGTCCCCTCAGCCGCCGAACGGCCGAGGCTCGAGTCCCCGCACTCCCGGTCGCGCGACATAGACCGATCCGGCGGCCGGTTCCTCATCAGCGGCGAGGTTCTCCCGTGACGTGGTGATGAAGAGCTGATCGAGGTCGGCCCCGCCGAACGCGCAGGCAGTCACCTGACGCACCGGCACCTCGATGACCGCACTCAACGTTCCGTCCGAGGCATAGCGATGCACTGCTGACCCCTTGTTGAGCGCGACCCAGACGCCGCCTTCCGCGTCGACACAGAGCCCGTCGGGTCGCCCGGCGTCCTCGTCGATCCGCACCCAGGGTCGCCGCTCCCCCAGCCCCGTCGCAGGATCGTGGTCGAACGCCCACACGGTGAGCGTGGGCGTGTCGTTGTAATAGGCCCGCGTCCCGTCCGGACTCCACTCGAGGCCGTTCGAGGTCGTGACACCCGAGAGCACGGTCACAGGCTCCGTGCCCGGGCCGTCCCAGCGATGGATCGACGCGGCGCCCTCGGTTCGGTCATAGGCCATCGTGCCCACATAGAACCGTCCCTGTGGATCGCATCCCCCCTCGTTGGTCCGCAATCCCTCGTCCTCGAAGAGCCGCACCGCAGGAGTCAGATCGGACAGATCGTCCGCCCGTGCCAACGAGATGCCGGATTCGGTGGCGATCACCGCTCCCCCGCCGACCCGCGGCCGAATGACTGAGGCAATGGGGGACCCGACCGGCGTACGGTCCACTCGATCCCGACCGATCACACCCGAATCT
>DUOB01000089.1 GCA_012839035.1 Propionibacterium sp.
GACGCCGAGTTCGATCGGCGGTCGGTGGCGGAGGAGGAGTACGCCGAGCGGTTCTCCGACGCGCACATCCTGCGCTCCGGGGCGACGCTGGCACAGACGGGTGTATCACCCGAAACCAAGCGGAAGGACGAAGCCGACCGGGATCCCTGATCGACCTGAGGCGACGCCCGGTCTGCACGTCGGCCGACGAGGCCGGTCGTAGGCGTCGCCGAGCGCCAACCGGAAGTGCCCGAGGATCGTCGTGCACATCGCGATGGCCCACTGATCCGCATGACGGCGGCCCATCGCGAGGCCGTCCTCGGCGAGCTGGATGGCCATGGTCAGGTCTCCGCGTCGGAAGTGGACATACGACATCTGGGAGTCCAGCTGACCGACCAGGTGGTCCTCACCGCGGCGGGCGTACAGCGCACGGGACTCCTCGAAGGCCGCCAAACGCGCGCCGATGGGTCCGAACTGTAGGACAGCCTGTCACCGAGGATCCGCAGCGCGTTGGCCAGCCGGATGGCTCCTGGGTTCACTCCCGAGTTTCGTGACGCCTGTCGGTGGCGGTCGACGTCGATGCGACGGCTTGTGCTCCAGCGGTCATCGCCAGGAACTGCTTTCAGGGCCGTATGGAGACAGCCCGCGCATGAATGGCTTGAGGGCGCTCGGGTCGGGCTGAGGGTCGGGTGGCATGGCGAGACGATGGTGCAGCGGGTCGTTTCGCTTGAGGTGTGTCTTCGCCCCATTCCAGCCACTCTTGAGCGGCCAGTTGCTGTTGCGCCGGTATCGCGCGCGGCGAGCCGGGCGTGACAGGCCAGTGCCCGGTGGGATAAGCCTCGTGCTTGACGAAGTGTCGGCCTGCTTCCGTCGCCTCCGCCCTCCAGTGACCACCGCTCTTCGACACTGTCACCAGGCGTCGCACCTGCAAAGCCACCGCTGTTGTCTTATAGGTCGTGTCGGTCATTACCTGAGCGGGACAGCCATCCACGATCCATTTCAGAACTTCAAGTTGGCGTGCGTTAACGGTCCGCGCGGCGCTCGCGGGGCGAACGAGTCAGGACAAACCGGAAGGTTCCGGGCGGGGAATCGGTCTTTTGATCGAAAAGTGTCGGACCTGGTGGGTTGACTGGGGGTATGGAGAACAGGGTCGGCCGTGCTGGGTTGGGTGAGGTGATCGGGTGGGTGACTGCCTTGGTCACTGATGTCTTGGGTGCTGATGTCGCGGGTGCTGATGTCTTGGGTGCTGATGTCGCGGGCGCGGTGGACCTGGACTTGGTGAGTGATGCCGGGGTGCTGGAGTTGGTGCGTGCGGCTGATCGGGCGGTGTGGTTGCTGGCTGCTGCGCGTGGGGTTGCGATCCGGGCGATGGTGGCGCGTGAGGCGGCTGAGAATGTGGCTCGCTGTGTGCCGGCTGAGATCTTGCATCGTGATCATGGGCATACGTTGCAGCGTTGCCGGGTGCTGGTCACGGAGGCGGTGCGCCGGGGTGCTTATCCGCGGCTGCTGGCGGCGGAGGCTGCGGGGGTGGTGTCGGATGCGCAGGCGTCGGCGATCGCGCGTGCGTTGGGCCAGCTGCCCGATGATCTGGGCGCGCAGGTGCTGGGGCGGTGCGAGGCATCGTTGGTCGAGTTGGCCGCGACGTTGGATCCCGCTGAGCTGGCGATGGCGGGTTGGCGGATCTTGGAGCATGAGGCGCCCGAGCGGGCCGATGAGATCCTTGGTGAGCGCTTGGCCCGTGAGGAGGCGCGGGCCCGCCGGAATCGGGGGCTGCGTTTGTCGGATGATGGTCATGGGGCGATGCATATCAAGGGCCAGCTTCCGATCGCCGATGGTGAAGAGCTTGCCGCGATCCTCAACGCCCATGCCGAATCGGCGTGGAAGCGTCACCTGGACGATGCCGAGGGGGTTGAGCAGCCACCCCGGGACAAGAAACTGCTCCTTGCCGACGCGTTGATGGCGGTGGTGCGTGCCCATCAGACCCACCGGCAGGCGCCGATGCATGGCGGGGACCGGCCCCGCCTGCATGTCTTCCTGCACCTGGCGGACCTGATGCGGGGTCTGGGTGAGATGGTGCTCGGCTCCGGGGGGTGCATCAGTGCCCGCGAGGCCCGCCGGTTGGCCTGCGACTGTGACCTGACCCCGATCGTGCTCAACGCCGATGGCATCCCGCTCGATGTCGGGCGCACCGAGCGACTGGTCAACCCCCAGCTCCGCGCTGCGGTGGTGGCCCGGGACCGGGGCTGTGTCTTCCCCGGCTGTGATCGGGGACCGGTCGAGTGCGAGGTCCACCACATCCAGCCCTGGTGGGCCCACGGGCCGACCGCCCTGCCCAACCTGGTCCTGTTGTGCCCGAGACATCACCGCCGCTGCGAGCCGGGCCGCCACCACGCGTGGGATGACGATCACCCCGACCGCTGGCATGTCCGCCTCGGACCCGACCAACTCCCTCAGGTCATTCCACCCCGCGGCCACGACCCCACCCGCACACCCATCCGTCACACCCGCTTCACCATGCGACGCTGAAAAGGCCGGCCGTGGACGGTCAACTAGTTGTGCAGGCGCGGCCCCGCGTGACTGCGGATGCCGATCCACGACACCACCCCGCCGAGGATGCTGAGACCGGCGCAGACGATCAGGCCGCGATGAAGGCCGGCGAGGTCGAGGCGTACGCCCACAATCACGCCGACGAACGCCACCGCCACCAGACCGGCGATCCGGGACACCGCATTGTTCACCGCGGACGCGATGCCCGATCGCTCGGTCTCGACGGCGCCGAGAATCGCCGAGGTCAGTGGGGCGACCGTGGTGGCGAGCCCGAGGCCGAACACGACCGCGCCGGGCAGGAGCTGGGTCCAATAGTTGACCGGTTCGCGGATCGCCAGCATGAGCAGGAAACCCGCGCCCATCAGCAGCGGGCCGAGCGTCATGAACGGCCGGGGACCGAACCGCCCGGCGAGGCGCCCGACGGTCGAGGACAGCAGGATCAACGCGATCGAGGACGGGATGAGCGCGAGCCCCGCGGCGGTGGCGCCGAATCCTGCCGACTGCTGGAGATAGACGACGATGAGGAAGCCGGAGAGGTACAGCGCCGCATAGACGAACACCGTCGCCACGTTGCCCCAGGAGAAGTTGCGGGCGCCGAACAGCCCGAGCGGCATGATCGGGTGCGGCACGCGAGCCTGGCGAAGGACGAACGCCACGAGCGCGGCTGCACCGCTGGCCAGCGGCACCCAGATGATCGGGTTCGCCCAGCCGAACCGGGCCTGCTCGATCAGCGCGAACACCACCCCGCCGAGCCCCGCGACCACCAGGACCGCGCTGGGAAAGTCCACCGCAGCGTGCGGCCGGCGTACGTCCCGCTGCTCCAGCTTCGACAACAGCACCAACGCGACCGCGATGGGGACCAGGTTGATGCCGAACGCCGCGCGCCAGGACAGCAGGTCGATGAACCCGCCGCCGATGACCGGGCCGGCCAGCGAGGCGACCGAAGTCCAGCCGGTCCACGACCCGATCGCACGGGCCTGCGCCGCGTCGCGGAAGTTGGCCATGATCAGCGCGAGCGAGCTGGGGACCAGGAGCGCGCCGGCCGCACCCTGCAGAGCACGGAAGACGATCAACAGCTCGACGCTGGGAGCGAGGGCGATCGCGGCGGACGTGATGCCGAAGCCGATCAGGCCCGCCCGGAAAACCCCGAGCCGCCCGAATGTGTCCGACAGCGCGCCGGCGATGAGGATGAGGGCGCCGAGGGTGATGAGGTACGCATCCACGATCCACTGCTGCGCACTCAGTCCGCCACCCAGCTCGGCGCGGATCGCCGGGAGCGCGACGTTCGCGAGCGTCCCGTCGAGGAAGGACACGAACGAGCCGAGGATGGCGATCGCCAGGACCAGGCGCTGTTCCCGTGTCATGGGGCGAGCATAAGAGTCGCCGTGACGTGGATTGCCACTCGTTCGGTCGATCAATATCGATCGCGTCACAGTTCGCGCCCGGGACGCGGGGAAGCGGTCGCCACCAGGGCGGTTCGCTTAGTGTGGATAAACCGCTAAACCCCCACGGACAGGACCCCGATGATGTTGTCCCGCCGCACGTTGCTCCAATCCGTCGCAGCCCTGGGCGTTGCCGGCTTCACGCTCGGCACCGTCGGATGCTCGCCCGGTGAGGGGGTGGACCTCGGTGAGGGGGGCGAAGGTGGCGGCGCCGCCGGTGCCGTCCTGACCGCCGCGATCGCGGGCGAGCCCGATCAGCTCGACCCGCACAAGACGACGGCGTACTTCTCCTTCCAGGTCCTCGAGAACGTCTTCGACACCCTCGTCGAGCCCGATGAGGACCTGGAGATGCAGCCGGCCCTCGCCGAATCGTGGGAGACCAGCGACGACGAACTGACCTGGACGTTCACGCTTCGCGAGGGCGTGACGTGGCATGACGGTTCGGAGTTCACGTCGGAGGACGTCGTCTATTCGCTGCGGCGCATCATCGATGAGGAGCTCGCGAACTCCTATCGGCTCACCGCAGTGGCATCGATCGAGGCGCCGGATCCCCGGACGGTCGTCATCACCGTGTCCCAGCCGTCCGCGAACCTGCTGGCGAGCCTCGGCGGCTACAAGGGCATGGCGATCGTCAACAGGGCCAACGTGGAGAGCGGGGAGATCACCCGCGCACCGATCGGCACAGGACCGTTCAAGGTCCAGAACTATGCCGCCGGCGAGTCGATTGCCTTGGAAGCAAACCCCGAGTTCTGGGGCGGGGCGCCCGATCTGGGTGGCGTGACGTTCCGCTTCATCAGCGAGGGCAACACCGCCCAGACCGCGCTCACCAACGGGGAGATCCACTGGACCGACTCGTTCGAGCCCCAGCAGTTGCAGCCGCTGGAGGCCAACGCCAGTGTGACGGTCGGCAACGTGCCCTCGTCCGATTATTGGTACATCACCATGAATCAGGCGAGCGAGCCCTGGAGCACACTCGAGGCGCGCCAGGCGATCGCGTACGCCATCGACCGCTCCGCGATCGTCCAGGCCGTCAGCTTCGGGACCGCGGTGGAGAACCAGCTCGCGATCCCCCAGGAGAGCACCTGGTTCGTCGAGCACACGCCGTTCAGCACCGATCTCGATCGCGCACGGCAACTCCTGTCGGAGGCCGGTGTCGAGGGTGGGCCGGTCCGTTTCATGGCCACTGGTGAATACCCGGAGACCGTCGCTGTGGGGCAGATCCTCGCGGACGTGCTCGAGCCGCTCGGCTTCGACGTGCGGATCGAGACCGTGGACTTCGCCACCTGGCTGGATCGGCAGTCCGCCGGCGAGTGGGACATGCTCATGCTCGGCTGGCTGGGCAACATCGACCCGAACGACTTCTACTACAACCAGCACCACTCGACCGGGGCGAACAACCATCAGGGGTACGCCAACCCGCGCGTCGACCAGCTCCTCGACGAGGGCGCCGGCGAGACCGACCAGGAGCGGCGCAAGGAGATCTATGGCGAGGCAGCCCGGCTCATCGCCGACGAGTGCAGCTATATCTACCTGTACAACCCTGCGGTCCTGCAGGCGTGGCGCAACGACGTGAGCGGCTATGAAACCCGCACCGACGCCGCGATCAGATTCCGCGAGGCGGGCCTGCAGGGCTGATGCCCGGCTTCCTGCGCCACCCGCTGGTGGCTTTCACGCTGCGGCGGATCGGCTATTCGCTGATCGTGCTGTTCGGCGTCATGATCGTCGTGTTCCTCATGCTGCAGCTGGTGCCTGGCGATCCGGTGCGGATCGCGCTCGGCACCCGCTACACCGAGGAGGCCTATCAGGCGCTGCGGGCCGCGTCCGGCCTGGACCGGCCGCCGGTCGAACAGTTCTTCGGCTATGTCGGCGGGGTGGTCACCGGCGATCTGGGGGTGAGCTTCCGCAGCGGTCAGCCGGTGACGGTCATGCTGCTCGACCGCCTGCCCGCGTCTCTCTCGCTGGGGATCACCGCGGTTGTGGTGGCGCTGCTGATCGCCATCCCCGCCGGCACGTGGGCAGCGCTGCGCGAGGGTCGGGTGACCGACGCGATCGTGCGCGTGACCAGCCAGTTCGGCGTGTCGATCCCCGACTTCTGGCTCGGTGTCCTGTTGATCCTGCTGTTCTCGGCCAACCTCGGTTGGTTGCCGTCGTCGGGTTATGTGTCGTTCGGGGAGGATCCGGCGAGATGGGTACGCAGCGTGATCCTTCCCGCGTCCACCGCGGCGTTGGTCTCGGCGGCGATCCTCACCCGGTATGTCCGGGCGGCCGTGCTCGACGTCGTCTCCACCGGTCACGTCCGGACCGCGCGCAGCAAAGGCTTGGCGGCCCACGTCGTGCTCCGGCGCCACATCCTTCGCAACGCCACCTTGCCGATCCTCACGATCACCGGCATCCAGATGGCGACGATCATGTCGGGGCTGATCGTCGTCGAGGCGGTGTTCGCCTGGCCGGGGCTCGGCCGGTTGGTCCTCGACTCGGTCAACGCGCGCGACTATCCGGTGATCCAGGGTGCGATCCTCTTCATCGCCGGGCTGTTCCTGCTGATCAACTTCCTCGTCGACCTGCTCAGTGCCCTCGTCGATCCACGGATCCGGGTGGGGTGAGCAGGCGATGACGGAGAACAATCCGATGACGACGGAGAACAAGGCGGAGAAGAGACTCCCCGGATGGCGGATTCTCGCGCACAATCCCGTGACGGTCGCCGCCGTGATCGTCCTGCTCGCGGTGCTGGTCGCAGCCCTCGCCGGACCGTCGATCGCCCCTTATGGCATCAATGCCACCGACATCTCCCGCGCACTGCAACCGCCGTCGGCGCAGCACTGGTTCGGCACCGACGAACTCGGCCGCGACATCTTCTCCCGTGTCCTCGCCGGGACCCGGGTGTCCATGCAGGTGGCGCTGATGTCGGTCGCCTTCTCCCTGACTGTCGGTGTGATCATCGGTGTGGTCGCCGGTTATGTCGGTGGCCTCGTCGACACGGTGTTGATGCGACTGGTGGATGTGCTGTTCGCCTTCCCCGTCGTGCTGCTGGCACTGGCGATCATCGCAATCCTCGGGCCCGGGCTGTGGACGACGACGGTGGCGGTGGGCGTGGTCTACACGCCGATCTTCGCCCGGGTGTCGCGGGCCAGCACGCTGTCGGTGAGCGTGGAGCCGTTCGTGCAGGTCTCGCGCACGATGGGCACCGGGCACGGGTTCATCCTCCTGCGCCGGGTGCTGCCCAACATCTCCGGGCCCATCGTCGTCCAGACCTCGGTGTCGTTGGCGTTCGCGATCCTGTCCGAGGCCACCTTGTCGTTCCTCGGGCTGGGCATCCAGCCGCCCCAGCCGTCCTGGGGCCGGATGATCTTCGACGCCCAGGCCTTCCTGTTCCAGTCGTGGTGGATGAGCGTGTTCCCGGGGGCGGCGATCTTCGTCACGGTGCTGGGCTTCAACCTGCTCGGTGACGGTCTCCGCGACGTCATCGATCCCCGTCAGCGCAGCCTCATGGAGACGAGGATCCGCCGATGAGCGCCACGAGGACCACGACTGCGACGCCGGTGCTGAGCGTGCAGGGCCTGAACGTCCACATCGGGCGCCGGCACATCGTGCAGGACGTCTCGTTCACCGTCGAGCCCGGCAAGACGCTGGGTCTGGTCGGGGAGTCCGGTTCGGGCAAGTCCATGACGGTGCTGGCCGCGACCGGCCTGTTGGACGCCCCCGGGGCACGCGTACGGGGCTCCAGCCTGCTCGGCGAGGCCCAGCTCGTCGGGGCCGGCGCTGCACGGCTGCGACGGGTGCACGGGTCACAGATCGGGTTCGTGTTCCAGGACCCCTCCACCTCCCTGAACCCCCTGCTCACGGTGGAGCGGCAGATCACCGAGAGCCTGGAGGCCCACAGCGCGATGTCGCGCGGCAGGGCGATCTCGCGGGCCGGCGAGTTGATCGAGGCCGTCGGACTGCCCGACCCCGGGACGAAGCTGCGGTCCTATCCCCATCAGCTCTCCGGCGGTCAGCGCCAGCGCGTGATGATTGCGATCGCCCTGGCCTGCGATCCACAACTGCTCATCGCCGACGAGCCGACCACCGCGCTCGACGTGACCACGCAGAAGCAGGTCGTCGAGCTCGTGCAGGCACTGCAGCAGCGGACCGGCACCGCGGTCGTGTGGATCAGCCACGACCTCGGCGTGATCGGCCGGGTCGCCGACGACGTCACGGTGCTACGCGAGGGCAGGGTCGTCGAACAGGCCCCGGCCCGGCAGTTGTACGCCGAACCGCGCACCGACTACACCCGCGAGCTCCTCGCCGCCCGGCCTGCGCTCGGGAAGAAGCGGCCCGCACCGCCCGGGGATGGCGTACCCGTGCTCACCGTGAACCATCTGTCGGTCACGTTCCGCGCGCCCCGCGGGCGCACGATCACGGCCGTGGACGATGTGTCGTTCACCGTCCGCCGCGGACAGACCCTCGGTCTCGTGGGGCAGTCCGGCTCCGGAAAATCGACGATCGCCAACGCCCTCACCGGATTGGTCCCAGCCGCCGCCGGTACGGCGACCCTGCACCACGATCCGGGCGCCGGCCGGGCGAGCCGGGACGTGGATCTGCTGCACGTGCCCTGGTTGCGGCGCCGGGACATCCGTCGGCGGGTGGCGATGGTGTTCCAGGACCCGTTCGCCTCGCTCGACCCGCGGAGCCGGGTGAGCGGAATCATTGACGAGCCGCTGCGGGTGCATCGCCTGGCCGGTGGCCCGGACGGTCGTCGCGCGCGCGTGAAGGAACTGCTCGATCTGGTCGGGTTGGGGGACGAGTACGCCGACCGGCACCCCCACGAACTCTCGGGTGGCCAGCGACAACGGGTGTCCATCGCGAGGGCTCTCGCCCTCGACCCGGCCGTGCTCATCCTGGACGAGTCCACCTCGGCCCTGGACGTCTCGATCCAGGCCCGCGTGCTCGACCTCCTGGCCGACCTGCAGCGCGACCTCGGGCTGACCTATCTGTTCATCGCCCACGACCTCGCCGTCGTGGAACAGATGTGCCATGACGTGCTGGTGCTGCGCGACGGGCGTACCCAGGAATATCGACCGGGAGCAGACCTGTTCGCCGAGCCGGAGTCCGCGTACACCAACGAACTTCTCGCGGCCGTGCCCCCGGCTGAACCCAAGTCCGTCCGGCCCGACTGGTGACCCTGTGACCCGGCTCATGCCGGCCGAAGCGCTCGGTGCGGCCGGGCCGATGGACTGGGGAATCAGTGCTGCATGTCGACGAACCGGCTGTAGTGACCCTGGAACGCGGTGACCACCGTCCGGGTGGGGCCGTTGCGGTTCTTGGCCACGATGAAGTCGGCCTCGCCCAGGCGCGGGGACTCCTTGTCATAGATGTCCTCGCGGTGCAGCAGGATGACGATGTCCGCGTCCTGCTCGAGCGAACCGGACTCACGGAGGTCCGACACCATCGGCTTCTTGTCCGTGCGCTGTTCGGGACCACGGTTGAGCTGCGACATCGCGACCACCGGCACATTGAGTTCTTTCGCCAGCAGCTTGATCTGACGGGAAAACTCCGACACCTCCAACTGGCGGGACTCGACCTTCTTGCCGGAGGTCATGAGCTGGAGATAGTCGATGACGATCAACTTCAGATCGTGCTTCGACTTGAGCCGACGGGCCTTGGCCCGGATCTCCATCATCGTCAGGTTGGGCGAGTCGTCGATGAACAGTGGCGCGGAGGAGATGGTGGCCATCTTGTTCGCCACCCGCTGCCAGTCCTCCTCGCTCATCGTGCCCTTGCGGATGTGGTTGAGCGGCACCTGCGCCTCCGCGGAGAGCAGGCGCATGGTGATCTCGACCTTGCTCATTTCCAGCGAGAAGATCGCGGACGTCATCCCGTTCCTGATCGAGCAGGCGCGGGCGAAGTCCAGGCCGAGGGTCGATTTGCCGACAGCGGGCCTGGCGGCCAGGATCACCATCTGCCCACCATGGAGGCCGTTGGTCAGTTCATCGAGCTCGATGAAGCCCGTCGGAACACCGGCCATCTCGCCCGATCGCGAGCTGAGCGCCTCCATCTCGTCAAGGGTTGCCTCAAGGAGCTCCGACAGCGGTTGGTAGTCCTCCGCGGTGCTGCCATCGGTGACCGAATAGACCGCCTGCTGGGCGCGATCGACGATGTCGCCGACGTCGCCCTCCCCGGCGTACCCCAACTGGGCAATCTTGAGCGACGCCTCCACCAGGCGCCGCAGGATCGCCTTCTCGCGAACGATCCGGGCGTAATAGCCGGCGTTGGCCGCGACGGACACCTTGGCGTACAAATCGTGGAGATAGAGCGGGCCCCGGGCACGGGACAGCATGCCGGTCCGGTTGAGTTCGTTCGCCACGGTGATGGGGTCGGCGGGCTCGCCCTTGCCGTAGAGATCCAGGATCGCGGAGAAGATGTATTCGTGGGCGGGGTGGTAGAAGTCCTCGGCCTTGACCGTCTCCAGAACGTCCGCGATGGCATCCTTGCTCGTCAGCATCGATCCCAGGACTGCCTGTTCGGCGTCGTTGTCCTGGGGCGGCATCCGGTCCATGCCTCCGCGTGGCGAGTCCTCGGCGAGCTCATCGGTGAGGTCCTTGAAGTCGATGGACAATGTGCACCCTCCTGCCTTCAGTGGCCTTGATTCGACGCTAGACGGCGGGTCCGACAGTGGTGGCGGCCCTCGCGGATTCTTCGAACGCTAGGACGGCCCGAGCGACACGCCAAGAGAGGTTATCCACAGCCCCTGTGGATGGGCTGGGGAACATGCCAGTGGGGTTGTGGGCAGATTGGGTATGGATCTGTGGATCGTTTGGTTAACCCGCGAGTAACGACGTCCTGGCTAGGGGTGATGGGGTCGCGGGCCTGGGGATGGAATCTTTTTTTCGCGGTGGTCGCAGGGCGGTGAGACAGAATTTGTTCACTTGACACAGGGGCTTCGGGCTGGCATGGGGGCAGGAATTGTGCATAACTCTGGCGCTCGGGTGCGAGTATCTGATCGGGGCCGAGGTGAGCCACAAGCCTTGTTTTTCATACCCCCTAGGGGTACTGTCGCAGCATGGCGAATGCAGTTCACGACCCCGGCTATCACGACACGAAACAGGCGCATCTCAAGCGTCTGCGACGAATCGAGGGGCAGATCCGGGGGCTGCAGCGGATGGTGGAGGAGGACAAATACTGCATCGATGTGCTCACCCAGATCTCCGCGGCCACCAAAGCCCTGGAGTCCGTCGCCCTCAACCTCCTCGATGAACACCTCCATCACTGTGTGGCCCACGCCATCGAACAGGGTGGCGAGGAGGTGGATCTCAAGATCACCGAAGCCAGTGACGCGATTGCGCGTCTGGTGAGATCCTGACCGGGCCGCCATCGTCGTCCCCAAGCCGAAAACCCGAACCCTGAAGGAGTTCTTCATGGCCACGACCAACTACACCGTCACCGGCATGACCTGCGGTCACTGCGTGAACGCCGTCGCGGAAGAAGTTTCCGCGCTGGAGGGCGTCACTGACGTCAACGTCCAACTCGAAGGCGGCACCATGGTGGTCGAATCCGCGGAGCGGCTGCCGCTCGCGACGATCACCGAGGCGGTCTCCGAGGCGGGGGATTACACCGTCGCCGAGGCCTGAGCCCACCAACCCGGGCCGATGGGCCCAACCGTGCAGCAGCGATGCTGACCAACCCGAGGCGTTTGTACGCCCCCACCGGTCGGCCACCGCACTTGTTCCACCGTCCACTCCGAGATGCCGAACTCGGGTCCCTCGGAGGGCCGGTCAGCAGTTCAATCCAGAAAGTCGATCATGACTGACCCCGTCACCACCCCTTCCAACGCCGGGGGCCTCCGAGCGGCCCGTCCTCCTGAATCATTCGAGCTCGACATCGACGGCATGACGTGCGCGTCCTGTGCCGTGCGGATCGAAAAGAAGCTCAACAAAGTCGACGGCGTCGAGGCGTCGGTCAACTATGCGACCGAAAAGGCCCGCATCAGCCTCCGTCAGCCGGTCCCTGTCGAAGACCTGATCGCGGTCGTGGAGAAGACCGGCTATCACGCCCGGATCGAACAGCCGGACGATCCCGCGAAGCCGGATGCCGTCGTCAAGCTCCGGCGGGATCTCATCCTGTCCGCCGTGCTGTCGGTGCCCGTCGTGGCGATCTCGATGGTGCCCGCCCTGCAGTTCCCCGGCTGGCAATGGGTCGTCCTGGTCCTGACGACGCCGGTTGTCCTGTTCGGCGGTCTGCGCTTCCACCGCTCGGCTCTGATCAATCTCCGCCACGGAGCAACGACGATGGACACGCTGATCTCGATGGGCAGCCTGGCGGCGTACTTCTGGTCCCTCTTCGCCATGATCTTCGGCCATGCCGGAGAAATCGGGATGAAGCACGAATTCACGTTCTCGCTCGCGCGCAGTGACGGATTCGGCAACATCTATTTCGAGGCCGCCGCGGCGATCATTACGTTCATTCTCACCGGTCGCTATTTCGAGGCGAAATCCCGGCGGTCCGCGGGGGAGGCAGTGCGGTCCCTGTTGACGCTGGGGGCGTCGGATGTCGCGGTGGTACGCGACGGGGTCGAGATCCGCATCCCGATCGACCAGCTTCGGGTCGGTGAGGAATTCGTCGTACGCCCCGGCGAGAAGATCGCCACCGATGGCGAGGTCGTGTCCGGGGATTCCGGAGTGGACACCTCGATGATCACCGGTGAGTCCCTGCCCGTGGATGTCACGGTCGGTGACTCGGTGATCGGAGGGTGTCTCAACACCGATGGCCGGCTCGTCGTGCGCGCCACGCGGGTGGGGGAGGAGACCCAGCTCGCCCAGATCGCGCGGCTGGTGTCGGACGCACAGAGCGGCAAGTCCCAGACCCAGCGCATGGCGGACCGAGTGTCCGCCGTGTTCGTGCCGATCGTCATCGTCCTGGCCGTCGTGACCCTGATCGGCTGGCTCGTGGCCGGCGCCGGCGCGGGGTTCGCCTTCACCGCCGCCGTCGCGGTCCTGATTATCGCGTGCCCGTGTGCTCTCGGTCTCGCCACGCCCACCGCCCTCCTTGTCGGCACCGGCCGCGGGGCACGGTCAGGCATCCTGATCAAGGGTCCGGAGGCCCTGGAATCCACGCGTACCGTCGACACGATCGTCCTCGACAAGACCGGCACCGTCACCGCGGGCGAACTCGAGGTCGTGGCGCACAGACGGCGGGACGCGGGTGACGCGGCTGCCGAGTCCGCGGGAGCTCATGAGTGGATCCGCCTCGCCGCGTCCGCCGAGTCGGGATCGGAGCATCCGGTGGCGAAGGCGGTCGTGGCGTACGCGGAGTCCCGCGGTCTCGCACTGTCTGCTCCTGACGACTTCCGCAACACCCCGGGCATCGGCGTGGACGCCACGGTCGACGGCCACCGGGTCCGGGTTGGTCGACTCATCGACACCCTGCCGGCGGAGCTGGCTGCAGCGGCGCAGGAGGCCCGGGCCGAGGGCCGATCCAGCATCCTCGTCCTGATCGACGATGAACCCGTCGGTCTTCTCGACATCTCCGACACGGTCAAGCCTGGCGCCGCGGACGCGATCCGATGGTTCCGCGAGCTGGGGCTCGAACCCCATCTGCTGACCGGAGATTCCACCGCCGCCGCCGAGCGGGTCGCCCGCGAGGTCGGCATCGACCACGTCACGGCCGAGGTCATGCCACAGGACAAGGTCGATGTGGTCGCCGCTCTGCAGGCCGCGGGCCGCCGAGTGGCGATGGTCGGCGATGGCGTGAACGACGCCGCTGCCCTCGCGACGGCTGATCTGGGCATTGCGATGGGCGGGGGGACCGACGCGGCCATTGAAGCCGCGGACCTGACCCTGGTCCGGGACGACCTGCGATTGGCGGCGGATGCGGTTCGGCTATCGCGCCGGACTTTGCGGACAATCAAGGGAAATCTCTTCTGGGCATTCGCCTATAACGTGGCGGCATTGCCCATTGCAGCCCTCGGTTTGTTGAATCCGATGATCGCCGGAGCAGCCATGGCATTCAGCTCCGTCTTCGTGGTGAGCAACAGTTTGCGGCTCAGAGGGTTCCGCGTGCGTGCTGCCAGATGAACCGCTCGATTAGGGCAAACTCGCGCCGACGTTTATCGTTTCGTGACGTTCCGCCCGATGCATCGCTCCTGATCCATCGGGACCTGAAACTGTTGGGAGAAACGAGTGCGCAAGGTCATTCCTCTGGCAATCGCTGGTGGCGTCCTGGTCGCTTCGGGTGGTGTCTTCGGTGCCGCTCAGGCACTGGCCAAGGATATTGAAGTCAGCCAGGACGGCGTGCCCATGTCGGTCCGCACCTGGGATTCGACTGTCGGGGACGTCCTCGACAAGCAGGGCATCATCGTCGGGGAGCGCGATCTGGTCGCCCCCGGTCGCGACGAGAAGATCACCGACGGGCAGCAGATCTCGGTCCGCTATGGGCGTGAGGTTCGTCTCACGATCGACGGACAGTCGGAAAACCTCTGGACCACGGCTCTGACCCTGGACGAGGTGCTGGCCGAGCGGTCGATCCGCGACGAGAGCCGCATGTCGGCGTCCCGCAACGCGCCGATCGGTCGTGAGGGCCTGACGGTCGAGATCCAGACCGCCAAGATGACGACGCTGGTCGTCGCCGGTGAGTCCCGTGACTTCATCACCCCGGCCACCACGGTCGAGGAACTCCTCAAGGAGGCGGCCGTGGAGCTGACTCCCGAGGACGACACCGACCCCAGCCTGGAGACCCCGGTCACCGAGGGCATGACGGTGACCGTCACCAAGCGGGAGAACCGGGAGACCACCAAGCCGGTCGACATTCCGTTCGAGACCGTTCGCAAGAAGACCTCCGAGCTGCCGGCCGGCACCGAGAAGGTCCAGACCGAGGGCGTGCCCGGCAAGGGCGTCGAGGTCTGGGTCGAGCGCATGGAGAACCGCGAGGCGGTCGGCAACGAGCGCACCGCTACCCGCGTGGAGAAGCAGCCTGTCAACAAGGTTGTCCTGGTGGGCACCGGCAAGTCCTCGAACTCGGCGCCCAGCGCGCGGACCAGCTCCGCGCCCGAGCGGACCTCCGCCCCGGCAGCCAGCAGGAGCGAGAACCTGACGCCGGCCAACGGCGCGAGCTGTGTCGCCTCCAACTATTGGCAGGGCCAGATGACCGCCAACGGCGAGCGGTTCGACCCGAGCGCCATGACTGCCGCGCACAAGACGCTGCCGTTCAACAGCCGGGTCAAGGTCACCAACCCGAAGAACGGCAAGTCCGTGATCGTGCGGATCAACGACCGTGGCCCCTATGTCGGTGGACGCTGCCTCGACCTGTCCCGCTCTGCCTTCGCGCAGATCGGCGACACGAGCCAGGGCGTCATGACCGTCACCTACGAGGTCCTGTGATCTGCCACAACTGATTCGACGAAACCCCGGCTGGGCGCGGTGCGAACCGCCTCCCGGCCGGGGTTTCGCCATTGTTGGTGAGACCGGCAGGCGGGCTCAGGTGCCGCGCCGGCGTACCATCCGAAACATCGGCCGCCCGAGCCACGGCCCACCTGCCGGGCCCGCGGCGCCATCGGGAACGAATCCGTTGCGCACATAGAACCGTTCGGCCCGGGGGTTGTTGCGGATGATCCAGAGGTACGCCGATCGGTCCCCCACCGCCGTGTCGAACAACGCCTGCCCGACGCCGGACCCGTGCTCCTCGGGACGCACATAGAGGCGATCCAGCATGAACGGGATGTCCTTCGGCGGCGGATCGAACCGCTCCTCCCATTCATTGGGTCCGCACCCCGCGCAGGCGATGCCGATGATTCTGCCGGCACGCTCCGCGACCCAATGCCGCCGGAAGGGCTCTCGTCCGTCGGAGAGGGCCGATTGCATCTCGGTCAGCTCGACCTCGAGTGTCTCGGCCACCGCAGGAGCCTCGGCGAGCCGATCCCGCACGTACTCCTCCGGCATGATGCGCGCATAGGTCACCACCTGTGTCGCGACATGGGCATCGACATAGGCCGGCGCATCCGCGGGCTGTGCAAGGCGAAGACGTACGCCGTCGGGCGCGGATGATGGAGCGCCTCGGGGTGTCGTGGCTCAGCCCTTGTCGAGGTTGTCGAGCGCCGCCTCGAGCCGATCGAGCTTCCCGGTCATCTCCCCAG
Source organism: Propionibacterium sp. (assembly GCA_012839035.1). GTDB lineage: Bacteria > Actinomycetota > Actinomycetes > Propionibacteriales > Propionibacteriaceae > Enemella. The sequence continues at coordinate 16,072 of DUOB01000089.1, forward strand.
TCCGCCCGGGGCGAATGTCCGCTTTGAGCACGAGGGAGACACGGTTCCCGAACTGGCCGACGGCTTCGGTGGCGCGGCGAACCACGTCCATGCACTCGTCCCAGTCACCCTCGATGGTCGTGAACATGGAATCGGTGCGATTGGGCAGGCCGGATTCTCGAACCACCTTCACGGCGGCGGCCACGGCGTCGTGCACGGACTCGGACCCGCTCGGGGCAACAGAAAATGCAACCAACATGACTCCATCCTCGCAGGTGCGAACAACGCCTCGGGCGCTGACCTCAGCCCAGATCCACCACTCTGTCGCAGCGCTCGATGACGCGGGGATCGTGGGTGATGACGAGCACCGGGTCGCCTGCCGACGCCGCCCAGATGTCGGCCATGAGGCCGTCCGCGGTCTCCGCGTCCAGATGCTCGGTCGGTTCGTCGAGGATCCAGCACTGGTGATGCCCGAGCAGCACCCTCGCGAGCGCCACGCGCCGCGCCTCGCCACCGGAGAGCATCGCGCCCTCCTCACCGACGATCCGGTTCGGATTCATGTGGAGTCCGGATCGGCGGAGCGCGTCCTGCAGGTCGTCCTCGGTCGCGTCCTTGTTGCCGATCTTCACGTTCTCCGCGACCGAGGTGTTGAAGATGTGGGCGTCCTGGGCCAGATAGCCGATCGTGCCGGCGACCCGGACCTCACCGGCGACCGGAGGGATCAGGCCCATGAGCGTCGCGGCGATCGTCGTCTTGCCCACACCGGACGGCCCCACGAGAGCCACCCGTTCGCCCGCGCCGACATGGAGATCGACACCGGTCAACACGGGGTCCGACCCCGGCCAGCCGACGCTCGCCTCCGTCAACTCGATCGACGGCACCGGTGCCACCGTCCCTGCCGCACGATCACCACGACCCAGCGGAGGAGCTTCGAGCACCTGGGTGACGCGCGCGAGACCCGCGGTCGCCCGGGTATGGGTCTGCGCCGCCTGCGTCAGCGTCGACAGCACCTCGTGCAACGCGAGCGGCACGAGCACGAGTGTGCCCAGCGCAACCCGGTTGAGGTCGCCGTTGGCGACGGCGGGTACGCCGACCGCCAGCGCGACCAGCACCGCGAAACCGGCGGCCAGCACCTGGACGCCGGCCGCGACGCCACGGACGACCGCGGCCCGCTCCTCGGCGTTCCGCAACCGTTCATCGACCGCCAGCATCGCAGCGCTGCGCTCGGCATCACCATAGGCGGCCAGGTCGAAGGCCGCCCGGTTGATCTCCCGGACCCGATCCGCGAGCTCCCCTCGGGCCGGCACCGTTTCGGCGTCAGCGCGGGCGGAGGCCCTCTTGGCGAGCCTCGGCACGACCACGCCCGCGATGATCGCCGACCCGAACAGGGCGATGCCCGCGATGGGGGAGAGGATCGTCATCGCGATGGACGCCACGAACGTGATCAGGCCGGCGGACGCGAAGGGCAGCGCGACGCGCACGATCAGGTCCTGGATGGCCTCGACGTCCTTGACGATGCGCACGAGCAGATCCCCGCGGCGCCGGCCGAGCAGCGTTGTGGCCGCCAGCCGCGTATACGTGCGGATCCGGAGCAACGACTGCATCCGCAGGGCGAGGGTGTGGGAGGTGATGCGCTCGGCGTACCGGAACACCGCACGGAACAGACCGCACGCCCGGACGATGACGATGATCACCATGAGATAGAGCACGGGCGGGCGTTCAGCAGCCCGCGACAGCAGCCACGCCGAGGCGCCCATGAGCGTCACCGCGGCGAGCGAGGTCAGGAACTGCAGCAGCAGCGACGACGCGAACAACGTCCGCGAGCGGGGCACCTCGGGCATGAGCGCCCGCGCCAGGGCGAAGGGTGACTGCCCGGTCACGTCCCGGTCCGCCAGCGAGGTCGGTCGGCTCATCGTTCCCCCTCCTGACCGGCGCCGTGCAGGGCCGCCACCTGGTCGCCCTCGGAATCCGGGGCCTGGTCGCCGGCCCCTGTGTCACCGGCCGCGGGCACCACCGGTGCGCTGAGCTCGATCACCCGATCCGCGGCGGCGAGCACCGCGGGGCGGTGGGTGACGACCAGCGCACCGGCGCCGCTGCGGCGTACTCCCTCAAGAACATGCGCCTCGGTGTCCCCGTCCAGCCCGGCCGTCGGCTCGTCGAGCACGAGCAGCTTGGCGCCCGCATCGATACGCAGGAGCGCCCGGGCCATGGCGATTCTCCGGATCTCACCGGCGGACAGATTCTCCCCGGCGTCGGCAACCTCGCGCTCGGGATCCAACGCCTCGCCTCCGGCGCGGCGCAGGGCATCGGCGACGGCGTCGGCGCCGGCGGACGGATTCCCCAGCCGCACGTTGTCCGCGATCGTGCCGGAGACGAGCCCTGGTTCCTGGGCGACATAGGCGAGCTGCTCCCGCCACGAGGTGATGTCCAACTCGAACAGCAGTCGATCCCCGACGCGGATGTCACCGGTGCTCGGTGCCCAGAACCCCATGAGCAGTGCCAGCACCGTCGATTTGCCGCACCCCGAGGGTCCGGCGAGCGCGACGACCTCGCCCGGGCGTACTTCCGCCGAGAAGTCCACCAACGCCGGAACCTTGCCTTCCGGATAGGTGAAGGACACCCGGTCGAACACGACGGGCGCTTCGGCGGGGGAGGGAGCGGGCAGCGTGCCGGGTTTGCCGCCGGCCGCCTCGATGACCGCGAAGGCGTCGTCGGCAGCCGCGATGCCGTCCACCGAGTCGTGATAGTGGACGCCCACCTGACGAACGGGAAGATAGACCTCGGGCACGAGGATCAGGACGAACATGCCGGTCACCAGATCCATCTGGCCGTCGACGATGAGAAGCCCGACGGGCACGGCGACCAGCGCCACCGAATAGGTCGCGAGCAACTCCAGCGTTGCTCCGGACAGGAACGTCACGCGCAGCGTGGACATGGTCTCGGAGCGGTGCTTCTGCTCGCTGATCCCCAGCCCGATGGTCTGGTTCTTGGCGCGCCCGAACGCCTGCAGCGTGGGCAGTCCTGCGACGAGGTCACCGAAGTGGTTGGCGAGTCTTCGTTGCGTACGCCAGCTCTTCGCCATCTTCACCTTGGTCGCGAGGCCGATGAGGACCATGAACACCGGAATCAGCGGGAGCGACACAGCCACGATCAGGGCCGAGGGGACATGGGTGGCGAAGATCGCGACTCCGACGATGAGCGGAACCGTGAACGCAAGGGCGAGCTGGGGGAGGTACCGGGAGAAATAGCCGTCCAGGTTGTCGAGGCCGTGGGTCAACAGGGCGATGAGGGATCCGGTGGAGGTGTCGGTACGCCCCGGCGCCCGCAGGCGGGCCGCCATGATGTCCGCCCTCAACTGGGACTTGACCGCGGCGGCCGAACGGTGGGCGAGCCAGGAATTGAGCCAGGCGAGCAGGGCGCGGCCGGCGATGATGGCGGTCAGTACGCCCAGCGCCGCCCATAGGCCACCGAACGGCATGGCATCCACACTGCCGGGCTGGGTGCCGTCCGGGCCGCGTGAATCGAAGACCCGCGCGATCATGCGGGACAGGATCCAGGCTTGGCTGACGACGAGCAAGGCCGTCGCGGTGCCGACCGCCACGCCGGCCACCAGATAGGTCCTGGTCGCTCTCGCGCGGGTCAACAGTCTGTGGTCAATCGCTCCGGCCATATGCCTGAGTCTGCCTCCTCGCTCAAGTGATCAGCGCACATGACCACGCCGGCCCCGACCGGAGGTGGTCGGGGCCGGCGCAGGACGCGGCGTTCAGTTGGCAGCCGGGGTGGGTGCCGGCAGGTTCTTGGTGCTCAGGCGCTTGCGGAACACCCAGAACGTCCAGGCCTGATAGGCGAGGACCACCGGGAGGAAGATGACCGTGGCGACGGTCATGATCTGCAGGGTGTACGACGTCGAGGCCGCGGCCTGGATCGACAGGTCGTTTCCGGGGGTCAACGCCGGAACCACGTTCGGCCACATCGCGACGAACATGCCCGAGACCATGGTCGCGATGCTCACGACGGTGCCGAAGAAGGCCCAGCCTTCCCGGTCCTTGCTGTTCATGAACAGTGCCAGCACGATGCCGAGGATCGACAGCGCGGTGATGATCCAGCTGATGACGCCCTTGCCGTAGGCGGCGGTCGTCCAGATCGTCAGCGCGCCGAGGAGCACCAGCGCACCGACGCCCAGCTTCGCTGCCAGCGCCCGCGCTTCCAGGCGGATGTCGCCGAGGGTCTTCAGGGCGATATAGAGCGAGCCGTGGAACATGAAGACGACAAGGAAGGCAAGGCCGCCGAGCAGCGCGAATGGGGTGAACAGGCCCAGGATGTTGCTGAAGCTGCCATACATCACCCAGTTGCGACGCTCCGGATCGGCGACGATCGGCAGGCCGCGGACGAAGTTGGCAAAGCCGACGCCCAGCACCAGCGGCACGACGGTCGAACCGAAGATGATGAAGGAGTCGAAGAGCTTCCGCCAGTCGTCCCGGTCGTGCTTGTGCCGATATTCGAACGACACGCCTCGCAGGATCAGGCCGATCAGCACGAGGAAGAGCGGGATATAGAGACCGGAGAAGACGGTCGCGTACCACTCCGGGAAGGCCGCGAACATCGCACCGCCCGCGGTCAACAGCCACACTTCGTTGGCGTCCCAGACCGGGCCGATCGTGTTGATCATCACCCGGCGGTTGTTTTCCTTCCTGCCCAGGACGGGGAACAGCATGCCGACTCCGAAGTCGAATCCTTCAAGGATGAAGAACCCGGTCCAGAGAATGGCAATCGCGATGAACCAGATTTCAGCGAGCGTCATGTCAGATTTCCTCGGTCAGTTTCGCGATCAGTACGCAAAGGTCATCGGAGCGTCGTCATCCTCGATGACCTTCGGCTCCTCGACGTAGTCGGGCATGCCCAGCTTGATGTAGTGCAACAGGAGCTTCACTTCGATCACCGCGAGGATGCCGTAGACGAGGGTGAAACCGATCAGCGAGAACAACATCTGGCCGGCGGTGACGCCGGGGGAGACGCCCGACATCGTCGGCATCAGGCCGAACACCACCCAGGGCTGGCGGCCCATCTCGGTGAAGATCCAGCCGAACGAGTTGCCGAACAGCGGCGCGAGTGGCAGGGCGACCATGAGCCACACCCAGAGCTTGCCCGTCGGCAGGCGGTCGCCGCGCAGGATCCAGAGCATCCAGGCCCCGATGGCCATCGCGATCATGCCGAGCGTGATCATGATCCGGAAGGTCCAGTAGGCGACGACGATGTTCGGGTTGTAGCCGTTCTGCGAGAAGTGGTCGGCGATCTCATCGCCATAGCGTTCGCGCAGCATCGGGGTGTATTCCTGCTGGTATTCGCTCTCGAGCCGGTTGATGCCGGGGACCTCGCTGGTGAAGTCGCCCTTGGCCAGGAAGGACAGCAGGCCGGGGACGTGGATCTCGAAGATCGGCTCGGTCGCCTCCAGGTTGCCGATCGTCAGCAGGGAGAAGTCGCCGGTGTCCTCATAGGCGCCCTCCGCCGAGGACATCTTCATCGGCTGCGATTCATACATCGCCTTGGACTGGAAGTCACCGGTGAGCATGACGCCCATGCCCGCGATGATCAGGAGGATGGCGCCGAACTTGGCGGTGAAGCGGTAGGGCGCGATCTGGTGGTCGTGGTCAGCGAGCTGCTGCATGCCTTCGACGTCGTTCAGATCGACCTGCTTCGGCAGCGTCTTGTTTAGCCGGTGCAGATGCCAGCCGGCCACCGCGGCCAGGAACGAGGCGGAGACCAGGAACGCGGCAGCCATCTGGTGCGGGAACGTCGCCAGGAACACGTGGTTGGTCAGCACGGCGAGGAAGTCGGTGAGCTCGGCGCGATTGGTCTCCGGATTGAACTGGAAACCGACCGGGTTCTGCATGAACGAGTTCGCGGCCAGGATGAACAGCGCGGACAGCGTCGTGCCGAAGGACACGAACCAGATCGTGAGCAGGTGGATCTTCTGCGGCAGGCGGTCCCAGCCGAAGATCCACAGCCCGAGGAACGTCGACTCGAGGAAGAACGCGACCAGCGCCTCGAGCGCGAGCGGAGCGCCGAAGATGTCGCCGACGAAGCGGGAATATTCGGACCAGTTCATGCCGAACTGGAATTCCTGAACGATGCCGGTGACAACGCCCATGGCGAAGTTGATCAGGAACAACTTCCCGTAGAACTTGGTCAGCCGCAGGTAATTCTGGTTGCCCGTGCGGACCCATAGGGTCTGCAGGATCGCCACCAGGTAAGACAAACCCAAGGTGATGGGGACGAACAAGAAGTGGTAGACGGTGGTGATCCCGAACTGCCACCGTGCGACTGTTTCCGCGCTCATAGCGGCCAACGTACTACTCGCTGTAGGAGAAAGGTACTCCCCAGACGCAATGTGAGCCGAACGAAACAGTGCGCTATTATTACACGCTGTAGTAGAACCCGTGCCACCATTGGCCCATGGCTGTTCTGGGCGAGCTGGAGAGCAGGGTGATGGACGTGCTGTGGCGCGTCGTGGCGCCCTCGCCGGTGCGTGCGGTGCACACCGAGCTGTCACAAGAGCGTGACCTTGCGTACACAACCGTGATGACCGTCCTCGACAGACTCGAGAAGAAGGGCCTGGTCTCCCGGTTCCGACAGGGACGCCAGTGGCTCTATTCCCCGTCGGTGACGCGTGAGGATCTCGTTGCCGACGAAGTGCTCGAGGTGCTCGAGATGCTCAGCCATGATGCTCCGGCGCGCCATGCGGCCCTGGCGGGGATCCTCAATCGGTTGTCGGCCGAGGACCGCAGTGTGTTGAAGGGCCTGTTGCGGCGCGAGGCCAGCTAGCGGTCAGCTCACCGGCGCGGTGAACTGGGACTGATAGAGGCGCGCGTACGCCCCCTCCGCGGCCAGCAACTCCGCGTGTGATCCCTGCTCCACGATCTGTCCCTCTTCCATGACGAGGATCACGTCCGCATCGCGAATGGTCGACAGACGGTGGGCGATGACGAACGAGGTCCGGTCCTTGCGCAGCGCCGACATCGCGTGCTGCACGAGCGCCTCGGTGCGGGTATCGACCGAGGACGTCGCCTCGTCCAGGATCAGCAGGGCAGGGTCGGACAGGAACGCGCGGGCGATCGTGATGAGCTGCTTCTCGCCGGCGGAGATGTTGGCGCCCTCGTCGTCGATGACGGTGTCATAACCGTCGGGGAGGGTGTGGACGAACCGGTCGACGTATGTCGCCGTCGCCGCCGCCACGATCTCCTCCTCGGTGGCGTCGGGTCGCCCGTACGCGATGTTGTCCCGGATCGTGCCGCCGAACAACCACGTGTCCTGCAGGACCATGCCGATGTTCTCGCGGAGCGCCCGCCGGGACACCGTCGAGATGTCCACGCCATCGAGGGTGATGCGGCCGCCGTCCAGTTCATAGAAGCGCATGACGAGGTTGACGAGGGTGGTCTTGCCCGCTCCCGTGGGGCCGACGATGGCGACGGTCTGGCCGGGTTCGACGGTGAGCGTCAGGTCGGTGATGAGGGGCTTGTCCGGGTCGTACGCAAAGTCGACGCCCTCGAACCGGATCTCCCCGAGCGTCGGGTTGAGCGTCCCCTCGCCCTCCGGCACCTGCTCGGTCTCGTCGAGGACCTCGAACACCCGCTCGGCGGAGGCCACGCCCGACTGCATGAGGTTCGCCATCGACGCGATCTGCGTGAGCGGTTGGGTGAACTGGCGGGAATACTGGATGAACGCCTGCACATCGCCCACGGTCATCGATCCGCTGATGACGCGGAGCCCGCCGAGGACGGCGATCAGGACATAGTTCAGGTTCCCGACGAACATCATCACGGGCATGATCAGCCCACTGATGAATTGCGAGCCGAAGCCGGCCCGGTAGAGCTCCTCATTGCGCTTGGCGAACACCTGCTCGACCTCGCGCTGCCGCCCGAAGACCTTGACGAGCGAGTGACCGGTGTACGCCTCCTCGACGTGGGCGTTCAACTCACCGGTCGACTTCCACATCTGGGCGAACAGAACTTGGGAGCGCTTGCCGATGACGGCCACGAGCACCATCGAGACCGGGATGGAGATCAGCGCCACGAGCGTGAGCAGAGGCGAGATGATCAGCATCATCACGAGCACACCGATGACCGTCACCAGAGAATTCATCAGCTGCGACAGGGTCTGCTGCAGGCTCTGGGAGACGTTGTCGATGTCGTTGGTGACGCGGCTCAGGATCTCGCCGCGGGACTGCTTGTCGAAATAGCTCAGGGGCAGTCGGTTGAGCTTGGCTTCGACGTCGCGGCGCAGACGATAGACGGTGCGCTGGACGATCCCGGTCAGCAGAAACGCCTGTGCCCAGGCGAACAGAGCCGACACCAGGTAGAGCGCCATGGTGACCGCCAGCAGCCAGGCCAGTCGCTCGAAGTCGACGCCCGCGCCGGGCACGGCGGTGGAGTTCGCGAGCAGGTCGGCCAGTCCGTCATCGCCGCCGGCGCGCAGATCGGCCACCACGCTTTCCTTGGACGCTCCGGGCGCCATGGTCGCCATCATGGTGCCCAGGACGCCGTCGAAGACCACGTCCGTTGCCCAGCCCAGGACCTTCGGGCCGACGACGCTGAGCGCGACACCGATGATCGACAGGCCGATCACCACGATCGTGAGCGTGCGTTCCGGCCGCAGTTGGCCGACCAACCGTTTGAGCGACGGTCCGAAGTTGATCGCCTTCTCCACCGGTTTCGGGCCGTGCGGGCCCGCCTGTGGACCGGTAGGCCGATGCTCAGGACGCGCCGCCGCCTTGGCCGGTGCGGACTTTCCCTCGGTGCTCATGCCGCGGCCTCCTCAGCGGAGAGCTGGGAGTCCACGATCTCGGCATAGGTCGGGCAGGAGTCCAGCAGGTCGGCGTGCCGACCCCGCCCGACGATCCGTCCGTGCTCCAGCACGATGATCTGGTCCGCGTGCCGGATCGTGGCCACGCGCTGAGCGACCACGAGGATGGTCGCGTCGCGCGTGACGGCCGTGAGGGCTGCCCGCAATCGCGCGTCGGTGCCCACGTCGAGAGCCGAGAACGAGTCGTCGAACAGATAGACGAGCGGCTGCTTGACCAGCGCCCGGGCGATGGACAGGCGCTGGCGCTGGCCGCCGGAGAGGTTCGTGCCCCCCTGGGCGATCGAGGCATCGAGCCCGCCGTCCATGGCCTGCACGAAGTCCTGCGCCTGGGCAACCCGCAGGGCGGTCCACAGTTCGTCGTCGGTGGCGTCGGGCTTCCCATAGCGCAGGTTGGAGGCCACGGTGCCGGAGAACAGGAACGGGGTCTGCGGCACCAGCCCGATCCTGTCCCACAGCTCCTCCGGCGCATAGTCACGGATGTCGACCCCATCCACGACCACCCGGCCCTCTGATACGTCGAACAGCCGCGGGATCAGGCTGATCAGGGTGGTCTTGCCGGAACCCGTCGAACCGATGATCGCGGTCGTACGCCCCGGTTCCGCGATCAGGTTCACATCCTCCAGCACTGGAGCGTCGGCCCCCGGATAGCTGTAGGAGACGTCCTCGAAGGCCACTCGCCCGGCGGAAGTTTCCGGCAGGACGCCGACGTCGGGTGGGGTCACGGACGATGAGGTGGACAGCACCTCGTTGATGCGCTCGGCGGAGACCATCGCGCGCGGGATCAGGATGAGCATGACCGACGCCATCATGACGGACATGAGGATGAGGATCAGATAGGACAGGAACGCCGTCAGCTGGCCGACCATCAGGTCCCCGGAGGCGATGCGGTGACCACCGAACCACACCACGGCCACGGAGGAACCGTTCAGCACGAGCATCACGACGGGGAACATCAACGACATGAGTCGGCCGGCGGTGGTTGCGGTTTCGGTGACATCGGTGTTGGCCCGATCGAAGCGACGGGACTCGGCCTCCTCGCGGGTGAACGCGCGTACGACACGAATGCCCGTGATCTGCTCCCGCAACACCCGGTTGAGCGCATCGATGCGGGTCTGCATCATGCGGAACAGCGGGCTGATCCGGGTCATGAGGATGATCATGAACAGCGACAGCACCGGGATCGCCACCGCCAGCACGAGCGTCAGGGAGGGGTCCTCGCGCAGCGCCATGATCACGCCGCCGACCATGGTCAGGGGCGCCGCCGCCACCATCGTCGACGTCATCACGACCAACATCTGGATCTGCTGGACGTCGTTGGTATTGCGCGTGATCAGACTGGGCGCGCCGAACTCGTTGAGCTCCCGACTCGAAAAGGACAGGACGCGGCCGAACAGCGCGGCTCGCACGTCCCGCCCGAAGCCCATGGCTGCCTGGGCCGCGCAGCGTACGGCAGCAATGGCGGACAGCACCTGGACCAGGCTCACCCCGAGCATGATCAGGCCGAAGCGCCAGATCGTCCCGAGATCGCCTCGGGACACCCCGTCATCGATGATGCGGGCGTTGAGCGTGGGCAGCCACAACGAGGCCAGAGTGCCGATCAGCTGGAGCACTACCACCGCCAGAAGCAACCCGACATAGGGTTTGAGAAATCGACTGGTCAGCCGGACGAGCATGCCTGGGTTCCTTCAATGAGCGAGGCAGATGCCTCCGGGTGGCGTTGTCACTCCTGTGCGAGTCCGCCACCCACCAGCCGCAGGGACACCTCCGCGGCAAGCCGCAGGGCGGCCCGACGGGTGTCCTTGTGCAACAGGGAATAGTCGATGACGCCGCCCTCGGCGATATGCGGGTCCGTGGGAATCTCGACGATCGGATGATTCGAGCCGAACCACGAGGCCCCGCTGGCCTTGACACCCTTCTGGGAATCCTCGGGGCCGTTCGTGGCCGCGATGACCGTCCGGTCGAGCAGACCCGGGTTGGTGTCCTGGAGAGACTCGAGCATGCGTGCTGCCGGGATCAGGCTGTCCTTGCGCCACTTCGTCGGCACCACGAGGCAGTCCGCCTCTGCGGCCGCAGCGGTCCAGTTGGGTGCGGCCTCGTTGTTGCCGGTGTCCACGACGATCACCTGGAAATAGCGGGCGAAGAGTTCGTGGACCTGGCGGAAGTTCTGGCCCGTCACCACATGGCCGGCGTGCTGGGCGGACCCCAGCGCATAGAAGTTGCCGGTGTCCTGGTGATTCAGGAAGTACGCCAGGTCGGTGAACTGGGACGTCGACCAGCGGAGCTGCTCGAGCTTCGCCAGCATGTCGTGCACGTTGCGCCGATGCGGGGAGAACGTGCGGTCCGGCATGGTGCCGCGCAGTTCGTTGTTGTCCCAGGCGACCACTCCGCCGCCGCGATGCAGGCCGAACGCGCCCGCGAGGAGCACACTCGTCGGGGTCTTCCCCGAACCGCCCTTGGGGTTGGCCACCATAACGGTGACCGGCCTGCGGAAGACCGTCTTCACGGTCGCCAGGTCGCGGAACTCGTCGGCCTCGCGCTGGGACGGCTTGAGTCCGAACCAGGACCGCCACCCGCGGGTCGCCTTCTGGGGCACCTCGGGGGTGAGCTGGCTGATGAGGTCACTCGCCGAGCGGCGCTGTTCCGTGGGCTTGTAGACCCCGGAGTTGGACACCACGCGCGGGTTGCGGCGGGGTTCGGGGGCATCGGCCGGCCGGGCGAACCGGTTCGCATCGCTGCGCCCCGACGTGGTCCGCGTCGCGGATCCGCTGGACCCTCCGGCCGGTCGGTTTGCATCGGTCGCCGGCTTGGTTGCGCCCTGTGCCTGCGCGGGGCGGGCGGGCTGTGGGGCCCGCTGGTCCTGTTCGGTGTTCCGGGCCGTGGTCATGAAGTCTCCCTTGTCACTGTCCGATGCCCAACGTCCGCGTCGAGGCAGGTGTTGCGGTTCGTCGTCGGAGGCGTCGGAAGGCGTTGTGGCAGCGCGGGCGGTGAGATGTTCCGGGGTGGAGGTGTCTCCTCGGCGGCGTTCGGTCGCCGAGGCATCACCCGCTGGTGTTGCCGAGCCCGAGGGCTCGTCGGCCGTGCCATCCAAGAGTGCGCTCATGGTCCCTCAGGAATCTCCGCTCTTGTCTCGAACTGCTGGATCGGCATCCGGGAGCCCGTGACGCCGGTGGGCGATCTCCTGCTTCACCGACCGCGACGGTCTCATGCAATCAGGAAGTTTTCCACACCTAGCAGAATAGGCGCGAGACAAGGGAGTGGATGCCTGATATGCCGTTCGATGAAACATTCGCCGCAGTCCTTTTCGACATGGACGGCACGTTGATCATCTCGGAGCCCGCAATTATCCGGGCATGGACCGCGTGGGCGATCGAGCATGACGTCACCGCGGAACAGTTGCAGGGGTTCCACGGGGTGCCGACCGCCGACGTGGTCCGGGCGGTCCTGACGGCCGAGCGGGTGCCGACAGCGCTGGACCGGATCAACGAACTGGAACTTGCGGAGGTCGAGGGCATCGTGCCGGTGCCGGGCAGCGTGGCGGCGCTCGCGGCGCTGCCGGATGAGCGGGTCGCCATCGCGACCTCCTGCAACGAAAGGCTGGCTCGCGCGCGATTGGCCGCGGGCGGCGTACAGGCGCCGACCGTGGTGGTCACGGTTGACGACGTCGAGCGCGGCAAGCCGGCCCCGGACATCTTCCTGCTGGCCGCCCAGCGGCTCGGTGTCGCGGCCGAGGACTGTCTCGTGGTCGAGGATGCCGTTCAGGGTTTGGCGGCGGCAGCGGCAGCAGGGATGCGTACGCTGGCCGTCACGACCACCACGCCGGCGGAAGAACTGCGCGCGGACGCCGTGGTGGCGGACCTGTCCGCGGTGCGCTTCGAGTCCGTCGAAGGCGGGGTGCGGGTCACGCCCAGCGCACCGCCACCGACTGTCACTCGCTGAGGTTCAGGGCATCAGGAGAACGGCCAGCCCTGACCTGCGGTCGAGCTGCCCCCTGCTCCCTGGTTCCTCTGCCCCTGGGTATAGGGATTCTCGTGCTCTCCATAGCCGGCCGCCCGCCACGGATTGCCGCTCTCCGCACCGGACTCTGCATCGGAATCCTGCGCGGTGAAGGGTGATGGGGGTGCGAAACCCGGCGCCTTGGTCAGCCTGGTCGCGTCGGCGTCGGCGTCGTCCAGGGGAGCGGAGAACGGCGTCTCGTGACCCGGGGCAGCATCAGCGGATGCCTGCGCGGCCGGGGAGGTCTTGGTCTCGGCGTCCTGCGCGGGTTCGGACCCGTCGGGGTCGTCCTCGTCGCTGCCGAGCGGCCCGGAGAAGTCGATGTGGCCGTTCTCGCCGGATTCACCGGCCGCGACTGCGGCTGCCGAGAGATCGCCGGTGCCGGTGGTGTCGCCGTACGCCCGGTCGTCGGCGTCGGTCTCGTCGCTGTGCGCGTCACCTCCGGACGTGGCGCTCGCGCCCAGGAGCACTGCGGTGCCATAGGCCACGATCTCCTCGGCGTTGGAGTCGAAGCGCAGGCCGATCACGGCGTCGGCGTCCGCGCTCTTGGCCATCTCCGCCATTCGGCTCACCGCATCCTGGCGGGCTTTGGTCAACGAACCGGGGTCCTTGACCTGTGGCCGCAGAGCCACCCCGATCACCTCGCCGAGCGAGCGGGCGACGGCCGACTCGGGGTCTTCCCCGAGCGTGTGCACGGGCACTGCGTGCTCGGCGATCGGCAGCGGTGATGCGGCGGAATCCGTCGCTGGTGGCTGCTGGCTGGGGGCCCAGCTCTCGGGACCCGATGCCGAGGGGGCCGATCGTGCCTGCTGCTGGCCATAGGGGTTTTGCTGGCCCTGCTGGGGCTGGCCGTAGGGGTTCGGCTGGCCCTGGCCATAGGGATTCGGCTGGCCCTGTTGTGGTTGGCCGTACGGGTTCGGCTGGCCCTGCTGGGGCTGACCATAGGGGCTCTGCTGGCCCGGACGCCCTTGATAGGGGTTCTGTTGGGGCTGTCCATAAGGATTCGGCTGACCGTAAGGATTGGGTTGGCCGGGTGCCCCATAGGGATTGGGTTGGCCTGGCTGGCCGCTGTACGGCCGCTGTCCAGGAGGCTGCTGCTGCGGCTGCCCACCATAAGGGTTCTGGCCGTAAGGGTTTTGACCATAGCTCATGGGCTCAGCCTAACCGTGCCGAGAGCAACCGGCGGGAGCGATGTCGTCCCTGGAGCACGATCGTTAGGCTGTGCGCCGTGACCGAACCCCAGCAGTTGACCGATGCCGCCGCAGACCTTCCGGAGCAGATGCAGATCCGCCGCGACAAGCGGGCGCGTTTGCTCAAGGCCGGCCATGAGCCCTATCCCGTGCGGGTGGGGCGTACGCACACGCTCGCGGAAGTCCGGGAGCGCTGGGGGCACCTCGAGGCGGGGGAGGAAACGCAGGACGTCGTCACGGTCGCTGGCCGGGTGGTGTTCGTGCGCAACACCGGCAAGCTCTGTTTCGGCACCCTGCAGGAGGGGTTCACCACTGATTCCGACTCCGAGCGACTGCAGGTGATGTTGTCGCTGGCCGAGGTCGGTGAGGACCGCTTGGCCGACTGGAAGGCCGATGTCGATCTCGGCGACCACGTAGCGGTGACCGGTCGTGTGATCGCCTCCCGGCGGGGTGAGCTGTCGGTCATGGCGAGCGAGTGGCGCATGGCCTCCAAGGCGTTGCGGCCGATGCCGAACCTCCATTCGGAGATGAGCGAGGAGACCCGCGTACGCCAACGCTATGCCGACATGACCGTCCGCGAGGATGCCCGGGCGATGGTGCGTACGCGGGCCGCCATCACCCGCGCCATCCGGGAGACGCTGCACGAGGAGGGCTATCTCGAGGTCGAGACCCCCGTGCTGCAGCTGATTCACGGCGGTGCAGCGGCCCGGCCGTTCAGCACACACCTCAACGCGTTCGATCTCGACATGACGCTGCGCATCGCGCTGGAGCTCTATCTGAAGCGGGCGATGGTCGGCGGTGCGGACCGGGTCTACGAAATGGGCCGCATCTTCCGCAACGAGGGCATCGACTCGTCGCATGCTCCGGAGTTCACGATGTTGGAGGCCTACCAGTCCTGGGGCGACCAGAAGTCCATCGCCGCGCTGACCCAGCACATCATCGTGGCCTGCGCCGATCTGCTCGGGTCGAGACAGGTCGAGTCGGGGGAGCACACCATCGATCTGGACGGGGAGTGGCGCTGGCTCGGCGTCCACGAGGGTGTGTCCGAGGCGATCGGTGAGGAGATCACCGTGGACACGCCGCTGACGAAGCTCGTCGAGATCGCGGCCCGCCACGACGTCGAACTGGAGCCGGGCTGGTCCGACGGCAAGGTGGTCATCGAGCTTTTCGAGGCCCTCGTCGAGCCGACCCTGATCCAGCCGACGTTCGTGTGCGACTATCCCGCGATCGCCCAGCCGCTCGCCCGCCGCCACCCCGACGACCCGCGCCTGATCGAGGCCTGGGACCTGATCATCGGTGGCATGGAGCGGGCCACCGGCTTCTCCGAGCTCATCGACCCGGTCATCCAGCGCGAAGTGCTCACCGAACAGTCCATCGCCGCCGCGGCCGGGGACCCGGAGGCCATGCAGTTGGACGAGGACTTCCTCGCCGCCCTCGAGTTCGGTGCCCCGCCGATGGGCGGCATGGGCCTCGGTCTCGATCGGCTGGTCATGCTGTTCACCGGCGCCGGGATCCGGGAGACGATTCTGTTCCCGTTGCTGAAGCCGCACTGATCAGACCCCGGTCGCGCCGTCCTCACTCGGGGGAGAGGCATGGTGCAGGAGCGGGCGGCGTACGCTCCTTGCCGAACCCACGAGAGGAAGCCTCATGTCGCAGGACGCCGCAGGGCATGGACCCACTCCACCCACGACCACCGACGCACCCTCCGAACCAGCGGGCCCGAACGGCGATCTCGCGCCCGCCGCGGACCTCGACCCGACCGTCGAGCATCCGGGAGCGCCGACGCTGGTCATCCTCGGCGCATCGGGCGACCTGACCTCGCGCCTCCTGCTCCCCGGGCTCGGCACGCTGATGGCCCAGGAGCCGGACCGGCGGATCATCCTCGTCGGCGCGGATCGGACGGAATGGGCCGACACCGACTGGCGGGACCGCGTGCATGAGGCGATGTGCCGCGGCGGTGCCCGCCCGGAGGTCGCAGGCGGGCTCGCCGCCGATTCCCGCTATCAACGCCTCGACGTCACGGACCCCGAGGCGTGGCCCGCGTTCGTGCGGTCGCTCCCGGCGGACTCGGTCCTCTATTTCGCGCTGCCCCCGGCCGTCACCATGACGGCATGCGAACTCCTGACCCGTGACGACCTGCCGCAGGGCGTACGGCTCGGCCTGGAGAAGCCCTTCGGCAGTGATCTGGAGTCAGCCCGCGAGTTCAACCGGCTGCTCGCGGGCCTCGTCCATGAGAAGCAGATCTTCCGCGTCGACCACTTCCTGGGCAAGGACACCGTGCTGAACATCCTCGGCGTCCGGTTCGCCAACCGGATGTTCGAGCCGGTCTGGACCACCGGCGACATCGAGCGGGTCGACATCGTCT
Organism: Propionibacterium sp.; assembly: GCA_012839035.1. Taxonomy (GTDB): domain Bacteria; phylum Actinomycetota; class Actinomycetes; order Propionibacteriales; family Propionibacteriaceae; genus Enemella. The sequence continues at coordinate 32,458 of DUOB01000089.1, forward strand.
TCGACGAGACGTTGGCGCTGGAGGGGCGGGCGGGCTACTACGACAAGGCCGGTGCGCTCATCGACATGATCCAGTCGCACCTGCTGCTCGTGATGGCGATCCTGGCGATGGAGGAGCCCAACCGCATCGATCACATCGAGCTGCGCGATCTGATGATGCACGTCCTGCGCGCCACCCACTGTCACCCGGAGATCGGTTCACACCGGGCCCGCTATTCGGCCGGGCAGGTGGGCGGCAAGGACATCCCCAGCTACGTAGATGAGCCGGGCGTGGATCCGGCACGGGAAACCGACACGCTGGCGGAGGTGACGTTGGAGATCCGGTCGCGGCGCTGGGCCGGCGTGCCCTTCCGGCTCCGCTCCGGCAAAGGCCTCGGCGATGCCCGCCGGCTCGCGATCATCTATTTCCGCCCCGTCGCCCACATGCCGGAGGGATTCACGGGCAAGGTCCACCAGAACGTGCTGCTGTTCGACCTCGGGGAGGGGCGGCTCGGCCTCCGCATCGCCACCAACGGCGAGGGGGACAAGCTCAGCCTCGAGGAGACCGTGTTCGAGGCTGAGCTCGGCGACAGCCCGGTGCGGCCGTACGGCGAGATCCTCGCCGGCATCCTCGACGGCAACCCGCTGCTGTCGGTCCGGGGCGACGTCGCCGAGGAGTGCTGGCGCATCGTGGCTCCCGTCGTCGCCGCGTGGCGGGTGGGGGAGGTGCCGATGGATGAGTACGCGGCGGGCACGATGGGCCCGCTCACCTGGGGTCGCGTGTGATGAGGATCGGGTACGCCGTCACGGCGCCCCGGGCGCGGCAGGATCCAGCGCCTATTTCCACATCATCGACAGCCCGAGGGACACGGCCATCAGTCCCATGCCGATCAGGATGTTCCAGTCACCGATGCGCGCCATCACGGGGACGTCGCGGCCGGCGATGTAGTAGACGACCAACCAGGCAACGCCCAACAGGCCGACCACGATGAACGTCGGGGCGACCCAACGGGAGGAGCCCGGCCCGGTGATCCGTCGTTCGGGGCCTGCGTCCTCGTCGATCTCGGCACCGAAAGCGTCGACGCGCTTGGTGGTCTCCCGGGGTGCGGGCGGTTCGTCCGTCTCGCCGCGGCGCCTTCTGTCCTGCGGCTTGCGACCAATGGGTTCCGACAAGGGGTCCCTCCTTCACTTCGCCCGCTAGCGTAATGGGTGAACATGACGATCTCACGGTGAGGACGAAGGATGGGTGACTGGCTGCGCCGAGGCTGGGGCCGTTGGCAGCAGGTGCTGCGTGCCGACGTCAAGCGCCCGCGCGGCCGAATCGTGACCGGGCTCGTGTGTGTCGTGATCGGTTTGATGATCACGGTGAGCAGTCTCAACGCCCGGGGTTTCGACCTCCGCCCGGGCCGCAACACCCAGCTGATCGACGTGATCCGGGACGGCAGCCGCCGCAACGCGGATCTCAGCCGGGACGTGGCCGCCCTGCGTGCCGAGGTCGATGAGCTGGCGGGCCGCGAGGAGCCCGATGTCAGTGATCGGGTGGTGGAGACGGGCGGGTACGCGGGAGTCGAGCCCGTCAGCGGTCCCGGTTATACCGTGATCCTGACCGACGCACCATCGTCCGTGACGGTCGCCGGCATCGATGAGGACCTCCTCGTCGTCCACCAACAGGACATCCAGGCCGTCGCGAACGTCTTCTGGGCCGCCGGAGCCGAGGCCATGACGATCCAGGGGCAACGAGTGGTCGCGACCACGGGCATCAAGTGCGTCGGCAACTCCGTGGTCCTCCACGGCACGCCCTATGCGCCGCCCTATGTGATCTCGGCGATCGGCGATCCGGACGAGTTGGGCACGGCGCTGGCAGCGTCGGCGTACCTGAAGGTCTATCGCCAGCACGCGGAGGCGTACAACCTCGGCTATCAGCAGAAGCGCGAGGGCAACCTGCAGTTCCCGGCCTATGCGGGGACCGTCAAGTTGGAGTACGCCACCGCAGCCGGCTGAGACCAGCAGTCAGCCCAGGGACATCAACGGGGCCAGTCCCACGGCGCGACCGGGGGCCTCGGCGTCCCCACAGAGGGCCAGCCAGTTCCCGAGCATCTGATAGCCGCCCTCGGTGAGCACCGATTCCGGGTGGAACTGCACCGCCTCCACCGGCAGCTCCCGGTGGCGTACGGTCATGATCACCCCGTTCTCGGTCTCGCCGGTGACCTCGAGGCAATCGGGCAGCGTGGTGACTGCGAGGGAGTGATAGCGGGTCGCGGTGAACGGGTTCGGCAGGCCTGTCATCGTCCCGACCCCACGGTGCCGGACCGGCGACACCTTGCCGTGCAGCAGCTCCCGGGCCCGGCCGACCTCACCGCCATAGGCGACCGCGATCGCCTGCATCCCCAGGCACACCCCGAAGATCGGCACATGTCCGGCGACCCGGCGTACCAGATCGACACAGACGCCAGCGGCCTCGGGAGTGCCCGGCCCGGGGGACAGCAGGATGCCGTCGAACCCGGTGAACCGATCCGGCGACAGATCGCCGAAGCGCTCGTCGTCGTTGCGCCGGACCTCGACGTCCGCGCCCAATTGGGCGAGATAGTGCACGAGGTTCCAGACGAACGAGTCGTAGTTGTCAACGACCAGAATGCGGGGTTTCACTGCGTGCGTCCTGTCCTGGGCCGCTCACCCACCGGAGGGGGAGGGTGAGGTGGTGGGGACCGGAAGGGTCGGCGACGTCGTGGGCATCGTGGTCGTCGGCTCCGTCGTCGGGGTGGGCTCGGGTTCGGGCTCGACATACGTGGCGATCCGGACCGTGATCACCGCCGTTCGTTCGACCGGGGTCCCGGCCGGCGGATCGGTGCTGAGCACAACGTCATCCTGCGTGGGATCGCTGGTCTCGGTCTCCTCGAACCGGACGTTGTCGAAGGTGCCCTCGGCTGCGCTCTCCACGTCCGACCTCTGCAGGCCGACCCAGTCGGGCATCTCGATCGTCCCGGTGGCCACCTCCAGGGTGATCTTGCTGCCGACGGCCACGGTGTCGCCCTCGCTCGGGCGGATCCTCACCACCGTGCCTCTCTCGGCATCATCCGGCTCCGTGGTGGCATCGATCACCTCGATGTTGACGAACCCCGCATCGCTCAACAACCGGCGTGCCTCTTCCTCCGTCGAGCCGACGACCTCGGGGATCGTGGCCCGGCGGGGACCGGTGTTCACATGGAGCGTGACCGTCTCGCCGGGGTCCAGCCGCACCTGGGCCACGGGATCCTGTCTCAGGACGGTGCCGACGGTCTCGACCGGGCCCTCGACCTCGCTGGTTCTCGGCAACAGCCGGGCGTTGCGGATCTCCGTCTCCGCCGCTGCCTGGCTCATGCCCACCACGGCAGGAACCGCGACCTGGGGATCGGGTGCCGGAGTGGTCGGCCGGAGCCACCACCAGGCCAGCGCACCGAGCAACCCCACGAGCACGAGTGAGAGGAGCACGAGGACGACGGGCAGTGCGCTGCGCCTTTCGGGTTCGTCCTCCACGACCGGTTCGAGAACCCGTTCCGTCGGGGACGCGGCCACCATGGCGGCAGTGGGTTCCGTGGCACTGCTGACGGAGGTGGGCGGGGGTGCGCCCACGTCGAGTCCCGCGAGGACCCGTTCGATGTCCTCCGCCATGGCGCGAGCGGTCTGATAGCGCTCTCCGGGGTCCTTGGCCAGCGCCGTGAGCACGACCGAGTCGATGCCCCGGGAGATCATCCCGTCGAGCTGGCTCGGGGGCACCGGCAGCTCGCGTACGTGCTGATAGGCCACGGACACCGGGGAGTCACCCATGAACGGAGGTCGCCCGATGAGCAGCTCATAGAGCAGGCAGCCGGCCGAATAGATGTCCGACCGGGCGTCGACGGTCTCACCGCGGGCCTGTTCCGGGGACAGGTATTGTGCCGTCCCGATCACCGCTGCGGTCTGGGTCATGGACGACGACACGTCCGACACCGCCCGGGCAATGCCGAAGTCCATCACTTTGACGTTGCCCTGCGGGGTGAGCATCACGTTCGCGGGCTTGATGTCGCGGTGGATGATGCCGGCGCGGTGCGAATAGGTCAGCGCCTCCAGGACGCCGACGGTCAGCTCGAGCGCACGCTCGGGCAGGATCTTGCGGCCGTCCTTGAGGACATCGCGCAGGGTGTGTCCCTCGACGAGCTCCATGACGATGAACGGGATCCGCAGCTTGCTGGTGGGGTCGTATTCATCCCCCGTGTCATAGACCGCCACGATGTTGGGGTGGTTGAGTCCGGCCGCGGACTGGGCTTCGCGCCGGAAACGGGCCTGGAAGGTGTCGTCGGACGCCAGGTCGGCGCGCAGCTCCTTGACAGCGACCCAGCGACCGAGACGGGTGTCGTACGCCCGGTGGACCTCGGCCATGCCGCCGCGCCCGATCACCCGGTCAAGTTCATAGCGGTCGCCGAGCAGTCTGCCGGAGCGGGGTTCGCCGTCGGCGGGCACGGCCTCGCTGACCCGGGTGTCGTCACCATGAGAAGTGTGTGGAGGGGGACCCGGATACATCGGCGGGTCATCCGGCGTACGGATCGCTGTCGCACCCAGGGAATCGTCACCGCGCTCCGGCTCCTGCGCCGGGCCCTCGGGCACTGGGCCCGCCGCCCTGCGTGGCGCCGTCGACGGGTCCGCAGATGAACCCGCAGCCCGCCGCTCGGGATGATCGCCGGTCTGGTCGTTCATCACTCACCACCTCGTGGCTGTTGGAGAGTCTTGTTCACAGCACGGCCTCCATCACGTCTTTGGCGATCGGGGCCGCGACGCGGTTGCCCCCTATTTCGCTGCGGGGCACGTTCGCGTCCTCCACGAAAACGGCGACGGCCACCTCGGGCTCCCCGGAATCGCCGACTGCATAGCTGGTGAACCAGGCGTACGGGGGTCGATCGGGCGCGGACTGGGCCGTGCCCGTCTTGCCGCCGACCGTGCGCCCGGGGATCCGGGCGTTGGTGCCGGTGCCACTCGTCACGACCGACACCATCATCTCGGCCAGCGCGTCGGCGTTCTGCGGCTGCATCGGCCGGGACTGGACGTTGGGCCGGGTCGTGGAGATCACATTGAGGTTGGCCGACCGAACCCGGGCCACCAGGTGGGGTTCGAACAACTGGCCCTTGTTCGCGATGGCTGCGGTCACCATCGCCATCTGCAACGGTGTCGTTGCGACCTCGTGCTGCCCGATGCCGGTCATCGCGGTCGACGGGCGATCCGGATCCTCCGGATAGCGGCTGGCGACGGCGTTGAGCTCGGGGAGCGGGCGGGCACCGAAACCGAATTTTTCCGCCTCTGCCCGCATCACGTCGTCGCCGAGTTCGAGCGCGATGTTGGCGAACGCCGTGTTGCACGACACCGTCAGCGCCTGCTCGATGGTGATCCGTTCGCCGCCGCAGTCCACCTGGTTGCCCAGATCGGTCGTGGTCCCGGGCAGCCGCAGCTGGGCGGGGGAGTCGACCAGGGTCTCCGTCGTCATCCCGTTCTCCAGCGCCGCGGCAGCGGTCACGAGTTTGAACACGGAGCCGGGCGGATAGATCTCGCGGGTGGCGCGGTTGGTCAGGGGCCGGTCGGGGTCCTCGGTCATGTCGATGTACGCCTGCCGGGCCGCCGCCAGATCGTGGTTGGCGATCTGGTTGGGGTCGTAGCTCGGCGTGCTCACCAACGCCAGGATCGCGCCCGTGCGGGGATCGATCGCGACGACGGCCCCCTTCCGGTCTCCGAGCCCTTCGTACGCCGCCCGCTGCGCCGCCGCATTGATGGTCGTTTCGACCGAGGCGCCGGTCGGCACCTGGCCGGTCAGCGAGTCAAGGAACCGGTTCACGAACTGGGAATCCGCAGTGCCGGCCATCTCGCGGTTGTGGGACGCCTCGAGCGCGGAGCGGCCCTGGTCATAGGAGTAGTACCCCGTGATGTGCGCATAGAGCCGGCCGTCGGGATAGGTCCGCTGGAACTTGAACTGGTCCTCCGAGGGAACGGTCTGGGCAACCTCGCTCTGACCGACCATGATCGGACCGCGGTCCTGGGCGAACTCCGCGTCGCGGGTGCGTCGGTTGGTCGGATGATTGTTGAGCGAGTCCTGGCGCATGACGATCGTGTACGTCTGATTGCCCAACATCAGCCCGAACATGATGATGACGACGATCGCGACGCGGCGAATGGGCTTGTTCATCGGCCCGCACCCCTGATGAGCTGGGTGGCCTCGTTCTCGATGCCGCTGTCCTCCGTCACCTTGGCCACCGGTTTTCGGGCCTGGTGCGAAATGATCATCAACAACCCCATCAACACCCAGTTGGCTATCAGCGACGATCCTCCTTGTGACATGAACGGGGTCGTCAGGCCGGTCAGTGGCAGCAGTCGGGTGACACCGCCGATGATCAGGAACACCTGCAGGGCGAACACGAAGCTCAGCCCGCTGGCGAGCAGCTTGCCGAAGGGATCCTTGGCGGCCAACGCAGTGCGCAGCCCGCGGGCCACGATGAACGCATAGATCATGATGATGGCCATGAGCCCCGCCGTGCCGAGCTCCTCCCCGACCGCGGCGGCGATGAAGTCGGACTTGGCGAACGTGGTCAACCCGGGCCGACCCTCACCCCAGCCGCGGCCGAGGATGCCGCCCCACGCGAACCCGAATTGCGCGTTGATGATCTGGCCGTTGCGGTCGATGTCGGAGAACGGGTCGAGCCAGGCGTTCACCCGACGCTGGACGTGGCCGAAGGTGAGATAACCGACGTACGCCAACCCCGCGAACATCACCGTGCCCAGGATCGGCCAGCTCGGGCGCTCGGTGGCCACATAGAGCATCATCACGAACAGGCCGAAGAACAGCAGGGAGGTGCCGAGGTCGGTCTGGAACACCAGCACGAGGACGCTCGCGCCCCACATCATGAGGATGGGGCCGAGATCCCGGGGCCTAGGCAGGTCGATGCCCAGGAACCTGCGGCCGGCGATGGCGAGGGCCTCCCGCTTCTCGACCATGTAGGACGCGAACGCCACCGTCAGCGCCAGCTTGGCGACCTCGGCCGGCTGGAACGAGAACGGGCCCACACGGATCCAGATCCGGGCGCCATAGACCTCGTGCCCGATGACCGGCAGCGCCGGCAACAGCATGAGGATCAGGCCGAAGATGAACAGCGTATAGGTGTAGCCCTGCAGTGGCCGGTGGTCGCGTACGACGATCAGGACCAGCGAGAACAGGATGACGCCCATCACGGTCCACATGAGCTGGCTGCTGGCGTCCGTCCGCACCGGATCGGGGATCTTGTCGATGCGGTGGATCATGGCGAGGCCCACCCCGTTGAGGGTCAGCACCGCCGGCAGGATGAGCGGGTCCGCATAGGGCGCGCGCCAGCGTACGGCAGCGTGCGCAGCCACACCGATGCCGAGCCAGAGGACCGCCACGACCGGCCAATTGTCGGGCAGCCGGTCGAACAGGTTCTGTTCCACCAGCAGATAGGACGCGACCCCGATCACGGAGGCGAACACCACCATCGCAAGCTCGACGTTGCGTCGCTTGCGATAGACGATCACCACGTCCTGCTCGGGCGCTGCCATCAACAGTCCTCGTTCGGATCCAGGGGGGTGGGGACACCGGGGGTCAGCGGTTGGGGATCCGCCGGTGCCGGCGCACCCTGTTCACCGGTTCGGCCCTCCGGTTCACCCGGAGCGGGATCACCGGGGGCGGGATCACCGGGTGCGGGGTCACCGGGGGCAGCCGGATCTTCCGGATCCGCAGGCTCCCCCGGGAGCTGCTCACCGGGCGGTTGCTCGCCGGGGGGCTGCTCACCCGGCGGCGGGGTGGCCCTGGCGGCCTCTTCCCGCGCCCGGCGCTGGGCGATGCAGCGATCAGCCTCGACCTTGAGCTCTGCGGTGGTCGTCCTGGCTTCCTCCAGGGAATGCGCGGGGATCGTCTTGATCACCCGCTCGCGATAGACGCGCGGCAGGTCCGCGAGCAGGATGTCGTATTGGATTTCGTGGACCTCGGAGAGGGGTACGCCGAGCACGTTCTGGGCCAGGCCCTGGTGGATCGCGACGTAGTCGTCGGCGGGCCCGACGAAATACTGCGTACGCGACCACGCATAACCGGCACCCAGGCCGCCCCCGATCAGAGCACCGATGAGCACGATCGCGATGACGACGCGCAGAGCTCCGCCGCGTCGGGGACGCAACCGGGGGGCGTACCGGATCTCCTCCTCGTCCACCTCCACCGGCTCGTCGGCCACTTCGTCGTCCTCAGCGGACTCCTCGGGCCGGTCGCGGCGGATGGTGACCTCGTCATCGTCCCGCGGGGCGACGACCGGGATCGTGCGGTCCATGGCGGCTCCGACGACCTTCGGGTCCTCCTGGAAGTGGACGAGCACGGTGGGGATCTCGGCTTCGGCCCTGGGCTCATCCCCGGTCTCGTCCGTGCTGTCCTCGGCGGCCGCCTGGTCGGGGTCCTTGACCACGTCGGCGAGGATGATCGTGATGTTGTCCACCCCGCCCTCACGGTGGGCGGCGTCGATCAGGACGTCGAGCACGGCCTGGAGATCGTCGGAGCTGGTCAGTGCGCTGAGCAGCTCGTCGTCCTCGACCAGACCGCAGAGCCCGTCGGAACACAGCAGGAGACGGTCACCGGCCTGTACGTCCACCAACGCGGTGTCGGGATCGGCCGCGGGCTGGCCGTTGAGGACCTTGAGCAGGAGGGAGCGGTGGGGGTGGTACGCCGCCTCTTCTGCCGTCAGTTTCCCTTCGTCCACGAGGGACTGCACCCAGGAGTGGTCGTGCGTGAGGCGCTCGATCCGGTCGTCGCGCACCCGGTAGGCCCGCGAGTCGCCGATGTGGACGAGGCCCAGCTGGGTGCCGTCGAACAGCATCGCGCTGACCGTGGTGCCCATGCCCTCGAGCATGTGGTCGTCGGCGACGAGATCGGCGATCTTCTCGTTCGCGTTGTGCAGTGCGCCCGCGAGGAGCTCCAGCATCTCCTCGCCCTGGGCGGGCTCCGCATCGGCGCCACGATCCGCCCGGCGCAGCTGTTGGATGGCAACCGCGGAGGCGAGGTCACCGGCCGCAGCGCCGCCCATGCCGTCCGCCACGACCAGGAGTCGGGGAGACGCATAGCCACTGTCCTGGTTGTTCTTGCGAACCAGGCCAATTTCGGAGTGCGCGGCATAGCGGAGCTGCAGGGTCATGGGTCAGGCTTCCAGCTTCAGTTGCGTACGCCCGATCCGGACCTGATCCGCCAGCGTGATCGTGGTGGGCAGGGTGATCCGCTGACCGTTGACATAGGTGCCGTTGGTGGAGCCGAGATCCTCGATGTACCACCCACCATCGTCATCGGCCAGCACTTGGGCGTGCCGTGTGGAGACGTAGTCGTCGTCCAGGTTGATCTGGGCATCAGCGCCGCGGCCGATGCGAATCGGTGCCTCGGTGAGGTCCGCGGAGATGCCCTGTTGCTCACCGCTGATGATCGCCAGTTTCCGGGGTTGGCCCTTCTTGGCGCGGAAGCGTTTGCGTTTCTTCTTGGGTCGCTCCAGCTCGCGTGGGATCTCCGACGCCTGGACCGTGCGGCCGAACAGGTCGGTCTTGATGATGCCCGCGCACGACAGGACGAAGGCCCACAGCAATGCGAGGAACAGGACCTTCAGCAGGGTGACAGCGATCGCGGACATCAGTCGATCAGCGCCCCGATGGGGCATGCACCAACATTTTGGTGGAGCCGATCTCGATCCGGCTGCCATCGGTCAGCACGGCTTGGGTGACCTTGCGGCCGTCGACGGTCATGCCGTTGCGGGCGCCGAGGTCGATGATCTTGTATTCCAGATCGAACCCCAGCCCCGTCACCTTGATCTCGGCATGGCGGCGGGACACACCCGGGTCCTGGATGCGCAGGTCGGCCTCGCTGCCCCGGCCGATCACGATGCCCGGGGGCACCAGGGGGTGGCGCACTCCGTTCACTTCGATCACCATCCGGGCCCGGCGGCCACGGTCCTGGCGGTCGTCGTGCTCGACTCCCGCGACCGCGCGGGACTCGACCGTGAACTTGCCGGTCGGCAGTTCGGGCACCAGCTCGTAGTGGATCTCGAGCGGGCCGTTGAAGATGTAGCCCATGTTCTGTGCATGTGACCGCAATTCCGGGAGGATCATGTCGGTTGTCTTCCGACCATAGGGCTCCAGGATGTTGTAGTCATGCTCCGACAGGTTGATGAAGAACTCGTTGGGGACGAGCTTGCGGTCGCGGGACAGCAGCTTCGCCTCCGAATCGAGCTCCTTCTGCAGGCGTGCCGCGATCTCCATCGGCTGAACGTCGCCTTTGAAAGCGCGCGCGAAAACGCCGCTGACGGCGCTCTCGATCGCCTTCTCCAGACGGTCCAGGAACCCCACCACACCCACCTCTGCTCTGTCCTTGGGAGCGCACCAGGTTGGAAGGCCCCAGTTCGCCACCCTAAATCCTATTGCCGGGAGACAACACCTGGAGGTCCGGATTTGAACTCTTTGCGAGCAGCCAACCGTAGCGCAGTGCGCCGTTTTCCGAGACGCCCTGTGATATTCGGCACATGGGCGCGCTGCGGCGTACCCTCTCTTCCGACCCAACCACCCACCTGTCGATCCTGCGAGTCGGCCCCCCGACCAACCCGGAACCGCGAGGCCTGATGACCGCGATCCCCGCGCGACCCCCGTGGGCGGTGATCGGTGCCGTCTCGGCCGGCGGGGCCCTGGGCAGTGTGCTGCGGTGGGGTGTGGGGCAGGGGATGGGGGAGTACGCCGGCTGGCCCTGGGCCACCTTCTTCGTGAACCTCACCGGAGCCTTCGCGCTCGGCGTGGTGATGGTGCTGGCCGTGGAGTTGCGCACCGTGGTTCCGCGCTGGCGGTCGCGGCCGCCGTCCCGGCTCTTCCGGCCGTTCTGGGGTGTGGGCGTCTGCGGCGGGTATACGACCTTCTCGGCCTTTGCCCTGGAAGTGCATCACCTGCTCGTGGGCGGCCGGATGGTGCTCGCGGCGGCCTATGTCGGAGCGTCGGTGATCGGTGGGGTCCTGGCCGTGGTGCTGGGGATGATCGCCGCGCGGCGCCTGTGGGGCGATGCGCGACCGGCGGGAGCGGGATCATGATCACGGTCCTCCTGGTGGCCGTCGGTGGTGCGATCGGGGCGCCGCTGCGATTCATCATCGACGGGGAACTGCGGCGGATCCTGCGGGATCGGTGGCCGATCGGGACGGTGGTCGTCAATGTCGTGGGGTCGCTGCTGCTCGGGGTCGTCGCGCGCTACGTGACTGATGGGGTGGTCCACGGTGGTGTGCCCGGACGTGATGCCGGAAGCAGCGCTATCACGGGACCGGGTGCTATGGCGGGACCGGGCGCTATCACGGGACCGGGTGCTGGCGCGGGGTTGGGCGCTGAGGTCGCCGGCGCCGAATGGATCCTGGCGCTCGTCGGCACCGGTCTGTGCGGAGCGCTGACGACTTTCTCGACTTATTCCCATGACGCCTTGATGTTGCTCACCCGGCGCGCCTGGTTCGGGGCGGCGATCTATCTCGTGGGGACCGTGGTCGTCGGCATCGCCGCCTTCTCGATCGGGTGGGCGCTGGGTTAGCTGTGGGTCTCGGCAGTGCTCGGCCCGCAGGCCACGGTCGGGATCACGGCAGAATTGGCGCTGCTGTCCCTGGGGTGTTAAGGTCCTCTGGTTGCCGGGCGAGCCCCGGCGAGCGCGAGTGGCGGAATTGGCAGACGCGCTGGCTTCAGGTGCCAGTGCCCCTTGGGGCGTGGAGGTTCAAGTCCTCTCTCGCGCACAACAACACGGATCCGTTCCAACTCAGTGGACAACTGGGATGGGACGGATTTTTTGTGTCCCCACTGTCGCACTGCCGGACGGCTCCGCCAAGATTGGCGGCTGGATCGCTGCGGCGCTGGTGAATCCCCTTGTGGGGTGGTGGCCGGTGGGATCTGGGTGCCGATCTTGGCGCAACTCCGATGCAGCAACTCCGAGGCAACAAGGTGCCCGAGGCCCCAGCGCCGGTGGCTCAGCGCTCAAGTCTGCGCCGAAGCGCCGACCACCCGCGTGCCTGGAGGCTCCGCGGGAGCTTTTCGAACCCACGCCACCCCCAGTGCGCAACCCGCAGGGCCGGTCGCAGGACTCGGCCCGCGTTCGGGAATACCTCGGGGATCGTGGCCAGCAGGTCCCAGAGATTGTCTCCGCCGTTTCGGTCCACCAGGCCATCGCCGTTGGTTTCGGCGAGGGCCTTCTCCACCAGACCGAGGTCGTCCATCCGCATGACCTCGTGTGCATCGGCCTTCACCCGCTGCCGACTCGTGCCTTCGGCGGCCAGAATCCGGTCGATCAGGTCAGCCACCAGGGTGTCCTTGGTCTCCTGGTCGAGATCGGCGTCGGCAAGCAACAGGTCAGCGAGGGACCCGGCCCCGTCCAGCCTGCCCCAGAGCCAATCGTGTTCGCGTCCGCGCCGAGTGGCGAAGGCGCCGAACCGGCCCCAGCGTTCGCCGTACAGCTTCCTCCGCGGCCACTCCTCCTCCGCTCCCGGTCCCAATCCCACATCGATGCGGAGTTCTGCGCCGGGTGAGATCTGGGCCAGCCGGAAGGGCGGCACGTCATGGTTGTCCGACGACCAGGCGAACACCGAGCTCACGACCTCCAGCGACAGCATGAACTCCAGAAGCTCGCCCGGGTCCACACCCATCCACCGAGCGGCCGCGTGAGTGGCGCCCCTGACCGCATCGCCGAGCGGGTCGTCCCCGTCAACGTCGTCCCCCGCCCGGCGCGAGGCGTCGTGCGTGAGGTGGTGTCCTTGCTCCGGCATGCGCTCGCGCTGTTCCTGCACCCTCGCATGCGCCAGCCCCAACGCCCGGAAGGCCTCGTCCATCGCGGGCGAACCCGTTCCCGTGCGCGTCGGGTCGTGTGCGATCGACACCAGGGCCCGCCCGAGCCAGCGGAGGATTCGATCAGGGGTGGAGTACCCCCACTGCCACGGCCGCCCCGGATCCAGCGAGTCGGGCACGATCAGCGCGAACTCGCGGTCCGCGTCGATCGGCTGCGGTGTCCGGAAATCGAAGGTGACCTCCTGATCGACTTGCCGGGCGACGGCCTCGGTCCGTCCGGCCCGATAGGCCTCGAACAGGGCCTTCGCGGCGTCCGGCACCGGTGGCGCGTTCGTTCCGAGCAGGAACTGGGCGAGCAGTGCCTCGGGCTTCGAGACGGTTTCGCCCATCGTGGTGAATGCCTCGCGCAGTGCCTCCATGTCCAGCCGCTGATCCGCCTCGCGCGAGGTGCCGACCAGGGACTTGAGGACGGCCCAGGCGCTCGGTTCCGTGGGATCCGGGTACGCCGCGCTGGTCCTCCGAGCGTCCCTCCCGGGCGCGTACGCAGTGCCCTCGGCGCAATCGGCCAACTCGGAATGCAGTGGATCGGTGTGGGCGCGGGCCTCGACGGACGGGACGACATAAAGGAGTACGCGATCGAACGGCGCACTGATCGGGCGTTCCCGCAGGGCATCGATGACGGGTTCAAAGGGTGCGTTGTCGAGGATGCCGCCGTCCATGAGCAACGGCCCGGTCGCGGGCGACGCGTCCGGTGCGGTCCGAACGGCGGGATGCCGGCGTACCCGAAGAGCCGGGCTCTCCGGCACCGGACTGAACGCAACCGGAAAACTGGCCGACGCGCGTGCGGCCCGCGCCAACGGCTCGGACTCCGTGGGGCGGAAATGATCGTCCGGTCCCGAACCACCCGGGGACGCGCGGCGCTGGAACGCATAGACCCGGCGGCTGTCGTGGAAGCTCATCTCCCCGTCGTCCAGCGTGGCCGTGGTGATGGCGCCGCCCAGTGCGGTTGCTGTCACGAGCAGCGTACAGTCGCCCGGCTCGATGCCCGTCTGCCCGCTGAGCCCGGTGAGGACGTCGGTGATCGTCTGTTCGAAGAACGTGCCGTCGAGCAGCGATTTCTTGCCCTTCGGGTCGGTCCACAGCAGCTTGTCGCGGGTCAGCGCGGCCTCGTCGAGCCACAGCTCCTTCATCCCGGCCAGGTCGCTTCCGCGCGCGATGGCCGTGGCCAGGAACGTGCCGTTCAACCCGCCCGCACTCGCCCCCGCGATCACGTCGACAATCACCGAGTGTCCGCACGTCCGGAGGATCGCCCGCCACGCGTCGTGTACGCCTCGCTCGGCGTCGTCCCGCGCCATGGGTGCATCGGCGTCGTCCCGCGCCATGGGTGCATCGGCGTCGTCCCGCGCCATGGGTGCATCGGCGTCGTCC
>DUOB01000090.1 GCA_012839035.1 Propionibacterium sp.
ATTCGTGCACGGCGGTCTCCACCGGTGCGCGCATCGCCTCCGGCACTCCCGCCGCCGCCATCCGATCGGTCGTGCCGGCCGACAGCGAGGCGATCAGCAGGCCACCCAGCACCGCGATGCCCATCGCCGAGCCGAGCTGGCGGATCGTGGTCTGCATCCCCGAGGCCTCGCCCGAATAGCCCTTGGGCACGTCCGCGAGCATGACGTTGGTGACCTGGGCGGTCGCCATGCCGACACCGAGCCCATAGAGGAACATCCACCCGGCGAGCACCCAGAACCCGGTCGGCAGGCTGACCGCGATCCCGGCGACCGCGACGGCCTCGAGGATCACGCCGATCCGGACCACAGCCGGCGTACCCAACCGGCCCGCGAGATGGGGCACCCCGGCGGACATCACGAAGGTGCCGAACGCCAGCATCATCATGAGCCACCCCGTCTTGAGTGCGCTGTAGCCCATCGCACCCTGCAGGACCAGCGGCATCGTGAAGAGCATGCCGAACTCGCCGAACATGATGATGAACGACGCGATGGCACCATTGCGGAAGTTGGCGATCCGCCACAGGCCCAGATGGGTCTGGACGACCTTGCCGGCCTTGTCGCGGGTGTGCTCGACCAGCACCCAGGCGACCAGCAGGGCCACGCCGATCACGAGCGCCACGATGACAGGGGAGAGGGAGCCGTCGTCGCGGATGATCCAGCCGTACTTGGAGGATTCGATGAGTCCGAACACCACGGCCGCCAGACCCAGGCTGGCGAGGAGTGTGCCGGGCACGTCGACCCCGCGCCGCAGCTTGGGATCGCGGGTTTCGGGGAGATAGAGGTACGCCAGTCCCAGCGCGATCAGACCGAACGGGATGTTCAGCCAGAACGCCCACCGCCAGCTGACATCGGTGGCCAGCCACCCACCGACCAGCGGGCCGACCGCGGCCATGCCGCCGATCGTGGAGCCATAGATCGCGAACGCGATCCCGCGGTCCCGGCCGGAGAACATGGTGTTGATCGTCGAGGCCGTGGCGGGCAGGACCATCGCCGCACCGATGCCCTGGACGAGCCGGGCGATGAGGAGCACCTCCGGCGTACCCGCCGCACCCGCCACCACCGACGACGCCATGAAGACCACCAGGCCGGCGTCGAACATGAGCTTGCGGCCGAACAGGTCGCCCAGACGGCCGGAGGTGAGCATCAGCGAGGCGAAGACGAGCGCATAGATCGCGCCCACCCACTGCGCCTGCGTCGCCGACATGCCCAGATCGTCGATGACCACGGGCAGCGCGACATTGGCGATGGTGGCGTCCATGATGACGAGGGACGTGCCCAGAGCAATGGCGGCCATGGCCCGCCAACGGTGGGGGACTGCCGTTGGGGGTAGCGCCGGTGTATCGGGAGTAGTGGGCATCGCGAGCTCCATGACACGTCGGAAGGATGACGCTCGACCGTAACATCCCGACGCGCTGTCAGTAAGATTGTCCGTATCGTCGTGTGCGCGGCGATCGAGGAGGAGCGGGATGCCCAGGATCGAAGCGGCCACCGTCGCGGAGCACCGTGCCCTGCGAGAACGCCAAGTGGTCGAGGCGGCCGCGGACCTGCTCACGAGCGCCGGCGCTGCCGCCGTCACCCCGGCGGCCGTTGCCGCACGAACAGGCCTGGCGCGATCGAGCGTTTACCAGTACGCCGACTCGGCCGCAGCATTGGTGGGTGTCGCGATGGAGGAGCTGTTCGAGCGCACCGACCGCGCGATCGCGTCGGCGCTCGCGGTGACCGGTGACGACCCCGGGCGGCGATTGGATGCGATTGTCCGGACGGTCCTCGAAGGAGCCTCCACCGGGCACGGTCCGCACCAGGCGGTCGATGTCGCCCAGTTGCCGGCTGACCACCAGGTCAGGCTGAGGGAGCTGCACGCATTGGTGCTGGCGGCCCTGGCGGAGGTCATCTCGGAGCTGTGGCTGGCCGGGGCCGGACCCCCGGGTGGCGACCGGAGCATCGAGGACAGTGTGACGGACGCACGCACCATGGCGACCCTGGTCTGGGGTGTGATCAACGGGGCGGTTCCACTGCTGGAACAGGGCCAACCGGTCGGTCGGGTGGTCGGCCTCGTGAGCGATTTCGTCCACGGAGGGCTGACCGTGCGCTGACAACGGGGGATCTTCCTGAGGGATGTGGTTCTGTCCCCTGAGATTCGAACCCGAACGTCGTGCGGGTTCCAGCAGAATTGAGCGAATGGACACCGAACTCATTCGCGATCTCGCGGCGTTGCGCCGTGGTCGAGGAGTGCGGCGCCCGAATCCGCGGTCCTGGATCGGGGCCCGCCTGACGAAAGTCCTGACGGACTGTGTCGGCTCGATGGAGACCGCCGAGGATCTGCGACGTGCCCTCATCGACGAACTGTGGGCTGCGACAGCAGAGCTGCCGAAGGACTTGGCGAGCGCCTATCTTGCGGCGAATGCCATCACGGCCACTGAAGCACCCCTGCTCCAGGAGCGCTTGGATCTGATCTCGGTCCAACACGATCGGCACCCCAGGACCGTGCGACGTCGGCTCGCCGAGGCCGATGCGCTCATTGCCGCTGCCCTGGCAAGGCGAGTCGAGCTGCGCGCAGCCGAGGATGCCATCATCCGGCGGGGCTGGGAGCTGGACAGCTTCGCGGTGGAACTTCGACTTGATCTGCCGCGCCCCGTCCATCGCACGCGCCGGACGAGCAGGGTCACCACTGACAGCTTGCGCGAGTTCACCGATGTCTTCGGTCTGACCCCGACCGGTGAGGGTTCGATTCGCATCGAGGCGCTGGACGGTTGCACCCTCATCGAGTCCAAGCAGGTGTCGGAGTCGTTGTGGCGTACCCGATTCGCACTGCCGCGGCAGCTGACTGAAGGCGAGACGCACACGGTGGGGATTTCCATCGAGGTTCCGAGTGCGGCTGCCGTCGAGCCCTTTATGATCATGATTCCGGTGCGGCCCTGCCGCGAATTCCGTTGTCGTGTGATCATCGGCGACTCCGGGGCGCACAGTTTCGAGTGCATTGACGGGCTTCCGCCCCTTGCCGTGCAGGATTCCGGTCCCATAGGGATCCCGATGACCCCGGTCGCCAACGTCGTGGAAGTCGGCTTTCCGGACCTCACATGTGGACTCGCATATGGACTTCGGTGGTCGGTCCCGGGCGGCTGACGCTGGAGTCGAGCGTTCGCTGGGTCGTCGCCCGCCCATTGTCGCCCGTCCATTGTCCAAGTCTCAGATTCCGTCCAGGAGGGACGATGCCCATGTCGCCGTCGCAGCAGAACCGCGTACGGATCGACTCACCGGTCCGGGTTGTCGAGACCGTACGCCACAGCCAGATCACCGGACCGGACTCGATCAACCGGACTGCCGAGCGCTTCGGGGTGACCGCGACCGACCTGGGCCTCCTGTGGGACGCCGGGCCCGACGCCGACGGCAACGATCGGGTGTTCGTGATGTTCGGGGACACCTATGGCGACGGTTGGGGCGGTCGGGGAGCAGGGCCGCAGTCGGCCGACTGGCGTACGAACGTCCTGTTCGCCTCCACGAACAAGAACCTCGAGGCGGACAGCGTGCGGTTGGATTCGGCGGTGAGCCGAGTACGCCGCGGAGGTGCCGCCCAGGTCATCCGTCGCAACCGCCTGAACGTGCCCCGGGCGAGATTTCCGGAACACACGCTGATCCCGAACGCGGGCATCACGGTCGACGGCGTCCATTATGTGCAGTGGATGTCGGTCACCTTCTGGCGTGGTGGTGGGAAGTGGCGGACCTTCCAGTCGGGGATCGCGGTGTCGCGGGACGACGCGCGGACGTGGACCAAACCCGTGCGAGGCCGCTGGTGGAACATCGGTGGGGGCAGCCGCTTCCAAGTCGCTGCGTTCACCCGTGATGACGACTGGGTCTATCTGTTCGGCACCACCAATGGACGGTACGGCCCGGCGTATGTGGCGCGGGTACGGCCGGATCACGTGGCGCGCAGATCGGCGTACCGGTATTGGGACGGAACCGATTGGCGCAGGCGCGAACGCGACGCTGTCCCCGTGATCGACGGACCGATCGGTGAGATGTCGGTGATCCACCACCGCGGGCTGGACCGGTGGCTGGCACTGCACCTCGATGAGGACCGAGCGGCGATCGTGCTGCACAGTGCTCGCGAGATCACCGGCCCCTGGTCATCGGGGGTCGAAGTGGCATCCGGCAGTGACTATCCCGCCCTCTATGGTGGGTTCATCCACCCGTGGGCGGTCGACGAGGACCGGATCTATTGGCTGATGTCGCAGTGGGATCCCTACAACGTGTACCTCATGCGCACCACCCTCGCCCTCGATGAGAAGGACCAGTGATGGCGGTTCCCCTGTCTGTCCTCGATCTCGCCCATGTCGCCAAGGGGGCGACCTCCGGGGATGCCCTGTGGCGAACGATCGAGATTGCCAAGCGTGCCGAAGCGGCCGGCTATCTGCGATTCTGGGTCGCGGAACATCACAACATGCCCACCGTGGCCTCGACGTCGCCGCCGGTGCTGATCGCGGCCATGGCCGCGCAGACGGAACGGATCCGGCTCGGGTCGGGTGGTGTCATGTTGCCGAATCATGCCCCCTTGGTGGTGGCGGAGCAGTTCGCGATGCTGGAGGCACTGCATCCCGGGCGGATCGATCTCGGGCTCGGCCGCGCTCCGGGCACCGATCAACTCACCGCGCACGCACTGCGGCGTGATGGGGGGCAACAGGCGGCCGAGGACTTCCCGCAGCATGTCCTGGAGCTTCTCGCCTGGTTCGGCGACGATCGACTGCCGGAATCCATGGCGCGCTACTTGACCGCAACGCCGGCACCGGGGGAGACCCATCCGGAAGTGTGGCTGCTCGGGTCATCCGGTTATGCAGCCCAGTTGGCCGGACTCCTCGGACTGCCCTATTGCTATGCACACCACTTCGGGACGTTCGATCCCGTGGAGGTGTTGGACGCCTATAGATCGTGGTTCCAGCCGTCTGCTGCTCTGGCCGAGCCCTATGCCATGGTCTGCACCACGGTGATCGCGGCGGACACCGCGGAGGAGGCGGATTTTCTCGCCGGGCCGGCTCGAGTGATGCAGATCGAGGCACGCACCGGGCAGCGCAGGCCGATCGTTTCTCCGGAGGAGGCGGCAACCCGGGAGTTCGATGCCGTGGCGCAATCCATCCTGGCCGAGAATTCGGGCACTCGGTTCCAGGGTGCCGCGGCGGAGGTGGCGGAGCGGCTGCAGGAGTTCGTGGTGCGGACCGGCGTACAGGAACTCATGCTCGCCTCGAGCACCTACGACACCGATACCAAGGCGCGGACTCTGGAGCTCGTGGCCCAGCACTGGACCTGACCGACCCCCCAGGAGCGGGGTGTGCTCCCCTGGGGGGCCAGTCAGTTGAACGTCGCCGGATCCGTCAGCACACCGGATCAATCGGCGAATCGGGTCAGCGCGTCGGGCCGCCACCGTCATGTCGGCGCAGTCGCGGCCGGCCGCTGCGCTCCTGTTCGCGTTCGAGGAATTGGCGATCCCTGTCCAGCAGTTCCCGCTCGCGTTGGAGCAGATCGCGCTCCCGATCGAGCAACGAGCGCTCCGGGTCGTCATCACGAGTCTGGCTGTCATCGAGACCCTGCCGATCACGATCGCCGAGGTGGTCACGGGTGTCGGACTGCCGCTCACGATCGCCGAGGTGGTCACGGGTATCGGACTGCCGGTCGCGATCATCGAACTGGGCCGGGTCCCCGGCCTGCTGGGCGGGGTCACCGAGGCGGCTCCCTTCGCCCGACTGCCGGTCGCGATCATCGAAGTGGACCGGGTCGCCGGCCTGCTGGGCGGGATCAGTGCGCTGGTCCCGCTGCCGTTGATCGCCACCGTGTGTGTCTGCCGAGCGTGCGCCTGCGGCGGCGGCCACGCCCCCGACTCCCGCTGCTCGCCGCCCGCCAGGGGCATCCCTGTGGCCGGGGTCCCGGTCGGTGAGACCTCGGTCGGCCCGGTGGCGGTCGGTGTCCTCATCGGTGCGGCCCATCACGCGGTCGGCGCGGGTGCCGTCATCGTCCCGATATTCACCCTCCCGCTGCCCACCGGCGTGGCCGATTCCGTAGTAGTCGTACAGCCGGTCTTCGTCCCGTTCGTCCAAGTGGTGTCCGGGGTCGAAGTTCGGGGCGTCCTTGATGACGCTCTTGTCGAAGGGCACCTGCAGGACGTCGTCATTGATCCGGGCGTCCCCCACAGGGATGAGGCTTTCATTGGTGCCGAACAGGCCGGTGTTGACCGTCACCCATGAGGGGCGGCCGGAATCGTCGTCGAGATACACCTGCTGCACGCGTCCGACCTTCTGGCCGTCGCGGTCATAGACGGTGGCGCGGTGGAGGTCATCGGCAGAGAAGTTCTGCATCACATCGCCTTTCGTTCGTCTCGACCGTCGTTGGTCGAGAGGTGAACAGCCTAAGGCATATATCGATAAATGGGCTTCGGGGGTGGGGTCCGCTTTCGCGCGGCGACGCGCGGGCGGGGATCACGAAAGGTTGGGCGAAGGTCCGGAATTGCCAGCGGCCCCAACCTTCGAGGCGGGGCCGCAGTCTTGGTAAGTGTGCCAAGTGCTATCAGCTCAATTTTGACGATTCGTCATGGATCTTCAAGGCAACCTGACGGAGCTTGTCAGAGTGCTGCTTGGAGTGGTGGTTGCAGAACAAAAGATCAAAGCCACTCTCAAGGGTCACACGCACATAGGCCTGCGCGCCGCATCGGTCGCAACGGTCGGCAGCGGTCAGGCTGTTATCGATCACGGTGGTGGTCACGGGTGGCCTCCTCTTCTCCCAGTCTCACCTATATGAACAGGTGATCGAGGGAATTTGTTCCCGGGGTGAGCCGGAGCTCGTCTTGAGCGTACTGGCCCAAGGACGAAAGTCCAGCGAATTCGGTTCCAGTCCGCCTTGCGGCCGCCTGGACAGTCATCGTACGCCGGTTTCCGCCAACGGCAAGGATGCGTTCATTCTGTCGATTAGTGGGTGCCCGTTGCCATCCGCGAGTCCATGGAACTACGTTCGTGGCGCGGATTGCGGCGCAAAGAGTCGGGGCCCTCACGTACGCTCGCGGCGTGTCAGAATCCACCGCGTCCCGCACCACCAAGAAGCAGTCCCAGGGCCACGACTACGAAGCCCGGCACCTGCTCGTCCTCGAAGGCCTCGAAGCCGTCCGGAAACGGCCGGCGATGTATATCGGCTCGACCGACACCAAGGGCCTCATGCACTGCCTGTGGGAGATCATCGACACCTCCGTCGATGAGGCGCTGGGCGGGTTCGGCACCGAGATCGATGTGATCCTCGGCGGGGACGGTGCGATCACCGTCCGGGACACTGCGCGTGGCATCCCCGTGGACATCGAACCGCGCACCGGGCTGTCCGGGGTCGAAGTGGTTTTCACCAAGCTCCACGCGGGCGGCAAGTTCGGTG
>DUOB01000091.1 GCA_012839035.1 Propionibacterium sp.
CGGCGGCACCGCCTCGGGGTGCGCGAGCCACTCGATCCACTCCGCCATCTCCGGCGGAGCCTCCAGCACGATCGCGTCCGGCGCGGCCGCCTCGAGCAGATCCGGCAGGACGCGGGCGAGGGTGGGGGAGTGGTGGCGTACGCCGATCAGGTGCGTCGGTGCCGCCACCAGCTCGGCGAGACCGTCGCTCGGGTCGGCCATCGTCCTCGTCCCGGTCATGGTGGCGTCAGCCCAGATCGTCGCGCTGCTGCCACAGCGTGCGCCAGGTGCGCTGGCCGTCCTCCGCGCGGCGGCGCACGACCGCGTCCCAGTACCCACGCAGGCGCCCCGCATCGGCCGCATCGTCCTTGCGGACCACACCCAGCAGGTGGCCGGGCAGGGTGCGGATGCCGTCGGCGTGGGCGGGGAAGTACGCCGACCCGAGCGCCACCGACGTCGACACCGCGACGGCCTCTGCGGTTGACAGCACGGTGGACGGCTTCTCCACGGTCCAGCCCTCCCGGCTCACGCCCGTGCGCAGGTCGCGGAAGGCGGTGACCAACACCTCGACCACGACCTCGTCGACCGCCCGGTCGACGGAGGCCGCCTCCAGTGCCAGCTTCGTCTGTCGCGTCACGAGCGCGATCTCGGCGTCGATGTCGGCGATCGGGTCAACGGTCTCGAAGTTGAACCGCCGCTTCAGCGCCGCGCTCATCTCGGTCACGCCGCGGTCGCGCAGGTTGGCGGTCGCGATCACGGCGAACCCCTGCTGCGCCGCAACGGACTTGTCGCCCAGCTCCGGCACCGCGATCCGCCGCTCACTCAGCAACGACACCAGCGAGTCCTGCACCTCCGGCAGGCACCGGGTGATCTCCTCGATCCGCACGATCCGCCCGGTCTCCATCGCCCGCAGCACCGGCGAGGCGACCAGCGCGTCCTCGCTCGGTCCCTGCGCCAGGAGCTGGGCATAGTTCCAGCCATAGCGCAACTGGTCCTCGGTCGTCCCGGCCGTGCCCTGCACCACCAGCGTCGAAGTGCCGCAGATCGCCGCCGCCAAGAGCTCCGACAGCATCGATTTCGCGGTCCCCGGCTCGCCGACGAGCATCAGCCCACGCTGCCCGGCCAGGGTGACCACGCAGCGCTCGACCAGGCCGGGGTCACCGACATACTTCGGGGTGATCGCGATCTTTCCGCGTCCGGCCGGTGCCGAACCCATCACGAACTGCACGACCGCCCGCGGTGTCAACCGCCAGCCGGGTGGCCGCGGCCCGGTGTCCCCAGCGGCCAGCGCTGCCAGCTCGTCGGCGTACCGTTCCTCGGGCAGCTCGATCTGTGTGCTCATCGGCCCTCCGTCGTTTCCCCAGATCCTGTCACCCTTCGTCAGAGCAGTCCCTTCCGGTTGGTCTGCAGCTCACCGAACCCGGGCCTGTCGTCGCCACGGCTGCGTGCCCACGCCGCGGTGAACAGCTGCGCCGGCGGCAGCAGGGCGGGCATGCCCGGGATCCGCACCCTGCCCTTGCTCCCGTGCGGGATCCACACCGGATGCCACGGCATCTTCCAGGTCTCCATCGGCACCTGTGGGCTGTCGAGGGTCATCCAGCCACCGGGGAGGAACAGGCGGCGCCCGGCCCGAGCCCGTTTGCCCTCGACGACCAGCTCTTTCGCCAGCAGCTCCGCCCCGGCGGCCTCGCGCTGCTTCTTCGTCCAGCCGTTCCAGGTCTGGACGTTGCGGTCGGTCGGGGCGGCGAGCGCGAGGAGTTGGAGATGGTACGCCGCGGCGTCCGCGCTGATTCCGTGGGTCTCGGCGGCCTCGGTCACCAGGTCGGGCACGGTGACGCGCGGGTCCTGGACGGCCCCGGGGCGCTCCATCGGGCGTACGGCCTCCACCCACGGCGCGAAGCCGTCCGCGACCAGGAACAGAATCTCGTGACCGGAGCCGATCGTGTCGCAGACCGCCGCGGTCAGTGCGATGTCCGCATCGTCGGGCCCGGTCAGCGCCGATGGCACCACGAACACCTCATCCGACCACTGATTGGTCCCGTCGACCGTGAGCGCACCGATCGTGTGGGTGCCGTCGGGCTGGTTCTCCACCCGCTGCGGCAGACCGAGCAGCGTGCGGACGGAACCGTCATGGGCGGCACCCAGCCGATAGCGGCGCGGGAACAGCCGGATCGCCCCGCGCATCCGCGCGAACGCGTCCGACAGCCCGGTGCGCAGCGGCGAGTCGGCGGGCAGGTTCCACGCCAGCCACAGGCCCGTGCGGGCTGCCAGATAGGCCCACTCGGAGTTGTGCTGGACGAACTCGTCCGAGGTGCCCGTGAGCAGTTCGTGGATGAGCGCATCGGGCACGCTGGTGGGCTTGATCGCGAGCAACTCCGGCGACAGCGACGGCTTGGCACCGACCTCGGCCAGCCACAGCTCGGCCATCGCGTCGATGTCCGGGCCGTCGGTGAGCAGCCGCATCGGGTCGTCGGCGGGGACCGCGACGGCGAGCAGCCGGGGCCACAGCGCCGTGTGTTCGCGCAGCCGCTCGCGGGCCTGCGCGGCCTCGGCGACCTTCAGCTTCAGCTGGGTGCGCAGCTGCCTGGGCAGGAAGTTGTGCTCGGTGCTGCCCATCCCGGGCAGGCCCGCGGCCAGCAGGTGCGCATCGACCAACGGCAGCCCGGTCAGCTCGGCGAGTCGGGCGCCCCAGTCCGGGTCATAGGCCCGGGGCTCGCGTGCCGCGGCATCCGCGAGCGCGTCGAAGACCGCGTCGAGGTCGGCCCGCGTCCCGACGGGTGGCAACGGCTCGTTGAGGATCAGCCGATTGCCGTCGAGCTCGACCTCGGCGAGCGGGCCGACCGTGCTCGCGACCAGATCACGGCCGCCCTCGATCGCGGCGATCCCCTCGGCGAGCCGGCGGCGGACGGTGTGGTGGAAGGGTGGCTGCAGGTTGGCGGGATAGGTTACGACCGCGAGGTCGAGGTCGTGGTCGAGGAATCCGGCCTCCCGGAGGGCCCGCCAGAAGTGCTGGCACGCGCGCACCGCGTCGGCAGAGTTGCCCGGGGTCGCTGCGACCATGAGCAGCGCGGCCTCCCGGCCGACATAGGAGCCCCAGGAGCTGCGATAGCGCCAGTTCTCACCCAGGTCCAGGTCCGTCGGCCCTGTCGTGCGCAGACCCAGCAACCGGCCGGCGAGCAGGACCTCCGTCAGGCTCGGCTGGCCCCACCGGTCACCGACCGGGCCCAGCAGGAGCTCGTGGTGGTCGGCGATCGCGGTCTCCTCGGGCGGATCGTCGGCCGCGGCGTCCGTGTCGCCGGCGTCGGCGTCACCGGCGAGCTCCAGCAGGTCGGTCACGCCGATGACCGTCGATGTCATCCAGGCGACCGCGGCCGCCAAGGCGTCGTCGGCGACCCAGGGGCGCACCGCTGCGGTGCTCGCCGCGGCATACCGCGCCAGCGTCTCCTCGTCGTCGGCGGCCTCCGGGGTCGCGTTGATCGCGTCGGCGACGGCGTCGACGATCGCGTTCGCCTCCTCGACCGTGGCCTGGCGCAGCCAGGTGCTCGCTGCCTCGTCGCGCACCCGGGCGTGGTGGAAGGCCAGCACCGGCAGCTGTTTGGGGTGCAGCACGGCCACGTCCTCCGGCGGCGGGAACAGCGTCTGGCCGGTCTCGGGGTCGATCAGGTCGTTGTTGCCCCCGGCCAGCAGCCAGGTGCCTCCGCCCGGGCGTTCGACCACGAGCGCGGTGCTGGTGGTGACCTCGTCGGGGTCCAGGGGATAGGTCGCGCCGTCGGCAGCCACGACGAGAACCTCGTCGCCGGACTCCAGCAGGGCGCTGCGATGGAACCCGTCGGCCGTGCTGACCAGGCTGCCCGCTGTGTCGGGGGTCACCAGGTGGAGCTGGCAGGCACCGGGACGCAGCGTGTGACCCGGGTGCCGCGCTGCGATCTCGGCGAACCAATCGGGCAGCGACGCCCGGCCCGGCTGCCCGCTGGCGGGATCGAGCTCCACCACCTGCGTCGCCGTCGCCGCCCAATAGTCGCGGCCGTCGTGCAGGACGTTGCCGGTCTGCGCCGACTTCCAGCCGTCCTCACCCGGGCGCATCAGGCCTGCGGCGAACAACCGGCCGTGCTCGGTGACCAACGAGGCGTTCAGTGCCACCCGCTCATCCCACGCCACGTAGTCGCGAGACGCCTCGAACGTCCGGGCCGGGTCGCGGTCCCAGGCCCAGACGAGGTTCCACGTCGACTCCTCGCGCCAGCGCAGGGCGGTGTCCGCGCCGACGCTCACCACGTCCTCGATCGTGGCGTTGGGGACGGGGGCCACGAACGTGCGCCGGGTCTCCCCGCACACCAGCGCGGCGTGCGCCCCCTCGATCACCAGATCCGGCCAGGACAGGGCGAGCTGTGGGCCGCGGGAGAACAAGGAGTGGGGCTGGGGCGGGAGCGCCGCGACCGCCTCGGCGTACGCCGCCTCCGCAGCCGGCCAGGCGAGTTCGGCCAGGGTGCCGAGCCGCAGATTGTCGGCGAGGACCTCCCCGGCATCCACCTGGGCATGGATCCGCCGGATGGTGGTGCGGATCTCGGGATCGTCGACCGCTGCCACCGGCTCGACCAGGACCTTCCAGGCGGTCGTGAGGGTCATCAGGGTGACGGGCCGGGTGGCCGTGGCCTCGGCCGCCTTCGCGAGCTTTGCCAGCACCAGTGGGCGGGTGCCCGCGGCCCGGGCGAGCTCGGCGCCGTGCTCGGCGTACGCCCGCTCGAAGCCCGCCTCCAGCGGTGCCCGCAGCGCGGCCACGCCCGCCAGATGGGTGAGGTCGCGGCGCTGGTCCTGCTGGGCCCAGTCCGACAGCTCGATCCGGCAATAGAACCCGGGATCACCGTCGATCGTGAGCGGCAGCCCGAGCTCGGCGAAGCGGTCGAGCAGATCTGCGGGCACGGCCCAGAGCCGGGCTTCGCGGAACGTCAGCGGCTCGCCGGCGGCGATCAGGGCTGGCGCGAGCGACGCGGCGAACGCCTCCAGCCGCGGGGCAGGCTGGACCTCGGTGCGCCAGCCGCCGAACGTCTGCAGCCAGTCGACCATCCGGTGGAAGAACGCCAGATCGGTGTCCGCCACGACGTGGTCCGTGGCACCCCAGCGCTCCAGCCGCTCGAGCCACTCCTCGACACCGAACGCCTCGGGGGTGAGGGTCAGCAGCCGCTCCCGCGCGGCGGGGTCGGAGCCGGCGAGCTGGCCGATCGCCTTGTCATAGGCCTTCCAGAAGTGCGGACCGGCCTTGCCGATCACCGGAGCGGCGAGCAGGTCGGCCACGAGGGCGCGGTCCTCGGCGACCTGGTCGAGCCCGGCTGCCCTGGCGAGTTTGCGCAGGTCCTTGGCCATGTTCGCGTACGGTGCGAGACCGCCGCGCGTGCGCTCCACGCACAGGGTGCGGAAATCGGCGTACGCCCGCGCGGGGTCGGGATGGTCCGCCAGGCGGGCGGCTTCGGCGGTGAGTTCCTTGACGGGGAGGGCGCCGGCGTACGCGAACTCGAGGAACACCTCACGGTGCCGTTCGGGGTCGATGGTCAGGTTGTGGCGACGCTCGGCCTCGCGGGCCTTGCTGAACATCTGGGTGGCGTAGGTGGTGTTGTCGAGCCGGCCGAAGATGCGGCCCGCCTCCTCCAACAGCGTCGGCAGGTAGTGCGGCGCGGTGGCGTCCAGCGTGCTGACCATCGCGTCCACCTGGTCCTTGGCGAAGCCCGGCTTGCTGCGGGCGGTCCGGGCCATCCGCTCGAGGTCGGCGACGATGTTGAGGGCGTGGTGGGCGTTCGCAGGGTCGTGAATGATCGGCCAGGCGGGGAAGCCGATGGCGCGCCGGCGCGTGTGGCCCACGGGGGTTCGCGGGCCGGGCGCGAAGCCCGTCACCTCCAGCGACAGCTCCTCGGCACGGGCGAGGGGTTCGGCGGTGAGGCGGACGATCGTGCGTCCCGGCAGCCCCGGATGGGTCCAGGTGGTGGCGAGCAGCGGCACCGAGGTGTCGGTGGGTTCGGTGGTGATGCCGCCGAGGTCCAGCAGCGTGGTCGGATCGGTCACTGGTCGTCCTCGTCCTTCTCGATCGTACGCCCGGCGTGGATGTGGCGGGCCATGCGGACGCCTTCACTCCAGGCGACCGGGCCGACCTCGCCGAGGGGGAGCGTGGTGCCGTCGGCGATCCAGCTCAGCTCACCGGTCCAGGTCTCCCAGTCCGGGGCGTCGGCGCCGATCCAATAGGACGCCTCGATCAGCCGGCCGTGCTCGTGTACGCGCGCGACCGCGAAGCCGCCCTTCACCGCGAACCCCGCCGATCTCGCGCGCGCTGCCGCGAACCGCAACTGGTCGAACTTCGCGTCGGCCCAGTCGGTGAGCCTGGTGGCCGCGGGATCGGGCAGCGGGTCGGGCTTGGTGAACACCTCGCGGTGGAGCTGGTCGAACGACTGCTCGATCCCCAGCTCGGCCGCGAATTCCCGGAGGTCCTCACGATCGTCGAGGAGTCCGGGGTGGGGGATCGTGATCAGCTCGGCGTCGATCGTCGCGGACTCACCGTCGAGATCCACCACGCCCAGCCGGGGCATGTTGGTCGGCGCCCGACCGCAGGGATCGCGTCCCGCAGGAACCCCGTGACGGTGCCGTCCGTGATGACCAGGTCCTGCAGCTGGCGACGCCACGCCTCGTCCGGCCAGACCTCAGCGATCACCGCGGTCGGCACGGGCAGGGACCTCAGCAACCAGGCCTCGACCGTGTCCGCACACGTCTTCTCGTGCGCCGCGAGCCAGCCGAGCAGCGCGTCGAGTTCGGCGTACGTCGTCGTCCTCTGCACCGCGGCCGGCACCGATTTCAGGTTCCGGCCCTTCGGATTGCGCGCCACGATGCGACCCTCGTCGATCGCCAGTTGATAGTCGTTCTCGGTGGTGAGCCACAAGAGCTCGGTCTGAGTCGCCACGCGGGAACGCTAGCTGAGAGCGAGCCCAGAAATCGCGGAAATTTCCGCCGCCCGGCTGTTCAGTGGCCCGTGACCTCGACCACCAGATGGACGCGTTCCCGCTCCTTGCCGCTCACCACCGCGGCCACCGGCGCACCGGGGTCGCGGACGAACGCGACGGTCGTCGGCAGCAGGATCGGTTTGCGGAACCAGACCCGGCTGGTGTGGCGTCCCCGGGCGTCCTGACCGAAGGCGGCGAGCGTCCGGGCCAGGCTCCACATCCCGTGCGCGATCGTGCGGGGGAAGCCGAACGCCCGGGCTGCCCACGGGTGGAGGTGGATGGGGTTGACGTCACCGGAGATCGCGGCGTACCGCCGCCCCAGGTCCGCGGCGAGCGGCCAGCGTGCGGAGGGCGGGGCGGTGGGCACGTCGGGCGGCGGTGGACCTGGATCGGCGCCCTCGGTGCTCCAGCCGCGGTGGAGATAGGTGCTGCGGGACGACCAGGCAACGGCCCCGAGAGCCTCGACCTCCGTGATCAGATCCACGGTCGTGCCCTTCGGGTGGGTGCGCAGGTTGTCGGCGCGGACGGTGACGTCCGGGGTGTCGTGGGCGAACAGCTGGTCGCGCTGGTCGATCTCGTTGGCGATGTGGACCAGGCCCGCGAGGGGCAGTGGGAAGTCCGTGGCCGCCATCAACCGAGTCTGCAACGGAAAGCCCAGCAGGTGCGGATAGGTGGGCGGGAGGAGGTCGTTGGGGGTGAAGCCGGTGAGTTTCTGGTACGCGAACAGTTCCGCCCGGTCGATCCGTGCGCGCGGCAGCCGGAGCACGGTGTCGGGCAACGTGCCCGCCGTGCGCCGGCGCAAGGGTGTGCGGAGCGTCCCGCGGAGAAACTCACGGAACACGGTCGGCGGCGCCGCGAGATTGACCGGCTCGGGAAGGTTGGTCATGGCTCAGGCTCCGATCAGGCTCTGTCCACAGATGCGCAGCACCTGGCCGTTGATGGCCTGGCTGCCGGGCTGGGCCAGGAAGGCGATGGTCTCGGCGACATCGACCGGCAACCCGCCCTGCTGCAGCGAGTTGAGCCGGCGACCGATCTCGCGCGGGGCGAGCGGCATCCGGGCGGTCATCTCGGTCTCGATGAACCCCGGGGCGACCGCATTGATCGTGATGCCGCGGTCGGCGACCAGCGGCGCCGTCGCCGCCACCAGACCGATCACGCCGGCCTTCGAGGCCGCATAATTGGTCTGCCCGCGCGCTCCGGCGATGCCGTTCTGGGAGGACAAGCAGATGATCCGGGCGCCGTCAGCGAGACCGCCCCGGTCGCTCGGAGCGAGCAGCGTCTCGTTGATGGCGAGCACGGCGCCCAGATTGACGTCGAGCACCTGGTTCCACCGGTCCTCGGTCATGTTCACCAGCAGCTTGTCCCGGGTGATGCCCGCGTTGTGGATCACGATGTCGAGACCGCCGTGGCGGGCGCGACAGTGGTCGAGAATTTGCTGTCCGGCCGTCGGATCGGTGATGTCGAGGGCGAGGGCGGTGCCCTGCACGTTGTTCACCACGTGGGCCAGCGACTCACCGGCCGCGGGCACGTCGACCCCGACGACGGTCGCGCCGTCCCGAGCGAGCACCTCCACGATCGCTGCACCGATGCCCCGGGCCGCGCCGGTCACGACCGCGACCTTGCCGGTCAACGGACGGCCGCGGTCCTGGGGGCGCGGTTCGGCGGCGTTGATCCGGAGGATCTGACCGGCGACGTACGCGGAACGCCCCGAGAGGAAGAACTCCACCGTGTTGGCGACCGAAGCCGCGACGGCCTCGCCGGCGTACACCGCATTCGTCGTCGCCCCCGCCCGCAGCTCCTTGCCCAGCGACCGGACGATGCCGCTGATCGCCTGTTGGCTCGCGACCTCGCGGGGATCGGTCAACTCGTCGGGGTCGGTGCCGATCAGCACGACCCGGGCGTTGGGCTGGAGCCGCTTCACCGCGGGGGCGGCGAGGGCACGGAAACCGGCGAGCGCCTCGGGGGTGCGCACGGTGCTCAGATCGAGCACGATCCCACCCAGTCGTGGGGCCTCGACGTCCCCGGCGGCTCGGGTGCGCGTCGTGTCCTCGTCCGGGGCCTCGACCTCGATCTCGAGATGCTGCAGCCGGTCGAGGACGGCGGGCAGATGGCCGCCATCGGCGCTGGCCTCCCCGTCGGGTCCGATCGATGCGACCAGGACGGGTTCGTCACACAGGAGCTCCGTCACCGCGAAGCGACGCAGCGCCACCGGGCGGGGAAGACCGAGCCGCTTCGCGACAGCTTGACCGAGGCCCGTTGCGACCAACTGGCCATAGGCGTCGGTCTGGTCCTGACGGGCCCGCTGGTTGGGCAGGAGGCGCTTGCCGAGGGGATTGCTCATCGTGCTGCCTCCAGAATCGCCGCGACACCGAGACCGCCGGCCGCGCACACGCTGACCAGTGCACGACCGCCCTCCCGGGCGAGGATCTTCGCGGTCGTCGCGAGCATGCGGGCACCGGTGGCGGCGAACGGGTGTCCGGCCGCGACGGAACCGCCGTGGGGGTTGATCCTGGCCCGGTCGATGGCGCCGAGAGGCTGCTCGAGCCCGAGATTCTCCGCACACCATTCCGGCGACTCCCACGCGTTGAGGAGCGCGAGAGGAGTGGAGGCGAATGCCTCGTGGATCTCATAGAGATCGAAGTCCTGCAGCGTCAGGCCCGTGCGCTCGAGGAGCCGGGCGACGGCATAGGCGGGTGCCATCAGCATGCCCTCCCGGCCACCCACGAAATCGACAGCGGCGGTCTCGGCATCCACGAACCAGGCCTGCGGCCGGATGTTGTGCGCCTCGGCCCACTCTTCGGAAGCGAGCAGCACGGTGGCGGCGCCGTCGGTGAGTGGGGTCGAATTGCCCGCGGTCAGGGTCGGGTCACCGAGGTCCTTGCCGAACACCGGCTTGAGCTCGGCGAGCTTCTGCACCGATGTGTCCGGTCGGAGGTTGGTGTCGCGGGTCACCCCGAGGAACGGCGTCACGAGATCGGTGAAGAATCCGTCGTCCCAGGCCTTCGCCAGGTTGTGATGGCTGGCGGCGGCGAACTCGTCCTGTTCGGTGCGGGTGATGTGCCACGTCTTGTTGATGCGGGCCATGTGTTCGCCCATGCTCAGCCCCGTGCGGGCCTCGGTGGCGGCCGGGACGACCGGGGCGAGATGTTCCGGCCGGAACCGGGTGAGGATCTGCAGGCGCTGCATCGGCGTCTTTGCCCGGTTGAGGTCGAGGAGGATGCGGCGCAGGCCCTCGCTCACCGCGATCGGGGCGTCGGACGCGGAGTCGGCGCCGCCGGAGATGCCCACCTCGATCTGGCCGAGGGCGATCTTGTTGGCCACGGCGATCGTCGCCTGCATGCCCGTCGCGCAGGCCTGCTGGACGTCATAGGCGGGGGTTGTCGGGTCGAGCGTCGTGCCGAGGACGGACTCGCGGGTGAGGTTGAAGTCGCGGGTGTGCTTCATCACCGACCCCGCGACGACCTCTCCCATGCGCTGCCCGCTGAGCCCGAAGCGGGCAATCAGGCCGTCGAGCGCGGCGGTGAGCAGGTCCTGGCTGGAGGCCTGGGAGAACTTCCCGCCCGAGCGGGCGAAGGGTGTGCGGTTGCCGCCGAGGACGGCGACGCGGCGAACAGCGTTGGTCATGGTCGCTCCGGATCTGGGGACGTCGGGGACGGCTTCCAATGTATCCGATACTTCGAGTATCTGAAACGTCTGGTACCTGCTATTTTCGCCTGCATGACCCAGGGCGACGAGGCCGATCCCGAGACTGTCGGCGAGGTGTTGGACGGGCGGGCGCTGCGCTGGCAGGAGCACAACGCCGCGCGCCGGGCCGATCTGGTGGACGCCTGCCTGAGGGCGGTGCGTGCGCATGGTGCTGGGGTGTCCATGGATGCCATCGCCACGGTCGCGGAGACATCCAAGACCGTCATCTATCGCCACTTCAC
Organism: Propionibacterium sp.; assembly: GCA_012839035.1. Classification (GTDB taxonomy): domain Bacteria; phylum Actinomycetota; class Actinomycetes; order Propionibacteriales; family Propionibacteriaceae; genus Enemella. The sequence continues at coordinate 10,883 of DUOB01000091.1, forward strand.
CGACCGGGCCGGGCTCTATCGGGCCGTGGCGGAGAAGGTCGGCCGTCGGATCGAGCAGGCTCTGCAGGGCGTGATGGCGGGGGACGTGGTGTCCCGCGCCACCCTCGGGGCGGTCATCGACGCGTACCTCGCCCTCATGGAAGCCGACCCCGAGGTCTATCGCTTCGTCGTCCGGCCCCCGGCGCTCGAGGGGCTGGTGGCGGAGCGGGAGGTGTTCAGCATCACCGATCGGGCCGCGCGGATGCTGGCCGGGTGGCTCGACACCGCGGTGGGGGGACAGCGCTCCCGCGTGTGGTCGGTGGCGATCGTGGGCGCGGTGCACGCCTGCGCGGACAGGTGGCTCGCCGAGCCCGAGCCGCTCGACAGGGCGGTCCTCGTGGAGGAGTTGGTCGTGCTCACCTGGGGTGGTCTCGGCCCGGTCGCTGCCGGCGGCTAATCGAGTACGCCGGCGCGGCGCGCCACTTCTGCGTACGCCGACCCCAGGGAGGCCACCGTCTCGTGTGCGTTCAACCCCGAGGGGTTGGGCAGGACCCACCACTCGATGTCGTCCGGCCCGGTGTCCTCGACGGCGGCCGGGGGTGGCATCTGCCGTCCCTGACGTGCGCGGGCGTCGAAGGCCTGCCGATAGGCGGTCACCCCGAGCACGGCCACCAACCGCGGGCGCAACTCGGCCACGCGCGCAACTGTGCGTACGCCACCTGCTCGCAACTCGTCACGACTCAACTCATCCGCCCGTGCCGTCGCGCGCGCGACCACGTTCGTGATCCCGACGCCGCGCTCGATCATCGCGGCTTCGTCCTCCGCTGACATGCCCGCCGAGCAGTCCACCACCCCCGCCGTGATGCCCGCAGCCGCCAGCGCCGGCCAGAAGCGGTTGCCCGGCCGCGCGAAATGCGCTCCCACCGCGGCCGTCCACAGCGACGGGTTGATGCCGACGAACAGCAGTCGCAGGCCGGGGCCGATCAGATCGGGCACGATCGCGCCGTGGAACTGTGCCAGCTCCGCCCGCCGCGGACGCCGTCCGGCGGTCATCGCCGACCAGCGGGCAGGAGTGAGGAGAAGCGGTGGAAAGGAGGCGTGGACATGGCCGGGGGGTTACGGATTGATGACATAATGACTCCCGGGACTCGCGTGGCGCAGTGGTTTTCTGGCATTGTGTCCCGGTTTCGGGTTTTTGGCCGCCCTCAGATTGACCGGCGACCCGCGCGCGCCTACGCTGGAGCTTGCGCTGTTGCCTGCGTGCTCCTCGGACGGAGCAGGGGTGCGCTCGCCGAGTCGGAACACTCTCCTGAGGTTGTGATTGCTGCGGGGGTGGCGGCGCGCCACAACATCCATATCCATCCATCGGAGCCCTAACTACATGACGTCCTCCCTCGAGGCCCCCCCGCAGGTCGCTGTCGACGACCTCGGCTCGCCCGAAGCCTTCCTCCAGGCCATCGACCAAACCATCAAGTACTTCAACGACGGTGACATCGTCACCGGCACCGTTGTGAAAGTCGACCGTGACGAGGTGCTCCTCGACATCGGTTACAAGACCGAAGGTGTCATCCCTTCCAAGGAACTCTCCATCAAGCACGACGTGGACCCGTTCGACGTGGTCCAGGTCGGCGATGAGATCGAGGCCCTGGTCCAGCAGAAGGAAGACAAGGAAGGTCGTCTGATCCTGTCCAAGAAGCGGGCTCAATATGAGCGCGCCTGGGGCACGATCGAGAAGATCAAGGAAGAGGACGGGGTCGTGACCGGCAAGGTCATCGAGGTCGTCAAGGGCGGTCTGATCATCGACATCGGTCTTCGCGGCTTCCTCCCGGCCTCCCTGGTGGAGATGCGTCGCGTGCGGGACCTCCAGCCCTATGTGGGCCAGGAGCTCGAAGCCAAGATCATCGAGCTGGACAAGAACCGCAACAACGTGGTCCTGTCCCGTCGTGCCTGGCTCGAGCAGACCCAGTCCGAGGTGCGTCACAACTTCCTCACCCAGCTCCAGAAGGGCCAGATCCGCAAGGGTGTCGTGTCCTCCATCGTCAACTTCGGCGCCTTCGTCGATCTCGGCGGTGTTGACGGCCTCGTGCACGTCTCCGAGCTGTCCTGGAAGCACATCGACCACCCGTCCGAGGTTGTCGAGGTCGGCCAGGAAGTCACCGTCGAGGTGCTCTCGGTGGAGATGGACCGCGAGCGTGTCTCGCTGTCGCTGAAGGCCACCCAGGAGGACCCGTGGCAGGCGTTCGCCCGTCTGCACCAGATCGGCCAGATCGTGCCCGGCAAGGTCACCAAGCTGGTTCCGTTCGGTGCGTTCGTGCGCGTCGAGGAGGGCATCGAGGGTCTGGTCCACGTCTCCGAGCTGGCCGAGCGCCACGTCGAGATCCCGGAGCAGGTCGTCACCGTCAACGACGAGGTCATGGTCAAGATCATCGACATCGATCTCGATCGTCGCCGCATCTCGCTGTCCCTCAAGCAGGCCAACGAGGGTGTCGATGTCGCGGCGGACGACTTCGACCCGACGCTCTATGGCATGACCGCGTCCTATGACGACCAGGGCAACTACCTCTATCCCGAGGGCTTCGATCCGGAGACCCAGGAATGGAAGGAAGGCTACGAGGAGCAGCGGCTGGCCTGGGAGCAGCAGTACGCCGAGGCCCACGCCCGCTGGGAAGCCCACAAGAGGCAGGTCGAGGAGGCCGAGGCTGCGGACCAGCAGGCGGTCATGGAGCCCGCCGCGGCGTCCTATTCCTCGCCGGCCACCGAGGGTTCGCTCGCCTCTGACGAGGCGCTGCAGGCTCTCCGGGACAAGCTCACCGGTGGTGCCTGAGCCACAGCTCTGAACTGAGCACACCAAGCGCCCGCCCCCGACTCCGGTCGGTGGGCGGGCGTTTGCTCGTTCCGGCGATCTCGCTAGATTCGCGCTTGTGCGAGTGGCATTGACGGGCGGGATCGCCTCGGGCAAAACGACGGTGTCGGACCGGTGGGCGGAGTTGGGCGCGGTGATCGTCGACTCCGATGTGTTGGCGCGCGAGGTGGTGGAGAAGGGTACGCCGGGTCTGGCTGAGGTTGCCGAACGCTTCGGTGACGAGGTGCTGGCCGCCGACGGCACCCTCGACCGGAAGGCGCTGGCGGCGAAGGTGTTCGGTGACGACGCCGCCCGCGCGGATCTGGAGGGGATCCTGCATCCGCTGATCCGGGCCCGCGGGGCGGAACTGGAGAAGTCCGCGCCCGAGGGGGCTCTCGTCGTCCACGTCATCCCACTGCTCGTCGAGATCGACCGGGTGGGGGAGTTCGACACGATCGTCGTCGTGGACGTGCCCGAGGACGTCCAACTGGCGCGGGCCATGAGCCGCGACGGCGCGACCGAACAGCAGGTGCGGGCCCGCATTGCTGCGCAGGCGACCCGCGCGGAACGGCTCGCCGTCGCGACCCATGTCATCGACAACTCGGCCGACCTGGCCCACCTGCTCGTGGAGACCGACCGCGTCTGGACGAAGCTGCGGAAGGGTGCTGTTATGAAATCGGGAGCGCGCCGGGCAGACGGATGATCCCGACATGGGGGACTCTGGTGCGAGTCGGTTTTTCTGGCGCGGGGGAGTCAGACGACCGATGTACGCTCCCTTCCGCCCCGCGTCGCGCTGGGCGTACTGTCGCGGGCCGATCGGCCCCGCTCACGAAAGGTCAAAATCCATGGAGTGCCCACGTTGCGGGGCCCACCTCCCGGAGGTAGCGCACTTCTGTCACCGTTGCGGACAGGACATGCGCTCCCCGGACGTGGCCAGACGCAAATCGTTCGCCGTCAAACCCGACGAGCCGGTGGCGTCCTTTGCCCTGGTCTCGACCATCATGCCCCGAGGGGTGAGCGGTCATCCGCAGACCTATCGGTTGGCTCTCACGGTCGCTCTGGTCGCCGCGCTCATCACCGCAATTTTCGGGCTCCTGCCCATCGCGGTGCTGATCGCGGCCTTCGCCATCCCGATCGTCTACATCGTCTATGTCTATGACGTGAACCAGTGGGAGGATCAGCCGATCTCCGTCACGGCGCTCGCGTTCGTGCTGACCGGTCTGCTGGCTGCCGGGTTCCTGGGCCTTCTCAAGTTCTTCGGTCTCCTCGACGCGCCCATGCCGACCAGCGACTTCGGGGGCCTGGCCCTCGGCGGCCCCAGCGTCAGCGGCATCCTCGTGTGGGCGCTGTTGGTGCCCGTCGTCGGCGAGATCATCCGCCAGATCGGCCCGGTGATCCTCGCCAGCCGGCCGGCGTTCGACGACCTCATGGACGGCCTGACGTTCGGCATCATCTCCGGTGTCGCCTTCTCGACCGCGGATACCCTCGTCCGGCACTGGCCGATGCTCACCGGCGGGTTCGTGGGCGTCAGCGACCCCGGCACATGGGCCTCCCTCATCTTCCTCGAAGGCTTCGTCAAGCCGCTCATCATCGGCACCGCCACCGGCATCGCCTGCGCGGAGTTCTCCGGCCTGGGCGCGGGCTATGACGGGTTCACCGGGCGTTATGTCCGTGGTCTCGTCGAGGCGATTGCCGCCAACATCGCGTACGCCGCCGGCATCTATCTCCTGGGCTTCCTCGCCGACCCGACCCTGCGCATCATGCTGCAGATCGCGTGGGCGCTCGTCGTGCTCGCCGTGCTGATCATCCGGGTCCGCAACGTGCTGCATCACGGTCTGATGGAAGCCGCGCTCGAGGCCTCGGCGCGCGAGGGTGTCGGGGCGAGCAGCGGTGTCGGCCAGGGCCGGCTCGATTTCTGTCCTGCCTGCGAGATGCCCCTGCTGCAGGACTCGCAGTTCTGCACCGCCTGCGGCACCAACACGCTCGTGGGTTCGCATGTCCGACCAGGAGAGGCGCGTGAACTCGCCGGCGTCGGGGCGGCCCCCGCAGCTGCCGGAAGCGCGGTCGGAACGGCGACATCAACACCAGGCTCCGAGCAAGCAGCGACGGCGACGAGCGAGGCTCAAGAGCCTGAACGTGAAGTCAACCCGCGGGATGCCTTCTTCGATGAGGAGGAGGGGCGATGAGCTGGAATCAGCCGCCGCAGGGCGGACAGCCAGGATTCGGCGGACAGCCCGGCTTCGGCGGACAGCCGGCGTACGGCGGGCAGCCCGGCTTCGGCGGTCAGCCGGGTGAACAGCCGGGCTATGGCGGCCAGCAGCCGGGATACGGTGGGCAACCCTCCGGGCAGCCGCAGTACGGCGGTCAGAGTTATCCGGGCCAACCGGGCTTCGGCGGTCAGCAGCAGGGATTCGGTGGCCAGGGATACCCGGGCCAACCGGGTTTCGGTGGCCAGCAGCCGGGCTTCGGTGCAGCGCCACCCACGGGTCAAACGCCCAAGAAGAAGTCGACGGGCATGCTCATCGGCATCGTGGTCGCGGCCATCGCGGTCCTGGGCCTGGGTGGTCTTATGATCGGCCTGCTCTCGCAGAAGGACGACGACGTCCTGCCACCCCCGCCGCCACCACCCACACCGGCTCCGACGACTCAGCCCACGACTGATCCGACCACGGATCCCACCACGCAGCCGACGACCGACCCGACGCAGACCCAGGCACCATCGGGCGACGTGGTGGAGGTTGGCAACGGCATCAGCGTTACGCTGCAGCCGGGCTGGACGGTGGTTGAGCGCGCGGAGAACGCGGTCCGGATCGAGGACAGCGAGGACCGCATGTTCGTCATCGAAGCGGGACGCACCGCCAATCCCACAGCGGATCTGAATGCGCTGTTCGATCAGGTGACCGCCAACGGGTCCGATGTAAACCGGAGCGAGGTGCGTACGCCCGACGTCCATCCCGATCTCGACGTCGCGCAGGGGGCTGCGGCCATGACCGTGGCCAGCGGTGGCGCCAGCGGCCGTGTGGCGTTCTTCGGGGTGGTGTCGTCGAAGAAGTCGGACCAGAGCGGGTTCCGGGCAGTGTCTTTGGCCCGAGCCTCCGACTATGAGAACAACGCGGAGTTCACCGACGCCGTGGACCAGATGGTGATTTCTGCTCTGCAGAGTCAGGTCGGCTGAGGTGACTCACTGAAGCACCATTGCCGATGGCCCTCATCCTCCGATGGGGGCCATCAGTCTTTCCCGGAGCCGGGATCACGGCCGAGCAGTGTGGACGCCGTCGTGGTGAGACTGTCGCAGTGACTGCGTACGCTTTCGGGTATGCGACCGGTTGAAGATGTTCAGCGCACCCTCGCCCCTTTCCGGGTGGAAGCAGACTTCGAGCCCAGCGGTGACCAGCCGGCGGCCATCGACGAGCTGGAGCGGCGGGTCAACGCGGGGGAGCAGGACATCGTCCTGCTGGGTGCAACCGGCACCGGCAAGACCGCGACAGTGGCGTGGCTCGCCGAGCGGTTACAGCGCCCGATGCTGGTGATGCAGCCGAACAAGACCCTCGCGGCACAGTTCGCCAACGAGCTGCGGCACTTCTTCCCGAAGAACGCCGTCGAATATTTCGTTTCCTATTACGACTACTACCAGCCGGAGGCGTACGTCCCGCAGACCGACACCTACATCGAAAAGGATTCCTCCCTCAACGAGGAGGTCGAGCGGTTGCGGCACCGGGCGACGTATTCCCTGCTCACCCGCAGGGACGTGATCGTGGTGGCGACGGTGTCGGCGATCTATGGTCTCGGCACCCCGACCGAGTGGGTCGACCAGATGATCAAACTGCGGGTCGGCGATGAGATGGATCGCGATGCGTTGCTCCGGCGGTTGGTCGATATTCAGTACGCACGCAATGACCTTTCCGGCGACCGCGGCACCTTTCGCGTGCGGGGGGACACGCTGGAGGTCTATCCGATGTATGAGGAGCTTGCCTGGCGCGTCGAGTTCTTCGGTGACGAGATCGAGGCGCTGTCGACGCTGCAGCCGCTCACCGGTGAGGTGGTGTCGGAGGACGATGAGATGTACATCTTTCCCGCCTCCCATTACGCCGCCGGCGCCGACCGGATGGACAAGGCAATCCGGGGGATCGAGGTGGAGCTGGAGGAACGGCTCGCTGAGCTCGAGTCGCAGAACAAGCTGCTGGAGGCACAGCGGCTGCGGATGCGTACCACCTATGACCTGGAGATGATGCGCCAGATCGGCACGTGCTCCGGCATCGAGAACTATTCCCGGCATATCGACGGTCGGGCCGCGGGATCGCCGCCCAACTGCCTCCTCGACTATTTCCCGGAGGACTTCGTGCTCGTCCTCGACGAATCACATGTCTCCGTGCCGCAGATCGGTGGCATGTATGAGGGGGACATGTCGCGCAAGCGCACCCTCGTCGAGCACGGGTTCCGGCTCCCGAGCGCCACCGACAACCGGCCGCTCCGGTTCGAGGAATTCGTCGAGCGGATCGGTCAGACGGTCTATCTCTCGGCGACGCCCGGTGACTATGAGATGGCCCGCAGCGACGGGGTGGTGGAGCAGATCATCCGCCCGACGGGTCTGGTCGACCCCGAGATCGTGGTGAAACCCACCAAGGGTCAGATCGACGACCTGATGGCGGAGATCCGCGCGCGCGCCGAGCGCGACGAGCGGGTGCTCGTGACGACCCTCACCAAGAAGATGGCCGAGGACCTCACGGACTATCTGTTGGAGAACGGCGTGCGGACGCGCTATCTGCACTCGGAGGTCGACACCCTCAAGCGAGTTGAGCTGCTGCGCGAGTTGCGCATGGGGGAGTATGACGTGCTGGTCGGCATCAACCTGCTGCGCGAGGGACTCGACCTGCCGGAGGTGTCGCTCGTCGCGATCCTCGACGCGGACAAGGCAGGCTTCCTGCGGTCGGACAAGTCCCTGATCCAGACGATCGGGCGTGCGGCCCGCAACGTGGACGGTCAGGTGCATATGTACGCGGACACGATCACCCCGCAGATGGCCGCCGCCATCGACGAGACCAATCGCCGCCGGGACATCCAAGTCGCCTACAACGCCGAGCACGGCATCGATCCGCAGCCGCTGCGCAAGCGGATCGCGGACATCACCGACATGCTCGCGCGAGAGGAAGCCGACACGGCCGAGCTCATGGCGGACAGCCGCATCTCCGGGAAGCGGGGGCGTACGCCGGTGCCCGAGCAGGAAGCCGAGCGCACCAGGCGGGCGACCCAGGATCTGCCGGCCGCCGAGCTCGCCGATCTGGTGCAGGAGCTCACCGATCAGATGAAGGCGGCCGCCGCGGAGTTGCAGTTCGAGGTCGCCGCGCGGCTGCGCGACGAGATCCACGAGCTCAAGCGCGAACTGCGGCAGATGGTCGAAGCGACCCGCTGACCCGGGCGGCATCGGCATCCTGACCGTCCTGGAACGCCTTGGTCGCGAGGATCGATACCAGCAGGACGAGCTCGAAGGCGTTGGTGATGGCGCCGCTGTCGATCGGCAGCTCGATGCCGCTGCCGATGGTCATGATGACGGCCCCGACGAACAGCCATGGCCACTTCTGCCGCTTCCAGATCATCGCGCCGGCGATCACGAGGACGCCTGCCACGACCAGGACCATGAGCGGCGGACCGGTGGCCGGTTCGACGTTGCCGTAGGACAGCACGCCGAACTCCTCCTGGGGTGCCAGCTCCAGACCGCGGACCTCGAGGAAGTACTCCACCACGGTCAGGGCCAGCGCGGCTCCGATGGATGCCACCTGATACCAGCGCGCCTGGGCCCAGCCGAACCCCGCCCGACGCAGAGTGTGCAGCGCCCAGGCCACGAGCACCGGCGTGATCGCGGCGTGGATGTAGTAGCGGGCGTAGTTGAGGAACTCGAGCAGGGGTCCTTCGCCGATGAACCGACCAGCGCCGAGCACCGCGTTGTCATAGACGAGCGCCGCCACGACGAGCAGCGGAAAGTTGGCCGGCGTCCACCATCTGTGGCGGGCCGCGAGGACGATGCCCCACACCAGAAGTGCGAGATATGCGACGGCGAAGCCCAGAAAGAGGATGGTGTCCATCCGTCAAGTATGGCGACAAGTCGACCTGCTTGCGCGGGGCGGGGTTCGTCGCTTCGGACTGTCCTCCCTGCAGGACCCGGGCTCGGGGACGCGGTCACCAACCGCGCTCCCGCCACTCCGGCAGGCTCGGCCGCTCGGCGCCGAGGGTCGAGCACTTGCCGTGCCCGGGATGGAACACCGTCTCGTCGGGATAGACCGCGAAGACCCTCTCCTCGACGTCGTCCATCAACTGATTGAAATCGGTTGGGTTGGTGGTCTTGCCCACGCCGCCGGGAAACAAACTGTCGCCCACGAAAAGGTGCACGGGGCCGCTCTCCGGGGCGTACGCCAATGTGATCGCCCCGGGCGTGTGACCGACGAGCCCGATGACCTCGAGCTCCTCGCCGCCCGGCAGCCGAACGCTGTCGCCGGTCCAGACGGTCTCGTTGCGTACCCCCGTCGACTTCTCGATCGCCGCCGCATCCGGTTCGCCGCAGATGAGTTTCGCTCCGGTGCGCTCGGCCATTTCGGCGAGGCCCTTGATGTGGTCGGGATGGCGGTGGGTGGTGACGATGGTCTCGACTTTGCGTCCGTCGAGGACCTCTTCGATCCGTTCCGGCTTGTTGGCCGCGTCGATGAGCAGCGTGCCGGTGGCGTCGGTGAGCAGATAGATGTTGTTGTCCGTCGGTCCGACCGAGAACTTGGTCATCGTGACGGTGTCCGACAACGGCTGTTCCAGCGCAGCGCCATCCATTTCAACCTGGTTCATGCCGCCCACCTTAGACAGTTCGAAAACTGTCGGACCAGCGACGTAGGCTCGCTGATTGTGATGGAACAGCTGATAGTGCGGGGTGCTCGCGTCCACAATTTGCGCAACGTGTCGGTCGATCTGCCGCGCGATTCGCTCATTGTGTTCACGGGGTTGTCGGGGTCGGGCAAATCGAGCCTCGCCTTCGACACGATCTTCGCCGAGGGTCAACGGCGTTATGTCGAGTCGCTGTCGGCGTACGCTCGGATGTTCCTCGACCAGGCCGACAAACCGGACGTCGACTTCATCGAGGGACTGTCCCCGGCGGTGTCGATCGACCAGAAGTCCACCTCGCGCAACCCGCGCTCGACGGTCGGCACCATCACGGAGATCTATGACTACTTGCGGCTTCTGTACGCGCGGGCGGGGCGCCCCCACTGTCCCGAGTGCGGCGAACCGATCAGTCGGCAGACGCCGCAGCAGATCGTGGACCAGCTGCTGCAGTTGCCGGAGGGGACGCGGTTCCAGGTGCTCGCGCCCGTCGTGCGGGGCCGCAAGGGCGAATACGTGGACCTCTATCGACAGTTGGCTGCGGATGGGTACGCGAGGGCGCGCACCGATGGCGAGACGCACCAGCTCGCCAGCCCGCCGACGCTGAACAAGCAGCAGAAGCACTCCATCGAGGTCGTGGTCGACCGGATTGCCATCAAGGACAGCGCGAAGCAGCGGCTCACCGACTCGATCGAGACCGCGCTGCGCCTCGCCGACGGGCTCGTGGTGATCGACTTCGTCGATGCCAAGGATCCGCATCGGGAACGCAGCTTCTCGGAAAGAATGGCGTGCCCCAACCAGCATGAGCTGTCGATCGACGAGCTGGAACCGCGGCAGTTCTCGTTCAATGCACCGTGGGGCGCCTGCCCCGAGTGCTCCGGCCTCGGGACCCGCATGGAGGTCGATCCGGAACTGGTCGTCCCCGACGACTCCAAGTCGATCGACGAGGGCGCGCTGGCACCGTGGTCGAGTGCGCATGTCGCGGACTATTTCAAGCGACTGCTCGGCTCGCTCGCGGAGGAAGAGGGATTCCGGACGGACGTCCCATGGCGGGAGCTGACCCCCAAGGCACGACGGATCGTCCTCCACGGGATCGGTGACCCCGTGCTGGTCCGCTATCGCAACCGCTATGGGCGTGAGCGGTCCTATTCGGCGAAATATGAGGGCTTGGTGCCCTACATCGTCCGCCGCCATGCGGAGGCCGAGACCGACACCACGCGGGAGCGTTTCGCCGGCTATATGCGCGAAGTCCCCTGCACCGCCTGTCACGGTGCCCGGTTGAAGCCGAGCTCGCTCGCGGTCACCGTGGGCGGGAAGAACATCGCCGAGCTGGTCGATCTCTCGATCGGCGAGGCGGTGGACTTCCTCAAGGACCTGGAGCTGTCCGAGCGCGAGGCCCAGATCGCGGCGCGGGTGCTCAAGGAGATCAATCAGCGGCTGACGTTCCTCCTCGATGTGGGGCTGGACTATCTCACGCTGTCCCGGGCCGCAGGCTCGCTCTCGGGTGGAGAAGCGCAGCGGATTCGGCTCGCCACCCAGATCGGTGCCGGACTTGTCGGGGTGCTCTATGTGCTCGACGAGCCGAGCATCGGTCTCCACCAGCGGGACAACCAGCGCCTGATCGACACCCTGCTGAAGCTCCGCGACATGGGCAACACCCTGATCGTGGTCGAACACGACGAGGAGACGATCCGGGTCGCCGACTGGGCGGTCGACATCGGCCCGGGGGCGGGGGAGCACGGCGGTGAAGTGGTGGTCTCGGGTCCGGTCGAGGAGCTGGTGAAGCACCCGACATCGATCACCGGCCACTATCTGTCCGGCAAACGCAGCATCCCGCTGCCGGCGACAAGGCGGCCGCGGATCCCCGGGCGGCAGGTGACCGTTCACGAGGCGACCGAGAACAATCTCGACAACGTCACCGTCCCCTTCCCCCTGGGGCAGTTCGTGGCGGTGACCGGAGTCTCCGGTTCCGGCAAATCGACCCTGGTCAACCAGATTCTCTATACGGCGCTGGCCAAGCGCATCTACAACGCCAAGGCGGTGCCCGGCAAACATCGGTCGATCTCCGGGGCCGAGCACATCGACAAGATCATCCACGTCGACCAGTCGCCGATCGGGCGGACGCCCCGCTCCAACCCGGCGACCTATACGGGCGTGTTCGACAACATCCGCAAGCTCTTCGCCGAGACGCCCGAGGCAAAGGTCCGCGGCTATCTCCCCGGCCGGTTCTCGTTCAACACCAAGGGTGGGCGCTGCGAGCACTGCCGCGGGGACGGCACGATCCGGATCGAGATGAACTTCCTCCCGGACGTCTATGTGCCGTGCGAGGTGTGCAAGGGGGCGCGCTACAACCGCGAGACCCTGGAGGTGCACTACAAGGGCAAGACGATCGCCGAGGTCCTGGACATGCCGATCGAGGAGGCGGCCGAGTTCTTCGCGCCGATCTCCCGGATCAGTCGCTATCTGACGACCCTCAACGAGGTGGGTCTGGGTTATGTACGCCTGGGCCAGCCCGCGACCACCCTGTCCGGAGGCGAGGCCCAACGGGTGAAGCTCGCGACCGAGCTGCAGAAGCGATCGACGGGCCGGACGATGTACATCCTCGACGAGCCCACCACAGGCCTCCACTTCGAGGACATCCGCAAGCTGCTCGCAGTGCTCGACCGGCTGGTGGACACCGGCAATTCCGTGATCGTCATCGAGCACAACCTGGATGTCATCAAGACCGCGGACTGGCTCATCGACATGGGGCCGGAGGGTGGCTCGCGAGGTGGTCAGGTGGTGGTGACGGGCACGCCGGAGGAGGTGGCCGCCCACCCCGACTCCCACACCGGGCACTATCTCAAGCAGATCTTGGGTGACGGCGTGCCGGTGGGGGAGCTGTCGGAAGCACTCATCGAGGTGCCCGCAGAGGCCGCGAAGACGGCAGCGGCCAAGAAGACCACAGCCAAGAAACCTGCAACCAAGCGGGTTCCGGCCAAGAAGACACCGACGAAAAGGGCGCCTGCCACGAAGGTCGCGGCCAAGAAGGCGGCGGCCGCGAAGCCGGTGACCCGCAGGACAACGGCCGGACTCTAGGTCGGCAGGTCCTCGACGGGAGAGGTGTCGGTCTCCAGCAGGTCCTCCGCACGGGTGAGGTCCTTCTCCAGCAGGTCCCGCATGCGATCGCGCTGCCCGGTGCTGTCCCACCGGGTGCGCTCGAAACCGCCGACAGCCTCCTTCGACACCTCTCGGAGCCCTCTGCGCGAGATCAGCCCATGCTCGAACGCAATCACGGCCGCACCCACGTAGGTGTCGTGGAAATGGATGCCCCGGGTCGCGTGATCGGCGCGCACGCTCTGCGGCGTACCCACCACGTCGTGAATCAGCACCAACCGGATGGCGGCCTCCTCGACGTCCATCAGGCGCTCGGAGACGATGACGTCGCCCTGACCGGAATCGCCGAGAAAGACGATCTGATATTCCGGGAACAACCGCCGATAGTGGGCGATGTTCTCCATCTTGCGTGACGCCATGGCCTCCTTGGAAACCAGTGCGCGCAGGGTGCCCGACAGGACGGACAGGCGGGAGACCCCGGCCTGGCGGAGGGCCGTCCGGCTCCAGTTCTCCACGAGCCCCCAGGCATCGGCGGGCCGCGAGGTCACGAACGTCAGGTCCCCGACGTCGAACGGATCGTTGTCGCAGCCCAGGTCGAGAGCTTCGAAGAGAGCGAGGACACCCGGATAGATCATGCCCCGGGGCCACCGGCGATCGTGCAGTTTGCAGAACACCGTGTCGTCGATGTCCGACAGAACCTTGGGGTCCTTCACAATCCGCCCCTGCGCCTCGCTGGCGATGTGGGCGAGCACCAGGTCCCGGTCATGGCTGCGCAGGTCGACATAGACAAGGTCCTCGAGATCCTGGTGGTTCTCGGCCGTGTTGATGAAGTTCTTGAGGCGGGTGAGTTCCGTGCCCCGCCGACTGAGGAGGATCTCGACGAGCACTTCGTCCCGTTGGGTGGTGCGCCGGCGGGATTGCAGACCGTGCACGACCGTCGCGAGGGTGTCGGGCTGGAGTTCGTCCCGACGTTGCCTGCCGAGCAGTTCCGTCAACTTCTCCTGGTTGCCCGGATCCACTCCGGCGAACAACAGTGGTCCGGTGACCTCGCGCAGCATGCGGTTGAGATGGTCTCTGTCCGCGCTGCACAGCAGATCCAGAACGGCCTCTCCGTCATAGGGGTCGGGTCGGTCGGAGAGCAGGGCGGCGAGGACCCCCGAGTCGGTCACGACCGCGGCCTTCCCGGAGGAAGGCGGAGCAGCAGCGCGCGATGCCAGACCCGGAAGCGCACCTCGCTGACCGGGAGATAGGCATCTCCATCGAGTTGAATCGGCAAGGGTTCCTCCGGGACGACGACGACTTGGGTGGCGGGGTGATAGTGCAGGCCGGCTGCGTTGTTGCGGAGCTTCAGCAGGCCCTGCGCGGCCACCCCCAGCCAGCGCAGTGGATTGTCGATGCGGGCCTGGAGGACATCCAATCGGCCGTCGTCGACGATGGCGCCCGGAAAGACTTCGATCCCGGCCGGGATGCGGCCGCAGTTGCCCGCGAGGATCGTCCAGGCCGTCACTTCCTCCGGGGGATCGTCGTCCACACTGATCCGCATCCGGATCGGATCGTTGAACAGATGGCGGGCACCGGACTCGAGATAGGCGAGCCAGCCCAGACGCCCTTTCAAGCCGTCCCGGGTCTCCACGACTGTGCGTGCGTCCTGGCCGATCCCGGCCATCACGAGGAACGGCAGCTCGCCGGACCACGGTCCGACCCCGGGGAACTCCCGGAAGGCGGCCAGTCCGAGATCGACGCGAGCGAGCATGCCGTGGAGCGCCATCCTGACCACGATCCCGAGTCGGTTCGGCAGGATGCCCATGTTGCGGGCGAAGAGGTTCGCGGTGCCGAGCGGGACCACCCCGAATTGCACCCCGGTCCCGGCCACTCCTTGGGCCACCTCCCGGACGGTGCCATCCCCGCCCATCGCAATGACGAGCTCGGCGCCGTCGGCCACCGCTTCCTGCGCCTGCGATCCGCCGGGTCGGTCGATCGTGGTTTCGACGATCTCGGGCTCGGGCCAGTCCGCTTCCGCGCAGGCGGCCTGCAACTCACTCCGGGCCTCGCCCGCCTGGGGCTTGATCGGATTGAGCACGGCCGTGACCTGCATCGGGCGCGTGGGTGGGGCGAAGGGCGCTGAGCTGAGCGGCAGCACCATGCCTGGACGAAGAAGATTGGTACGCCGGCGGCCCGCCAGGCTCTCCACCGCCTGACTCGCTGTCACCCGACCACGAGGTTGTCACCGTCGTCCGTCACCTTGATGGCGGGCAGGCCACCGCGGGCCGGACCGGAGATCAGGCTGCCGTCATCGAGGGCGAACAGTGACGAGTGGCAGGCGCACACGATGGCGTCATCCTCGATCATCGACACCAGACATCCCTGATGAGGGCAGACGGCGGAGAACGCGTGGAACTCGCCATCCGCGGGCTGGGTCACGACGAGCCGCTCGTCGGGCTTGATGACACCACCACCGACGGGAACCTCGGACTTGGGGACCGCCACGGTCGTGTCCAGGGTGCGCCCCTCGTCCGTGGACGTGTCACCTTCCGAGTCCCCGGCGCAGGCGCTCAGCGTGGTCACGGCACCCACGCCCACGGCGACCGCAGCGCCGCCGAGCAGCACTTGCCGGCGGGACGGGCCGGCTGACGTCGGTGTGGTCGGGCGGGGCTCAGTCATGACAAAACTCCTCATCGCACGGATCGGGTCGCCCCTAGCGTACTTCCAACGCGGGATCCCGCTGCGTCGGAACACTGTGAGGACAGGTGATTAGTGTGGACGCATGGCCGATCCGTCCACCTATCGCCCCGCGCCCGGGTCCATTCCTGTCGGTCCGGGCGTCTATCGTTTCCGCGACGAGGCGGGCACAGTGCTCTATGTGGGCAAGGCGAAGAGCCTGCGGAGTCGCCTGAATTCCTATTTCGCCGATCCGGCCGCGCTCCACGAACGCACCCGCCGGATGGTGACCACCGCGTCCCGCGTCGAGTGGACCGTGGTCCAGACCGAGGTGGAGGCGCTGCAGCTCGAGTATTCGTGGATCAAGGAGTTCGAGCCCCGGTTCAACGTCAAGTATCGCGACGACAAGTCCTATCCCTGGCTGGCGGTCACCTGGTCCGAGGAATTTCCACGCGTGTTCGTCGGCAGGGGGGCGCGACGTCGGGGAACCCGCTATTTCGGTCCCTATTCCCATGCCTGGGCCATCCGGGAGACGGTCGATCTGCTGCTGCGCGTCTTCCCCATGCGCTCGTGCTCCAACGGAACGTTCAAGAGTGCGCAGGCGTCCGGGCGGCCGTGTCTGTTGGGCTACATCGACAAGTGCTCCGCCCCCTGCGTCGGTCGCGTCAGCGCCGAGGAACACCGGGAGATCGTCGCTGACTTCTGCCAGTTCATGGCGGGGCAGTCGACCACCATGATGCGACGGCTGGAGAAGCGCATGCTCGCGGCCGCCGAGAGTGAGGAGTTCGAGCTCGCCGCACGACTGCGGGACGACATGCTGGCCCTGCGCAAGGCGACCGAGGCGAACGCAATCGTGCTCGGCGACGGGACGGACGCCGATGTGATCGCCCTCGCCGAGGACCCCTTGGAGGTGTCGGTGCGGATCTTCCACGTCCGGGGCGGGCGCGTGCGGGGTGAGCGCGGCTGGGTCGCCGACCGGGTGGACGATGCCGAGGCGCCCGAGCTGGTCGAGACCTTCCTCCAGCAGCTCTACAACGACGAGATCCGCGAGGGCGCGGGGCAGAGCATCCCGCGGGAGGTGCTCGTGCCGGCGCTGCCGCCCTCGGTCGAGGCCGTGGAGGAGGTCCTCTCCGGCCGCCGTGGGTCGCGGGTCCGCATCCGGGTTCCGCAGCGGGGCGACAAGCGTACGCTCATGGACACCGTCGCGAAGAACGCCCGCGAGGCGCTCATCCGGCACAAGACGAAACGGGCCTCCGACCTGACGACCCGCAACCGGGCGCTCGAGGAAATCGCCGAGGCCCTCGGACTCCCCGAACCACCCCTGCGGATCGAGTGTTTCGATATCTCCAATCTGCAGGGCACCGAAGTCGTCGGGTCCATGGTGGTCTTCGAGGACGGTCTGCCGCGCA
>DUOB01000092.1 GCA_012839035.1 Propionibacterium sp.
CGGCTAGGCTCGCGTACCCGTCGAACGGCACGCTCCACGCCACCCGCCACTCGCCGACCGGACCGGTCAGGCCGAGGACACGCGTGGTGGTCCGGACGACGAGCACCTCGCCCAGCCGGTGGACCTCCTCGGCCTGGTCGGGCAGCGAGAAAGTCGAGAGGAAGCCACCCGTCGCGGGGTCGAGGGCGAACAGCCGGTTGCCGTTGTCGCCCACGAGCACGAGATCACCGATCTGCGCCAGACCCGTGATCCTGTCGGGCAGGCCCCGCTCCCACAGCATCCGACCGGTGGCGGGGTCGAGGAGGCGTACGCCGTCGCCCCCCGCCACGAGCACACCCGCCGCGCCGGCGACGGGTGGCTGCACGCTCACGACCGAATCGGCGGACCAGGCGACGGTGCCGTCGCGGCAGGAGATCGCGTGCACGGAACCGTCCTTCGTGGCGACGAGGAACCGGTCGCCCGCTCGGACCGGTGGGCTGCCCGCGACGTCGGGGAGATCGGTGCTCCACAACCAGCGGCCCGCGCCGTCGTGCGCGACCAACCGGCGCTGGCTCGTCGCGCCGGCCAGGACATCACCGCAGCGGGCGGTGTGGAGGATGTCGCCCGCGACACTGACCCAGGGCCCGGGAACGTACGTGTCCTCCGACTCGTCCGGCTCGGCCCACACGATGTTGCCGGTCTGGGTGTTGGCGATCACCAGTCGGTCCCCCATCAACTGCGGTGGCCCAGCGGGCGGCACGAGCGTGGCGAGCCCGGCACGCTCGAAGGTGAGGGGTGTGGGGCGCAGGCCGGTGAGCGGCCCGTCCGCAGGTCCGGTGAGTTCAAGGCCGGGGCGCGGGTCCGCCGCCTCGGGCCAGTCCGCCGCAAGGGTCCAGCTCGCCGTCGCATCCGTCTCCCCGGGGAGCGCCAGCGCGACAACGCCGAGGCCCGGACAGCGCGTACGACTCGACACCTGCTCCGGGCCGACCCCGACCCGATCGGTACGCCGGAACTCCAGACAGTCCGGCCCTGCGGCGGGTGCGTCGAGGACGTGGAGCGTCGAGGAGTACGCCACCGTCCCCTCCGGTCCGGCCACTGTGCCGGTCGTCGTCTGCTCCTGACCGGCCCGGGGATCCGCGGGGATCTCGGGGCGCGGTGGCGTGAAGGTCCGTGGTTCGGGCCACAGTGCCGTCCAAGTGCGCAGCCCATCGCGGTCGAGCCGCAGCAGATGGGGATGCGTACCCTGCTCGTCGTCCTCACTCTCGATCAGCCACGCGCCCGTGTGACCCGAATCCGGATCCTCGACCGCGGCCCGGACGAATTCGGGCGATCCGTCAACGAACGGCCGGATGCCCGGTTGATGGCTCGTCCAGCGGACCTGTGTGGAGCGGGGACCGGTGAGGATGGTCCGGGTTCCGTCCGCGGCGATGTACGCCTCCGCCCCCGACGGGGGCACCTGCCGGGGCGGCCGACCGCTGGTCGCGGCCAACGCAGTCACGGCAATGAACACGGCAACGATCAGGGTGGCGATCAGCCACCCCGGGGTACGCACCGGCGACGCTGCCACGGGCTTGTGCACACGTGAACCGTAGCCACCCCGAGGCTCTCCCGGACCCCGTCAGCGCTTTTTCGTCAGCGACGCTCCTCGCGCACCACCTGGGTCCGGACGATCTTGTCGTGCAGTGTCTGCTTCTTGCGATCCCACAGGGGGAACAGATAGTCCACCAGGGACGCGAAGGGGATCAGCGAGAGCAGCTCGGTGACCGCGGGTCGGACCCAGGCCTTGGCGGGCGCCAGCCCGGGCGCCGAAGTTCCTTCATCAACCGGCACGACCCGGAGCCGGAAGAGCATCTTGCCGAGCGTCGCCCCGCGGGCACGCAGCATCAGGGCCGAATAGACGATGAACAGCACGGTGGTGATCACGTTGACGATGATCAGCTCCGGAGTGTTCATCTGCTGCAGGAAGAAGGCGAAGTCCATTTCTCCGCCCGTGGTGAGCACTTCGGTGAAATAGGCCGATGCCGCATTCTGGCCGCGAGCGACACCGGCACCCAACGGGGTGATCGCCGAAATGAGCTGAACGACCGCGCTGAGCAGGAAATAGTCGACGACAGCAGCGGCCGCTCGCCACCACCAGCCCGCCAGCGGCACCCCGTCAGCGGTGGTGGGAACCATCCGATAGACCATGCCCGCACCCGGGGCACCATAGGGCGCGGGGCCCGGACCGTAGGGGGACTCGGTGGGGGACGTCGGCTCAACCGGGCGAGCCCCCGCGCGCGGCCGGACGTTGCGGGTCCACTGCCATCCGTCCCAGTACCGTTCGCGCTGCTCGTCGACCGGGTCCGCGTACCACCCACCCGGAGCGGCATGGCGACCGGGAGGCGCGGGAGGGCTGCCAACGGGGATCTCGTCACTCACGCCCCCAGCATGCCACGCGATTCCTGACCCTCCGACCCGGAACGAAACAGTGGGTGCGGCCCGTCCGTGGGACACAATGATGCTTACCATGCAGAGAATTGGTCGCTACCGACTCGTGCGCCGCATCGGCGCCGGTTCCTTTGCGACCGTGTGGCTCGGCCGCGACGAGGACCTCGATGTCGATGTCGCGGTCAAGATCCTCGCCGACAATTGGGCCACCAATGAAGACGTGCGCAGCCGCTTCATCTCCGAGGCGAGGCTGATGCGCCGCATCCGTGACGAACGGATCGTGCGGGTCTATGACGTCGGCACTCTCCCCGACGGGCGCCCCTACTTCGTCATGGACTATTGCGATACCGGATCGCTCAGCGATCTGCGACGCTCACCGACCGATCCCGTGCGTGCCCTGCGGCTGTGTGCCGAGGCCTGCCGGGCCCTGGAAGCGCTGCACCGACACCGCATCGTGCACCGCGACGTCACTCCCGGCAATCTCCTGTTGGACACCAACCCCGACGGTTCGGTGCGGGTCCTGCTGGCCGACCTGGGGGTGGCGAAGGAGATGGTGGGTCAACAGACGATGACGATGACGGCGGGTACGCCGGCGTTCATGGCCCCGGAGCAAGCCACCGGCGGCGCTCTCGGCCCGTGGTCCGACATCTATGCGATGGGATGTGTCACCCACGCTGTGTTGACCGGTCATCCCCCGTTCGTGGTCAAGACCGTGAACGACGTCATGGCCCGCGGCGCGCATGAGGTCCCCGAACCGCTCGCCGCCGCTCTCGGCGCCCCGCCACTGCTCGATGAGCTGCTGCGAGCGGCGCTGGCGCTCGATCCGGCCCACCGTCCACGCAGCGCGGCGGTGATGGCGGGGGCGCTGGATCAGGTGGCCGACGCCATGGGCGCACGGGCTGGAGCGAAGGCCCCATCACCTCCACCACCGACCCCGCCAGTCCCGTCCGCCCCACCGGTCCAGCCGGTCCTGCCGACACCTTCGTCACCGGTCTCCCCGGAAGCGAGCCTGCCCCCGACCACCCCGGCGTGGCAGTTCTGGACTCTGGTCGTGCTGATCGCCATGTTGGTGTTCATCGGAGTGATGTTCCTGACGCTGATCGCTATCTGACCGCGGCCCTCAGCTCTTCCGCGTGATCGCCCACTGGCGGATGAGATCGATGCGCTCCTGCAACTGAGTCGCATCGGCAGCCGCCGTCGGTGGCCCCCCGGTGGCGGAACGAAGCTCGTTGTGGATGACCCCATGCGGCTGGGAGGTGCGGTGGTGCCAGGCCCCGACCAACCCGTTCAGCTCCTTGCGGAGCTCCCGCAACTGCTGGTGGGTCGCCTGGGCAGCCGCTCGTTCGGCGGCCCGCTCGTCGGCGGATGGGCTGGCTGATCGGTCGAGGTGCTCCGCCTGTCGCCGCCGCAACAGATCCTTCACCTGGTCCGGTTCGAGCAGGCCGGGCAGCCCGAGGTAGTCCTGTTCCTCCTCCGAACCCGCCATGGCCTGCAGACCGAATTCGCCGCCGTCGAAGACCACCTTGTCGAAGTCGGCCTCGCTGGCCAGCGCCGTGAACTCACCGTCCTCCAGCAGCTCGGAGCTGGCCTGCTCCTCCCGCTGCGCCTCGGCAACGAGGAGATCCTCCTCGTTGTCCACACCCCCGGTGATCTTGAGGACGTGATCGCGTTCGGCCTCGAGCTCTGAGGCGTACATCAACAACCGCGACACGCTCGGCACGAACACCGACGCGGTCTCCCCCTTCGCCCGGGCCCGCACGAACCGGCCGACGGCCTGCGCGAAGAAGAGGGGTGTGAGGGTGGTGGTCGCGTACACCCCCACCGCCAGCCGCGGCACGTCCACCCCTTCGGACACCATGCGCACCGCCACCATCCAGCGGTCGTCGGATTCACTGAAGGTGGTGATCTTCCTGCTCGATCCGGGCTCGTCGGAGAGCACGAGCGTCGGACGATGGTGGGTGTACTGGTAGAGGATTTTGGCGTACGCGCGGGCCTTCTCCTGGTCGGACGCGATCACGAGGCCACCGGCATCGGGGACGTGGCGGCGTACCTCCGTCAACCGTTTGTCCGCAGCCGACAGCACCGCGGGGATCCAGGCGCCGGCCGGGTCCAGGGCAGTACGCAGCGCCTGCGACTCCAGGTCCCGGGTGAGCGGCGTCCCGAGCCGGGCGGCGACTTCCTCACCGGCGCGCGTACGCCAATGCATGTCTCCCGAATAGGACAGGAACAGCACGGGTCGGACGATGCCGTCGGCGAGGGCCTCGCCGTACCCGTAGGAGAAGTCCGCCTTGGACCGGAGCGCGCCGGTGCCGTCCGGTTCATACCGAACGAAGGGAATCGGGTTGGTGTCCGACCGGAACGGCGTGCCCGTCAGGGCCAACCGCCGCGTCGCCGGATCGAACGCCTCGCGGACCGCCTCGCCCCAGGACAGCGCATCGCCGGCGTGGTGGATCTCGTCCAGGATCACCAGCGTGGACTGCTGCTCGATGCGGATCCGCAGCGCGAGGGGGTTCATGGCCACCCCCGCATAGGTGAGGGCGAATCCGTCGTACGCCTTCGACGTGCGGCCCTGCTTCACCCCGAAGTCGGGATCGATGTTGATCCCCACCCGGTGCGCGGCATCCGCCCACTGGGTCTTGAGGTGCTCGGTGGGGGCGACCACGACGATGCGCTGCACCACCCGGCGCTGCAGGAGGTCGGCGGCCAGCGTGAGCGCGAAAGACGTCTTGCCGGCGCCCGGGGTGGCAACGGTGAGGAAGTCCTTGGGGTTGGTCTCCCGATAGTGCGCCAGCGCCGCCGCCTGCCAGGCACGGAGTGTCTTGACCGTTCCCCACGCAGCCTTGGCAGGATAGGCGGGCGAAAGCCCTTTGGCGCGCAGGTCGGGGAGGTCCCCCGCGGCGCCAGTGCTGAAAAGATCGGGCTCGGTCATCGGGCCCATGTTAGGCACGGGTTGGGAGCCGTTCCCAACCGTGGGACACAACCCCCGGTATATACCCCCCGGGGTTTAAGGTGCGGATATGCGAGTGGTTGTCATCGGAGGAGTCGCCGGCGGAATGAGCGCGGCGGCACGGTTGCGTCGGTTGGAAGAGCACGCGGAGATCGTGGTTCTGGAGCGGAGCGGAAACGTCTCGTTCGCGAACTGCGGGCTGCCCTATCACGTGGGCGGAGTGATCGAGGAACGCTCGGCGCTGCTGCTGCAGACGCCGCAGTCCCTCGCCGCGCGCTTCGGCATCGACGTGCGTGTGCGCACCGAGGCGACCCGGATCGATCGCGAGCGGAAGATCGTCTGCGTACGGTCGCTCGACGACGGCTCCGAGATCGAGCTCCCCTACGACAAACTCATCCTCTCCCCCGGCGCCCGTCCGGTGCGCCCACCGATCCCCGGCATCGAGCGCGCCCTGTCGCTGCGTGACGTCGAGGACACCGACGCCATGGTCGCCGCGGTCGGCGAGGCCGGGACCGCCGTCGTGATCGGCGGGGGCTTCATCGGCCTCGAGGTCGCCGAGAACCTCCTCCACAAGGGACTGCAGGTCGCGGTCGTCGAGGCGACCGATCAGGTCATGGCACCGCTGGACCCCGAGATGGTCGCTCCCGTGCACCAGGTCCTGCGTGACGCCGGCATCGATCTGCGGCTCGGTGCCGCGGTCACCGAGGTCGGCGCGACCGATGTCGTCCTGGAGGACGGCTCGCGGCTGCCGGCCGATCTCGTGGTGGCCGCAATCGGTGTACGCCCCGACTCCACCCTGGCCGACGAGGCCGGCCTGACCGTCGGCGAACGCGGGGGGATCGTCGTCGACGAATTCCACCGCACCAACGACCCCGACATCTATGCCGTGGGCGACGCTGTCGAGAAGATCGACCGCCTGACCGGGGAACCCACGATGATTCCGCTGGCGAACACCGCGAACCTGCAGGGCCGGCGCGCCGCCGACCACATCGCGGGACTCTCCGGCGCCGGCCGCCCGACCCAGGGCACGTCCATCGTCGGCGTCCTCGGTCTCCAGGTCGCCTCGACGGGCTGGAACGAGAAGAAGCTGCGCGCGGCGGGTCGGGACCATCTGGCGATCCACACCCATCCGGCGTCGCATGCGACCTACTATCCCGGCGCCGAGACCATGGCACTCAAACTGCTCGTCGATCCGCAGACCGACGAGATCCTCGGCGCCCAGGGCGTCGGCCGCGAGGGCGTGGACCGCCGCATCGACGTCATTGCCACCGCTATGCAGGGCGGGTTGACGGCCAGCGAACTGGCTGAGCTGGAACTCGCGTACGCTCCCCAGTTCTCCTCCGCAAAGGACCCCGTCAACATGCTCGGCTTCATCGCCGAGAACCACCGGACCGGGATGACCACGTCGATCCAGTGGCATGAGCTCTCCGACGCGATGGACGCCGGCGCGTCACTGATCGACGTGCGGACTCCGGAGGAGTACGCGGCGGGCGCCATCCCCGGCGCCATCAACATCCCCGTCGACGATCTCCGGGAGCGGCTCGACGAGCTGCCCGAAGGTGACCTGATCGTGCACTGCGCGGTCGGCATCCGCGGCCACATCGCCGGCCGACTGCTCGCGGCCCACGGTCGTGAGGCGCGCAACCTGAGCGGTGGCTATCGAACCTGGTCGGCCATCAATCCCACCGACTGACGCGGTCGCCACGGACTCGAAGCCACGCCCTTGTGTTTTGATCCACCCTGCGGGTCAAAACACAAGGGCTCCTTCGTTCACCTCTCAGGCCTCGACCGGGGAGGACCGGACCGGCCCAATCCGCGCGGCGGCCACCACACCGATGCAGGCCACCGCGATCATGGCAGTGAGCGCCGCTCCGAAACCCACGACGGCTGGGGCGGTGAAGTGGAGCGCGGCGAAGATCGTCCCGGCCAGCCCTGTGACGACGGAATTGCCGAGGGATTCACCCGAGGTGATCGCCGACGCATTGCGGCCCTGCTGGGACGGCGGGGAGAACGCCATCTGCGCCAGACCGGTGCTCGCGACCACCAGGCCCATCCCGAACCCGGCCAGCGGCCAGATGATCCAGGCGACGCCGACCCAGAGCCCGGGCAGCCACGCGACCAGGGCCGTGCCCGCGATGCCGATCATCACCGAGATCGCGCCCAGCACGATCATCACATGGCGTTCGACCCGGAACCAGGGCCGCGACTGCAGCCAGGAACCGACGAACCAGCCCACGGAACCGATCGTGAGCATCATGCCCGCGCGGGTGAGGCTCTGCCCGTGGAGCTCGACGAGCATGAGGGGAATGAACGCCTCGGCCCCGAAGAACGAGCCCGCGACCAGCGCCCTCGTGAGCATCACCGACGGGAGTCCGTGACCGAATCGGATGAACCCCGGCGGCATGAGCCGCGGCAACCCGAAGGCCAGCAACGCCAGACCCACGGCGCCGACGACGAGCGCAGTACCCCAGTCGCGGTGGTCGGCGAAGCGCTGGCCGGCGTACTGCACCAACACCGCGCCACCCGACAGCACCAACCCGATCCACGCGGGCACGGGGTTGGCGCCCTCCCGGATCCGGTGGGTCGACTGCAATCGCAGGAGCGGCGGGAGGATGAGCACCGCGGCCAGGAACATGAGCGGCACGATGCCGAGGAACACCCAGTGCCAGCTCCAGGTCTTGGTCACCCACGCCGCGACCGGCGGCCCGACGAATGCGGGCAGGATCCAGCACGCCGAGAAGAGGGTCATCATGAGGGGCCGGGTCTTCTCCGGGAAGGCATGTGCCACGACGAAATAGAGCCCGACGTTGAGTCCGCCGGCGCCGAGTCCCTGGATGAGCCGGCCGATCAACAGCCATGCCATCGTGGGTGCGAATCCGGCGATCAGGAGACCAACGACGAAGATGACCAGCGCGACGGCAAGGGGCGGGAGCGGTCCGCGCCGGTCCGCCAGCCTGCCGGACGCAACCGCTCCCGTGAGCATGCCGACCATATAGAGGCTGAACGCCCAGGCGTACAGCTCGATCTGCCCCAGATCCTGCGCCGCAGCCGGCATCGCGGTGGCGACCGCAATGCCCTCGAAGGCTGCCGCGAACACCCCGGCCAGCATGCCGACGGCCAGGGGCCGCAGATCCGGGCCGGTGGGAGTGGTGCGCACCGGCCCATCCCACCCCCGCGAGGCGGGAGCGGTCAAACCGGAGCCGGGGCGCGTACGATGGCCACGTGACCGAGCAGCAATTGAGCCCAGGCGCCCAGACCATCCTGGATGAGCGGACCGAATACCGCTATCAGGAAGGTGACCACGAGCGGTTCTCGCACTATGTGCCGAAGGACAAGCTGATGGAGGCGATGGTGATGGGTACGCCTGTTGTCGCCCTGTGCGGGAAGGTCTGGGTACCCTCCCGGAATCCCGACCGGTTCCCGGTCTGCCCACAGTGCAAGGAGATCTGGGAGTCGATGAACCCCGGTGACGGCGACGGGGGCGGCGACGGCGACGGTGGCGCCGGAGATTCCTGACCATGACGGAGGTTCCCGGCTCCGAGCGCGTCCTGATCGTGCTGCGCCATGCGAAATCGAGTTGGTCCACGGGTCTGCCTGATCATGAGCGCCCCCTCTCTCCGCGCGGGCGGCGCGATGGGGTGGCCGTCGGTGAGTGGTTGACGGCCCAGGGGCTGGTCCCCGACCGGGCGCTCGTTTCCACGTCGGAGCGGACGCGGCAGACGCTCGCCCGGGTGCTGGCCGGCGGAGCCGAGATCGGCCCGGTCGAGTTCCTGCGCGACATCTATGACGCCGACGCACACGATCTGCTCCGGCTCGTGCAGGCGACCGACAACGCTGTGCACACGGTCCTGCTCATCGGGCACAACCCCACCCTGGAGGAGTTCGTGCACCTGCTCGCACGCCGCGTCGGCAACCGGGAGTGGTGGGCGTCCATGGACGCGAAGTTCCCGACGTCAGCGGTCGCTGTCATCGGCTTCGACGGCGACTGGACCGATGTCGAGCCGGGCGTCGGGGCACTGCTCAACTACGCGGTGCCCCGCGGCATGCCCGAGCGATCACGGACCTAGCCGGGTCGACCCCTGCAACCGGTCAGTAGCGATAGCTGTCCGGTTTGAACGGTCCCTCGACCGGAATGCCGAGATAGTCGGCCTGCTGCTGGCTGAGGGTCGTGAGCTTCACACCGAGCGCGCTGAGATGCAGACGAGCGACTTCCTCGTCCAGATGCTTGGGCAGCACATAGACACCAGTGGGATATTCGGCCGTGTTGGCGTACAACTCGATCTGCGCGAGCACCTGGTTGGTGAACGAGTTGCTCATCACGAAACTCGGGTGCCCGGTCGCGTTGCCGAGGTTGAGCAGGCGGCCCTCGCTGAGCACCAGGATCGAGTGCCCGTCCGCGAAGCGCCACTCGTGCACCTGCGGCTTGATCTCGATCTTCTCGATGCCCTCGATGCGCCCCAGTCCGGCCATGTCGATCTCGTTGTCGAAGTGGCCGATGTTGCCGACGATCGCCTGATGCTTCATCCGGCTCATGTGCTCGGCCGTGATGACGTCGAAGCACCCGGTGGCGGTGACGAAGATGTCGGCCGTCTCGACAACGTCCTCCAGCGTGGCGACCTGATAGCCGTCCATCGCCGCCTGCAGCGCGCAGATCGGGTCGATCTCGGTCACGATCACGCGCGCGCCCTGTCCGCGCAGGGATTCGGCGCACCCCTTGCCGACGTCGCCATAGCCGCAGACAACCGCGACCTTGCCGCCGATCAACACGTCGGTGGCACGGTTGATGCCGTCGACGAGGGAGTGGCGGCAGCCGTACTTGTTGTCGAACTTCGACTTCGTCACCGAGTCGTTCACGTTGATCGCCGGGAACAGCAGGCTGCCCGCGCGCTCCATTTCATAGAGCCGGTGGACGCCGGTGGTGGTCTCCTCCGTGACGCCCTTCACCGTGTTGGCCAGAGCGATCCAGTCGGTGTGCTGCGTGGTGATGTTGCGCTCGATCAGGGCGCAGATGACGTGCCACTCCTCCGGGTCCTCCTCGGTCGCGGTGGGCAGCTCGCCGGACTTGACGGCTTCCACGGCTCGGTGGACGAGCAGTGTCGCGTCCCCACCGTCGTCGAGGATCATGTTGGGCGGCTGACCGTCCGGCCAGGTGAGGATCGCTTCGGTGCAGTCCCAATATTCCTCGAGGGACTCGCCCTTCCAGGCAAAGACGGGTACGCCGGCCGGCTGCTCCGGAGTCCCCCTCGGACCGACCGCGATCGCTGCTGCCGCGTGGTCCTGGGTGGAGAAGATGTTGCAGGATGCCCAGCGGACCTCGGCGCCGAGCGCGACCAATGTCTCGATGAGCACGGCGGTCTGCACGGTCATGTGCAGGGAGCCGGCGATCCGCGCGCCGGCGAGGGGCTGGGCGGCGGCATAACGCTCCCGCATCGCCATCAGGCCCGGCATCTCATGCTCGGCGAGCGTGATCTCCTTGCGCCCGAAGTCGGCCAGGGACAGGTCTGCCACACGAAAATCCATGCCCGTGAGCCTAGTCGTCACGCCCGATGGGCACCGACGCCGAGCCCGACGTCGAGATAGGCCGCAGCGAACCAGCCGGTCTGCAGGAGCGCCGCATAGCGTT
Source organism: Propionibacterium sp. (assembly GCA_012839035.1). GTDB lineage: Bacteria > Actinomycetota > Actinomycetes > Propionibacteriales > Propionibacteriaceae > Enemella. Next base: position 10,977 of record DUOB01000092.1, read on the forward strand.
CCAGCTCGGAGCCGTCGTGGTGGCGGATGTGACAGAGCCGGATGTCACGGCCGTCGGCCTTGCCGTGGAGGCGGTTGCGGGCGACATGGACGGCTTCGTCGCCGAGGCCGTCGTCGAGGATGAGGAGGACGGGCCGGCGGTCCGTCACGGCCTGTTCGAACGGGTCGGCGAAGGGATCATGATCCCCAGCAGCATCCATGACGATCTCGAGTTCGCCCAAGTCGGCGGCCAGCGCCGGCCGGCC
>DUOB01000002.1 GCA_012839035.1 Propionibacterium sp.
AACAAGGGGCACACGGGAATCATCCGTGTGCCCCTTCGTGTTCAGAGGTTCAGATCAGACGACCTGGACCTTCACATACTGGCCAGGTGCGGCCTCAATGACCGGATGGTCCTTGTCACCCTGGGTCGTGGGCGCCGGGACCTTCTCCCCGGCGGCCTTCTCGAGCCACTCATACCACCGCGGCCACCAGCTGCCCGGAACGCTTTCGGCGCTCTCGAGCCACGCCTCGGACGTGCCACCCGCAGTGCCGTTGATCCAATAGTTGCGCTTCTTCTTCGCCGGCGGGTTGACCACACCGGCGATGTGGCCGGAGGCGCCGAGCACGAACGTGGTGTCGCCACCGAGCAGCTTGCTGCTGTCATAGGCCGAGGTCCACGGGACGATGTGGTCCGCCTTGGCCGCGAACACGAACGCCGGGATGTCGATGCTGCCGAGATCGACCTTGACGTCGAGCTGCGTGGTCCCGCCCGGGTTCTTGAGGTTGTTCTCGAGATACATGTTGCGGAGGTACCAGCAATACATCGGGCCGGGCAGGTTGCTGCTGTCGGCGTTCCAGAAGAGGATGTCGAACGCGGGCGGGGCCTGGCCCTTGAGATAGCCGGCGCTCACGTAGTTCCAGATCAGGTCGTTCGCACGGAGCGACGAGAACACCTGGGCGAGCTGCTTGCCCTCGAAGACACCGCCCTTGCCGATCTTGGCTTCCTGCGCCTCGACGAGATCCTTGCTGAGCAGCACGCCGATCTCGCCCGGCTCGGCGAAGTCGAGCAGGGTGGTGAGCAGGGTGAGGGAGGCGGCAGGCTTCTCACCGCGGGCCTTGGCCACGGCCAGGGCGCTGGTGAGCAGGGTGCCGCCGATGCAGAAGCCGAGGACCTGGGCTTCCTTGGAGCCCGCGATCTTGTTGGAGATCTCCAGGGCGGTGAGGATGCTCTGGACGTAGTCGTCCCACGTCTTGTCGCCCACGCTCTCGTCGGCGTTGCGCCACGACATGAGGAACACGTTGTGGCCGGCGTCGACCGCGTGCTTCACGAAGGAGTTCGAGGGCTGCAGGTCGAGGATGTAGTACTTGTTGATCGACGGCGGCACGATCACCAGCGGGGTCGCGTAGACCTCGTCGGTGGTGGCCTTGTAGTGGATCAGCTCGAAGAGCTCGGTGCGGAACACGACCGAGCCCTCGGTGGTGCCGACGTTGACACCGACCTCGAAGGCCTCCATGTCGGTCTGCGAAATGCGGCCCTGGGCGAGGTCCTCGGCGAACAGCTTGGCGCCGTCAACGAGGCTCGCGCCGCCGGTCTCCATCGCCTTCTCGATCGCCTCGGGGTTGGTGAGGAGGGTATTCGACGGGCTGACGGCGTCGGTGATCTGACGCAGTGCGAACTGCCACTGAGCCTTCTCCTTCTCCTCGAGCGGAGCGGCCTCAAGGGCCTTGAAGAGGTTCTCGGTGGTGGCGAGATAAGTACGCGCGACCAGCTCGAAGCGCGGATCCTTGGTCCAGGCCTCACCGGCGAAACGGCGGTCGGTGATCGGCTTGGTGAAGGCCTCTGCGCCCGGAATCATCTTCAGCCAGGGGGCGAACATCTCCTGGATGGGGGACGTCCACTGCTGAAACAGCTCGAGCTGGGCCTTGGTCAGGTCATTGAATGCCTTGGTCCAGGGCACAAGGGCTTCGGTGAGCTGCTTGGTCATCCCGATCGCGTCGCCCGAAGGCGTCAGAATGGCTTGTTGCTGCTTCACCAGATCGGTCAACCATTGCGTCGGATCTGTGGTCGGTGTGGCCATGCCGGACTCCCGTGGGTTCGTCAAATTGATACGTCTGGACCCTATCGCTGGGCCCCTAACGCGAAGCTGTGAGGTTCAAGCGTGCCGTCCTGAGGGGCGTTCGGGAAGTAGCCGGACCCGGGAATGGAACGACCGAACGCCGACTCGTGCGTCGCCGGCGCCTCCTATCCTCCTCCGTATGGACATCACGCTCACCGACCTGCTCGAACGTGGCCCGATCACCTGGTTGCTGGCCGGTGATTCGATCACCAGCGGCTGGGGTTTGGCGGATTACAGGGATTCGTACGCCGGCCGCTTCACCGACCATCTCACCCACTCCGCCGACCCGGTCCGTGCGCAGGACACGGTGGCGAACAGCGGCGTACCGGGCGCAACGGTCTGGGATGCCCTGTGCGAATTCGAATGGGCAGTGACCCGGCACGGCGCCGACGTCGTCACCGTGCTGTTCGGCATGAACGACGCGGGGTGGGGCATCGACCGCCTCGACCGCTTCGCAACGGGGATGGCGGAGTTTGTCGGCGACGTCAGCGACCTCGGTGCGCTCGTCGTCCTGCAGACCACCTATCCGGTCGGCCCCGGCGGTGAGGGGACGCATGAGGCGCTGCCGGCGTACAACGACGCCGTCCGACAACTCGCGTCGCGGACGGGGTGCCCGCTCGTCGATCACGAACGACACTGGGCGACGCTGGAGGTGCCGGGGGCGTGGTACCTCGACCCCTATCACCTCACCGAGCGCGGCCACGCCGAACTGGCGACGCTGCTCACCGCGACCCTGCTCGGTCCTGCAGAGGCGGTGGAGGATTCCGCGGAAGGGTGACGCGGCCCCTGACGGAGCAGTTATGGTCACCCCATGCTGGGCCGGATCGGATCGATGGGGATGTTGGCGCGAGCGGAGGCAGAGCTCGATCGATTGACCCCCGGGCAGGCCTTTGCGGAGCAGCAGGCCGGAGCCATTCTCGTGGACGTGCGGACGGCCCGGCAGCGGGCGGAGAGCGCGGGGCTGCCGGGCGCGTTGGCGATTGATCTCACAATCCTGCCCTGGCGGGTCGACCCAACGTTTTCCTATCGGATCCCCGAGGCGACCGCGTGGGATGTGCGATGGATTCTGGTCTGCCGGCACGGCTATTCATCAGCGCTTGCCGCGTGGAACCTCCGTGAGATGGGCGTGGACCGCGCGACGGACGTCGTCGGTGGTTTCGAGGCATGGGTGGCGGACGGGCTGCCCACCACCCATGTTGCGGCGGACGAGCGTTTCTGACTGCTCCCGGCGGGTCTCAGCGTCAGCCGATCGTCAGACCGCCGCGTCGCTGGCTCTCGGCAGGCTCACCCCGGGCGTCAACCCGCCACTCGATCTCGATCTCCAACTCACGGGTGGTGCGGGTTGGTTTGACCGAGTCCTTGACTTCCGTCTCGACGCGCAGCGTCTCCGGAAGCGTGATGTCCACGTTGCCGGCGCCATCGCCGAGGGTCATCTGCCCGGTCCGGATTTTCGCTGCAAAGGACTCCAGGAGATCAGCCAGCTGGTCCCGGCTCATGTCGGATTTGGATTTGATGAGGACATTGGTGGCCATTGGTGGTTTCTCCTTTCGTGGAAGAGGATTCTCTTGCTTCCATTGTCCCAGGAGAATGTCTGTTCCGCAGTGACGGCGACCTCTTCTCGATCACCTATTCCCGGATCAACGTCCGGGGGTCGTGGCGTACCGGAAAGTTCACCGAGGACGCGATGAAGCAAGCCTCGCCCGCCTGGGCGTGCAGGCTCGGCATCAGCTCGACGTGCGCGGGATCGGTGATCGTGACCTGTGGGCGCAACAGCACGTCGGTGAAGCGCCCGCCGATGCCCTCCTGGTGGAGGGTGCCGATGGGGAAGTCCTCGTACGCGACCACGGTCACCCCGTGCATCACCGCCACATGCAGGAACGACAGCAGGTGGCACTCGCTCAGGGCGGCGAGGAGAAGCACCTCGGGGTTCCACCGCGCCGGATCACCCCGGAACGGTTTGTCCGCCGACAGCGGCAGGTCCGGACGCCCGTCGCTGCGCGCGAGGACGTCCCGGGCGTACTCGCGAAAACCCGACGTGCCCGTCCCCAGGTTGCCGGTCCAGCTCAGGTCGAGCTGATAGGTGTACGTCGCCATGACACCCACCCAACCCTCGCTACCGCGGGGAGTCCAGAGCCAACTCGGACCTGGCGTGCAAGCCATGACCGTGGCCCCGGTCCTCAGAAGGGTGCGGTAACTCCCCGACAGGTGAGCACTCCGTGGCTAGGGGTTTGCGCTCATGGGTGGAATGCTGGAGGAGTGACGAACATCGCATTCGACGGACAGGTGCGGCGGATCGGCGATCGGCTGATCGTGCGGTTGCCGCACGACGCGAGCCAAGCGCTGCCTTCGCGAGGGCAGGTCGCCGTGGAGGGACGGCTGAACGGTCAGCCGTTCGCGACCGTGCTGGAGCCGGACGGGCGCAAGGGGCATTGGATCGCCGTGACCGAATTCTCGCGGGCTGCACTCGGATTGGAGGATGGCGCACCTGTCACCGTTGACGTCACACCGACGAAGGCGTGGCCCGAGCCGAACATCCCTGAGGACTTGGTCGCTGCCTTGGATGACGCGCCTGACCTGGCGGACACGTGGGACAGCCTCACGCCGATGGCGCGCTGGGAATGGGTGCGCTGGGTCAAGGCGACGAAGAACCCGACGACTCGTGGGCGCCGAGTGGAAGTCAGCATCTCCAAGCTCCGCGACGGTCAACGCCGCCCGTGCTGTTTCGATCTCTCCTCCTGCACCGACCCCGAGCTGTCCAGGAGCGGCAAACTGATTGAGGTCGAATGAGGTCGTTCCGCACCATTGGACGTCGCGGTGTCATGCTCGCCGGCGCAACGCTGCTCACCGGGTGCGCGACGCCGAGGACCGAGGATACGGCGCCCGCTGAGCCGGAGCCGACCGACCCCTCGCCAGCGGCACCCGCCGACAGTCCATCGCCCAGCTCGACGGCGGGCGTACACGAAGTCCCCGCCGAGCTGCGGGAGCAGGCCGATGCGCTGATGGCTGGGGGAGTGGTCCTCTATCTGCGGCATCCCGCGACGACGCGGGGCGGCACCGACAGTCCTGATTGGCCGCGGGAGCGGCAGCGACTCTTGTCCGCGGAGGGGGAACAGCAGGCACGGGATCTGGGTGAGGCCTTCAAAGTGCATGGGTGGCAGGTGCACGAGGTGCTGAGCAGCCCGTCCTGGCGGTGTCGGGATGCGGCGGACCTCGCATTCGGGGACTACCGGGTCGAGCCGCTCCTGACGGGGTTGCTCTCGGAGTCGGGCGAGACCGAGGATGCGTTGCGGGCGTACTCCCAGGAACTCGTCCGCACCCAGGTGCCCGCTGGCCGCGTGTTGGTGGCGATCGGGCACTCGTCCAACATCCGCGCCGCCACGGAGGCGAGCGTGAGCGAGGGCGCCGGGGTGATCACCAGGGTCGACGACGGCGGCGAGGTGCAGGTCGTCGGCACCGTCGACGCGCAGGGCTGGGCGGCGCTGAAATAGCCGCTGCGCGAGCCAGCGGGATCATGCGCACCGGCAGGGTGACCGGGCCGGATGTGGAGGAATAACCTGTTGGGTATGGCAAAGGTGCCAACGGTCTCGATCGACGACGTCCATGCGGCCCGCGAGCTGCTGGGTGAGGTGATCTCGCACACCCCGATGGAGTTCTCGGGCGCGCTGTCTGCACGCGTCGGCGCACAGACCTATCTGAAGTGCGAGAACCTGCAGCGGGCCGGGTCTTTCAAGATCCGTGGGGCGTACACCCGGATGAGTCGGCTGACTCCGGAGGAGCGTGAGCGCGGCGTGGTTGCCGCCAGCGCCGGGAACCACGCCCAAGGGGTGGCGTTGGCGGCGCAACTGCTGGGGATCCGCTCCAAGGTCTATATGCCGGTCGGCGCACCGATGCCGAAGCTCGCGGCCACCCGCGGTTATGGCGCTGAGGTCGAGCAGGTCGGCACGATTCTGGATGAGTCGCTGGTGGCGGCGGAGGAGTACGCCGAGCGCACCGGCGCGATCCTCATCCATCCGTTCGACCACGCCGACATCGTCGCCGGACAGGGGACATGTGGACTGGAAATCCTGGAGCAGTGCCCGGACGTGAAGACCATCGTGGTCGGGCTGGGCGGGGGAGGCCTGCTGGCCGGGATTGCGGTCGTGGTGCGGGCGCTGCGCCCGGACGTGCACATCATCGGGGTGCAGGCGGAGCAGGCGGCGGCGTACCCGCACTCCCTCGCAGTGGGCAAGCCGGTCGCGGTCGAACGCATGACCACCATGGCCGACGGGATCGCGGTCGGGTTGCCCGGAGAGGTGACCTTCCCGCTGGTGCGGGACCTGGTCGACGAGGTGGTGACGGTGAGCGAGGAGAGCCTCTCGGACGCCACTCTCTTCCTGCTCGAGCGCGCCAAACAGGTCGTCGAGCCTGCTGGGGCTGCGACCGTCGCGCACCTGATGTCCCGCGAGGCTGGTCCCTTGGCGGGCCCGGTGGTTGCGGTGCTCTCCGGGGGAAACATCGACCCGTTGTTGCTCATGCGGATCATTCGGCACGGCATGGCCGGCGCGGGACGGTTCCTGCAGGTGGCGGTGGTGGCACCGGATGCCCCCGGTGCACTGTCCGGGCTGCTCGCCGAGGTCGCCGCCACGCGTGCGAACGTCCTGGACGTGGGACACCTGCGCACCGGCACGAACATCCGGGTCGACCAGGTCGAGATCGATCTCGTTCTGGAGACCCACAACCGCCAGCATCAGCAGGACGTGCTCGACCGGTTGCGGGAAAAGGGTTATGAGGTCCGTGCATAAGGGGCTCCCGGTGGGGTGTCCCCGACGCTAGAAGGCCCGCCGACGCCCCACCATTTCGGCGACCCGATCGAAGACCTCGGTTGCTTCCGTCGCGACCCACACCTGATTGCGTTTGCCGGTCGAAACCTTCCGGAGAATGCCCGCATCAACCAGCAGCTGTATGCCCGCCAACGCTGCTGGCCGCGACACCTGGTCCCGCTCCATCACCAACCTCGCGGTGACCGCCGGAGACGAGGCAAGCGCATCGATGAGCCGCCAGACCACCGAATCGGAGCGAGCGTTCACCCGCGTCCGCCAATCGGCCTGAACCGCGGACAACCGCTCCAACAACTCCGCCCCGACCTCCACCGACCGATGGGCTGCGCGAGCGAACTGCGCAACGATGGGTTCAACTTCGCCCTGCCGATAAGCACCCAACGCTTCGATATAGCCCCTGGTGTCCGCCAGCAGTCCGGCAGAGACCGGAACGGTGAGGTGTTCCGCGACTCCGTCACGCCGCAACATCGCATGGACCAGCGCCCGCCCCACCCGACCGTTGCCGTCCACAAAGGGGTGGATGGTCTCGAACTGGGCGTGCGCGACTGCGGCCTTCGCAAGAGGCAACCCCGAGGTCTGGCCGACGAAGCGGACCAGGTCCGCCAATGCGTCCGCCACGCGCGTGTGGTGAGGCGGAATGAAGTCGGCACCTATGGGCGACGAGCCGGAGACTCCGATCCACACGTGTTCACCGCGCAAGCCGGGCCGCAGGTCGGTGTCCTCCATCAATGCCTCGTGCATCGCCACGAGCGCGGACACGTCGACCGCCTGCGCCAGAGTCAGGGCAGAGGCCATCGCACGGAGATTGTTGGTCACCAGCTTCGCATTCGACGAGCGGGACTCCCCGATCTCCGCGAGCGCAAGCTGGCGAGCCGAAGCGGTGATGTGCTCGATCTGCGAGGAACTGGCCGACTCTGTCCGCATCAGGACGGTCGAGATTGTGCCAAGGTCGCGAATTCCGAACCGTTCGGTGAGCTGTCGGTCGAAGTCCGAGACCCGTTGCTGAGCACTCGCAACATCTGCAATGACACCTGGGGAGAGTTGGCCCACGACATCCAGACCAGCGATCGCTGGCACCACGGCCGCCTTGTAACGACGCCACGAATCACGCCAATCGGGCTCTTCGAAGCTCACCCGAGGCCAGCCGACCTCCGCGCGAAACTCGCTATCCTTCATCACCGCGCTCCATAGTTAAGGATAGGTCATTACCCTTAACTATAGGTGCTGGCAGGAAAGAAAACGGTCGATCGTCACCCGATCCACACCCGGGCGTTGCGGAACATCCGGAGCCAGGGGCTCTCCTGTCCGATCGGCTCGGAGGTCCAGCTCATCTGCAGATTCCGGGCCACGCGCTCCGGGTGCGGCATCATCGCGGTGAAGCGGCCGTCGGGCGTGGTCACGGCGGTGAGGCCGGCGGGGGAGCCGTTGGGATTGGCGGGGTACGCCGTGGCGAAGTTTCCGTGGCCATCGACGAAACGCATCGCCTGATCCACGGCGGTGAGATCACCGCGCGTGGAGAAGTCCGCCCGACCCTCGCCGTGGGCCACGACGATCGGCACCCGCGACCCCGCCATGCCGGTGAAGAACAGCGACGGGGAGTCGAGCACCTCCACCATCGACAGCCGCGCCTCGTATTGCTCGCTGCTGTTCCGCGTGAACAGCGGCCACGCCTCGGCGCCCGGGATGAGACCGGCGAGGGCGCCGAACATCTGGCAGCCGTTGCAGATGCCGAGCCCGAACGTGTCGGGACGCGCGAAGAAGCCGGCGAAGGCCTCGGTCAGGCGCGGGTTGTGCAGCACCGACCGGGCCCAGCCCTCACCGGCGCCGAGGGTGTCGCCATAGGAGAACCCGCCGCACGCGACCAGGCCCACCGCGTCGCCGAGGTCGAAACGGCCGTGCTGCAGGTCGGTCATGTGCACGTCGAACGTGTCGAACCCCGCGCGGTCGAACGCGTACGCCGTCTCGACGTGGCTGTTCACTCCCTGCTCACGCAGGATCGCCACGACCGGCCGCGCGCCCGTGTTGATGAACGGCGCCGCGATGTCGTCGGTCGGGTCGAAGGTGGTGTTGATGTGGAGCCCGGGATCGTCGTCGGCCGCGAACGCCGCATGCTCGGTATCCGCGCAGTCCGGGTTGTCGCGCAGCGCCGCGATCCGCCAGGACACCTCATCCCAGGCCTGACCCAGGTCGCGGAGAGATTCGTCGAGCACCGTCTCGCCGTTGAGGCGTACGCGCACTCGGCGCCCATCCCGGCTCGCGCCGACCCGGCGGACCAGATCGGCGAGACCGTGTTCGGCCAGGACCGCCTCGGCCTCGGCGAGCCGGCCGGTCGGGATCGCCAGCAGGGCGCCCAGCTCCTCGGAGAACAACTGAGCGACGGAAGCCACGTCCAGATCGACGCCGGTCGCGCCCGCGAACGCCATCTCGCACGCCGCGGCCCAGAGGCCGCCGTCGGAGCGGTCGTGGTACGCAGCGAGGAAACCCGCCGCCCGCAGCGCGTTCACGCCGGCGACTAGGTTCACCAGTCGCGCGGGGTCGTCCAGATCGGGCACAACATCGCCGTACGCCCCGTTGACCTGCGCGAGCATCGACCCCCCGAGCCGGTCCGCGCCGGCGCCGAGATCGACGAGCAGCAGGGTGGAGTCGGCCGGCAGGACCGGCGTCAGCGTACCCCGCACATCCTCCAGCGACGCGAACGCCGACACCACCAGCGAGACCGGCGAGGTCACCTGCTTCGTCGCGCCATCCTCGGCCCACTTCGTGCGCATCGACAGCGAGTCCTTGCCGACGGGCACGCTCACGCCGAGGGCGGGGCAGAGCTCCATCGCGACAGCGCGGACGGTGTCGAACAGCGCAGCGTCCTCGCCCGGCTCGCCGCACGCGGCCATCCAGTTGCAGGAGAGCTTCACGCCCGAGAGCGTGATCGGCGCCGCGAGGAGGTTGGTGATCGCCTCACCGACGGCCATCCGTCCGGAGGCGGGCGCGTCGAGGGCCGCCAGCGGCGTACGCTCTCCTGAGCTCATCGCCTGCCCCGCGTACCCCACGAAATCCGACAGCGTGACCGCGACATCCGCGACGGGCACCTGCCACGGGCCGACCATCTGGTCGCGATGGCTGAGCCCGCCCACGGTGCGGTCGCCGATCGTGATGAGGAACCGTTTGCTGGCGACGCTGGGATGGCGGAGGACTGCGTACGCGGCGTCGCGCAGCCGGTCCGGATCCGCGAACGGCGCGAGATCGAGTGGGGGAGAGGTGCGCTGGATGCGCATGACGTCGCGGGTCATGCGCGGGGGCTTGCCGAGCAGGACCTCCAGGGGCATGTCGATCGCCGGATCGTCCCCTGGGCCGTGTTCGGTGGCGTCGTCGTCGAGGACGAGCTGGCCGTCGGCGTACGCCACCCCGACCACCGCGAACGGTGCCCGCTCGCGCCGGCAGATCGCCGCGAACGCGTCCAGGCTCTCCGGCGCGATCGCCAGGACGTAGCGCTCCTGGCTCTCGTTGCACCAGATCTCCTTGGGCGCGAGGCCGGACTCCTCGAGCGGTACCTGGTTGAGGTCGAATCGCGCGCCCATCCCGGCGTCGTCGACGAGCTCCGGGAACGCGTTGCTCAGCCCGCCGGCGCCGACGTCGTGGATCGCAAGCACGGGGTTTTCGGACCCGAGCGCCCAGCAGGCGTTGATGACCTCCTGCGCGCGGCGCTCCATCTCGGGGTTGCCGCGCTGGACGGAATCGAAGTCGAGCTCGGCGGTGTTGGTGCCGGCCGCCATGGACGAGGCCGCGCCGCCGCCCATGCCGATCCGCATGCCCGGGCCGCCGAGCTGGATGAGCAGGCTGCCGGCGCCGAACGCGATCTTCTCGGTGAGCTCCGCGCTGATCGAGCCGAGGCCGCCGGCGCTCATGATGGGCTTGTGATAGCCGCGGCGTACGCCATCGACGGTCTGCTCATAGACCCGGAAGAAGCCGCCGAGCCCGGGGCGGCCGAACTCGTTGTTGAACGCCGCCGCGCCGATGGGGGCGTCGATCATGATGTCGAGCGGGGTGGCGATGTGGTCGGGCGCGCCGTAGGCGTCGCGCTCCCACGGCTCGCTGGTGTCCGGCAGGTTGAGGTTGGACACGACGAAGCCGGTCAGGCCCGCCTTGGGCTGCGAGCCGCGGCCGGTCGCGCCCTCGTCGCGGATCTCG
>DUOB01000093.1 GCA_012839035.1 Propionibacterium sp.
ACCGGCGCCGTCATTGCGACCGGCGCGCCCTGGTGGTGGGGCCCGGCCGCCTGGATCCCGGCGATCGGGCTGGTGATCTGGCTGCGCGCCCATGCGCGGCGTACCTTCGAGGGGATCAACGGCGACGTCCTCGGCGCGGCAATCGAGCTGGGGTTGACGGCGGGGCTGGTGGTGCTGGGATGTCGCTGACGCTCGGCCAACCGGCGAAGGGACCAGATATGAAGACCCTCGTGACCGGAGGCATCCGCTCCGGGAAATCCCGGTGCGCCGAGGACCTGCTCGCGGACGAGGACCGGGTTACCTACATCGCACCCGGCCCCCGCTGGCCCGACGACCACGAATGGCGCGCCCGGGTGGCGGCCCACCGCATCCGGCGCCCCGCCCACTGGCGGACCGTGGAGGACCGGGATCTGGCCGGAGCCCTTTCCCGGCTGACCGGCCCAGCCCTCATCGACTGTCTCAACACCTGGCTCACCGGCCAATTGGACGACCTCGACGCCTGGTCGGGGACCGGCTGGGAAACCGAACTCCAGCAACGGATCGACGCGGTCGTCTCAGCGTGGTCCGCATCCCCGCACCGCCTGGTCGCCGTCACCAACGAGGTCGGTCTCGGGCTGGTCTCCGAGCACCTCGCCGGTCGCGTGTTCGCCGACTGGTTGGGCCGGCTCAACCAACAGATGGCCGACGTCAGCGACGAGGTGATCCTCGTCATCGCCGGACGCCGGCTGCGGCTCTGATCCTCCTCCGGGGTCCCGGTCGCAGTCCGGTGGGGACAGGACTACGATCCCCTCGTGCATCCCGTCCCGCACCGAGCCACCGGGTTGTTGCTCGGCTGGCTTCTCGACGAGGCTTTCGGCGACCCCGGCCGCTGGCACCCGGTCGCGGGTTTCGGCCTCGTGGCTGCCGCCCTGGAGAAACGAACCCATGCCCCCGACCGATGGGCGGGCGTCCTCCACGTCGGCCTGCTCCTCGGCACCACCGTCGCGGGCGGAGTGCTCCTCGAGCGAGCCAGCGGGGGACGCCCCCGGCTGGCGACGGCCCTGACCGCGACGGCCACGTGGACCGTCCTCGGGGGACGCAGTCTTCGGCGAGAGGCACGCGCGGTGCATCGGCACCTGGCCGACGGGGATCTGCCCAGCGCTCGCCTGCGGATCCGCAGCCTCGTCGGGCGGGAGCCCTCGCAGCTGACCTCGCCCGAGCTGGCCCGCGCAACCGTGGAATCGGTGGCGGAGAACACCTCGGATGCGGTCGTCGCCCCCCTGTTGTGGGGCGCGGTCGCAGGCATCCCCGGCCTGCTGGGCTATCGGGTCATCAACACGCTCGACGCGATGATCGGCCACCGCAACCCGCGCTATTGCCGCTTCGGTTGGGCCGCGGCCCGACTGGACGACGCGGCCAACTGGGTTCCGGCCCGGGTGGCAGCGCTGCTGACCGCCGCGGCTGCGCCACTGGTCGGCGGCAGGCCCAGCCGTGCGCTGCACACTGTTCGCGCCGACGCCCACCGACACCCGTCACCGAACGCCGGCCCCATCGAGGCGGCCTTCGCGGGTGCCCTGGGGGTGCAATTGGGGGGCGTGAACTCCTATGCCGGAGTCGCCGAGGACCGCGGCACCCTGGGCGATGGCCCCGCCGTCACCCCCGCCGACATTCCGCGCGGCAGCCGGCTCGCTGCGGCCACAGGAGCCCTCGCCGCGGGGCTCGCGACGACGGCAGCCCTCCTGCTCGCGGATCGCCGGATTTCCCGTCGCGGAATTGTGACCCGGAAACTGAACGGCGATTCAGAGATTGAAAGGGGCTTTTCCGGGTATGTAAAGGGCTATGGCCCCTCTTCGGCACCAGACTCGCCTGCCCCCATGGTTAATCGCTTGGCCTTGCAACAAAGAATGAGAGACTATCTTCATGCGCATTCTCGTAGTTGACGACGACCAAGCAGTTCGTGATTCCTTGGCTCGGTCACTGGAATACAACGGCTATGAGGTGTCGACTGCGGCCGACGGGGTCGAGGCCCTGGCCAGCCTCGCGGCAACCCGTCCGGATGCGGTGATCATGGACGTCATGATGCCGCGCCTCGATGGCCTCGAAACGACGAGAATGCTGCGCAAGAACGGCAATGACGTGCCGATCCTCGTGCTCACCGCCCATGATTCCGTGGACGACCGAGTGGACGGACTGGATGCCGGCGGGGATGACTACATGTCCAAGCCGTTCGCGCTCGACGAATTGCTGGCCCGCATTCGCGCTCTCGTCCGGCGCGCCGGATCCACCACCGGCACCCCGGGTTCCGGCCAGCACCAGGAGACTCTCGTGTTCACGGACCTGAGCCTCAACCCTCAGACCCGTGAGGTGCTGCGCGGCGACCGGCACATCAGTCTGACCCGGACCGAATTCGCCCTCTTGCTGACCTTCATGCAGCATCCCCGCCGGGTGTTGGAACGCAGTTGGCTCCTCAACGAGGTGTGGGGTTTCGATTTCCCGACCACAGCCAATTCCCTGGAGGTCTATATCGGCTATCTCCGCCGCAAGACCGAGGCCGAGGGCGAGTCCCGCCTCATCCACACCGTGCGGGGGGTTGGTTATGTCCTCCGTGAGCAAGCACCGTGAGCCCTTGGCTCCGCCGATTTCTCCGAACGTCGTTCCTGCAGCGACGCATCGGACTCCTCACTGGGGTCGCTGTCGGGATCGCTGTCGGGATCACCGGCCTGGCGAGCTACCTCAGCGCACAATTCTCTCTCTATGAACAGCTGGATCAGGAGATGATCCAGCTCGCAGCGCTGAACGCCGAAGCCATCGGGTCCGATGTCCAGTCGGCGAGTCGGCTGACCACCGTGCGCAAGTCGGCTGTCACGTTGCACCTGTTGCGCTCCGACGGCTATGTGATCTATCCCCCGGGACAACGCACAACGCTCGTGCTCGGCGATGACGAACTGGCCCTGGCGAAAACGCAGAACGGATCAACCGCCCGCAACGGCGTGGACGAGATCGGTGAGCCGTATCGCATCGTCGCGGTGCCCATGCCCCAGCCGGACGCGCACTATGCAGTCGTCATGGGGCGCCCGCTCACGCCCACGCTGGAGATCCTTTCCAACCTGCGCCTCGTTCTGCTCCTCGTGGGCTCCACCGGCGTGGCAATGGGCGCTGCGATCGGCGGCCTCGTGGCACGAGCCGCCATGCGCCCGGTCCGCGAGCTCACCCTCGCCGTCACCAAGGTCACCCAGTCGGATTCCCTGGATCCGATCCCGGTGGAGGGCAACGACGAGCTGTCACAGCTCACCCGGTCCTTCAACACCATGCTCTATTCGCTCGCTTCCTCCAGGGCCCGGCAGAACCGGCTGATCGCCGACGCCAGTCACGAGCTGCGCACGCCGCTCACGTCCCTGCGCACCAACATCGAATTGCTGGTGGCGGACGAGAACGCGGGGATGCTGCCGCCCGAGGCGCGGAGCGACATTCTCCGAGACCTCGCGGCGCAGTTGGCAGAGTTCTCGTCGCTGATCGGTGATCTTGTCCAGCTGACCCGCGATCCCGGCAAGGTCGTATTCAAACCCGTCAACCTCCGCGACGTCGTCGAGTCCGCCCTGGAACGGGTGCGGCGACGGGGCCAGGGCATCGAGTTCGAGACCACCCTCAGCTCGCACTTCGTCATCGGTGAGCCCGACCAGCTCGAGCGGGCGGTCACGAACCTGCTGGACAATGCGGTCAAGTTCTCCCCGCCCGGCGGGACGGTGCGGGTGGTCATGGATGACGACGAGCTGCGCATTTCCGACGAAGGGCCGGGCATCGCCGAGGAGGACCTCCCCCACGTGTTCGACCGCTTCTATCGATCGGAGAAGGCCCGCAACGCCCCCGGCACGGGGCTCGGGCTGTCGATCGTCGCGCAGACGGTCGCCCAGCACCGGGGCTGGGTGCGCGCATCACGGGCCAAGGGCGGCGGGGCCGAGTTCACGGTACGCCTGCCCAGTGCAGAGACCCCCGAAGGACTGGACGCGCCGGAGATGGACGAGTGACATGATCGATTCGGAAGTTGGCCGGCTGCGGACCGTGCTCGTTCACCGGCCGGGCCGGGAGCTGCAACGGCTCACACCCCGCAACAACGACCGGCTCCTGTTCGACGGCGTGCCGTGGGTCGCCCGAGCCCAGGAGGAGCATGATGCGTTCGTGGCCACGCTGCGCGGCCAGGGCGTCGAGGTCCTGCACCTCACCGATCTGCTGACCGAGACGCTGGCCTCCCCGGAGGCCCGCGCGCAGGTCATCGAGGAGACGATGAGTTCGCTGCACCTCGGGGCCACGATGCGGCGCTATCTCACCGACGCGTGCGGCGACGCGAGCCCGGCCGAGCTCACCGGCCTCGTCGTCGCCGGCATGCGCAACGACGAGGTGCGCGGGGGCCAGGGTCTGGTCACCGCGCTCCTTGCCCCGCACGACTTCCTCATCGATCCCCTGCCCAACCTGGTGTTCACCCGGGATTCCTCCATGTGGATCGGGGACCGCGTGGCGATCCCGTCCCTCGCCATGCCGGCCCGGGCCCGCGAGACCCAGCTCACCGAACTGATCTGGAGCCATCACCCGCGCTTCCGCGACTGTCGCCGCATCCTCGGGTCGCGGGCTGAACCGGTGGAGGGCGGGGACGTGCTATTGCTCGCCCCGGGCGTGGTCGCCGTCGGGGTCGGTCAACGCACGACTCCGGCCGGAGCCGAACGACTGGCGCGCCAGCTCTTCGCGGAGGGGCTCGCCCACACCCTCCTCGCGGTGCCCGTCGATCAGACCCGCGCCACCATGCACCTGGACACCGTGCTCACCATGGTGGATGTCGACACGGTGGTCATGTATCCCAACATCGCCGACCGACTCCAGGCCTGGACCGTCACCCCGACAGCGGGTTTCACCCCGGACGGGGACGGGGATCTCACGGTCGAGGGTCCGGCCCCCTTCGCTCCGGCAGCAGGCTGGGCCATGGGCATCGACCGGCTCCGAGTCATCGCGACCGGCACCGACCCGGTCATCGCCGAACGCGAGCAGTGGGACGACGGCAACAACACCCTCGCACTTGCCCCGCGCCTGGCAATCGCGTACGAACGCAACACCGCCACCAACGAACGCCTCGCGCAGGCCGGGATCGCGGTCATCCCGATCGCCGGGTCGGAACTCGGGTCGGGCCGGGGCGGGCCGCGGTGCATGTCGTGCCCGATCGACCGGGACCCGCTCCCCGGCTGACGGACTCAGTTCGGCAGATGAGTGGGCAGCGTACGCCGCGGCCCCCGCCGCTCCGGCCTGATCCCCAGCACCTCGACGAGTTGTTGGACGCGATAGCGGTGCCCGCGGAACGGTTCCAGGACCTCGCGTGCCGCGTCGTTGTCGAGGGCCTCCCCCACCAGCGCCAACGTCACCATGCCCGGGACGTGATAGTCGCCGTCGCTCCACGCGTCCGGGTCCCCGTGGGCGCGTTGGCGTACCTCCGCCGACGTCCACGGCCCCACCCCCGGCAGCGACTGCAGACGCCGGTCGGCCTCGTCCGGTGGGACACCGAGCGTCCGCTCCAGCGCAGCGGCGCGGTGGGCGGCGCTGACGATCGTGCGGGAACGAGCCGGTTCGACGCCCGCCCGCAGCCAGGTCCACGAAGGGATCCGCGCCCAGACCTCGGGGCCGGGTGGGCAGATGAGTCCGTACGCCGGGTGGCCGGGTTGGCGGGCGGGTCCGGGCGCCGGGGTCCCATGGGCCCTGACGAGACGGCGGAAGCCGGCGTACGCCTCGCGACCCGTGACCTTCTGTTCGATCACCGCCGGGACGAACGCCTCCCAGACGGCATCGGTGCGCCCCACGCGCAGGCCGGGTGCGCGGCGTTGGGCCTCGCGGAGGACAGGGTGGGTGGGCCGGAAGTCGGAGGGGTCGTCGTGCTCACCGAGCAGGGCGGGCAGGTGGTCGAGGGCCCAGTCGGTTCCGGGGCCCCAGGCGTACGCGATCACCTCCTGCCCCTCAACCAGGTGCAGGAGTGCGGGTCCGTCCGGCGTACCCATCGCCCGGAACCACTCCCGCCCCACCCGTCGGTGAGTCGGGTCCCCCGGTCCACGCCGCAACCGGGCGAGACAGGGACCGAGCGGACGGCCGGCGAGCCTGCGTACGCCACTCACTCCCGCATCACGGCCACGGGTTCCGGGCGCAACCCTTCAGGCCCTTGGTCTGCTGCATCATCACCGGTGCCGGTTTGCCGGGGCCCGGGCAGGACTCGTGGCCGTAGCCGAGATAGTGGCCGACCTCGTGGTTGACGAGATAGGCACGGTAGCCCGGCAGATCACCCGCATAGTCGGGGATGCCGGTCTCCCAGCGGATGCCGTTGAGGTTGACCTCCCGACCGATCGAACAGCTGAGCTCGCCGCCGGTGTCGAGCGGGAGACAGTGTTCGTCGGTGGTGCTGGGAGTGAGGACGCGAATCACCAGATCATGTCTGCCCTCACCGACGAAAGCGAATCGCACCGGCTGCTTGGACGACCACGACCGATCGTCCTGAAGGATCGCCGCGACATCGGCGGCCGCCTGCTCCGGCAGGGTCGGCATGTCCTTCTCCACCTCGACCCGGACCCGCACGGTGCGACCGGACTGCGTCGGGAGTGCTTCCTTGGTGAACTGGGCGACCCGCACCTCACCCGACCCGGCCCGGGGCACGGACTTCGAGGGCTGGCTGGGCGCCCGACCGGGACCCTCGCCCTCAGTGTCATCGGCAGGGATCACCTCCGGCACGGAGCCCACGGGTGCCGCTTGGACCGTGCCGGCGAGATTTCCCCGATAGAAACCGATGACCATGACAGAGATCAGAAGCACGGCAAGTCCGATGGCGCCCAGACCCCAGCGCAGGCCCGCGGTCCCGTTTCGGGGCGCCGCTGACCCCCCTCGTGCGACGAAGGGAGTATCTTGCGGAGAGTCAGGTGAACCCTGGCCGCCAGAACCGGACTCAATCACGCCTACAGACTAGGTCACGTTTCGATGTCACACTCCCACACCACGCCCACGCCGACCTCACCCGAGGACCTGGCCCGGCAACGGCGCGCCCTGCGGTTGATGATCATCACGCTGATCCCGATCGCCGTGTGGACCCTGGGCGCTTTGATCATCATGTGGCCCGGCAACGTCAAGGACCACATCTCCGAGAACCTCGGCCAATACTCCGTGCCGGGCCTGTCCGTGCACACCGGTCGCATCACAGACATCGGTGCCATCAACTGTGATGGTGTGGGCGGATCGAACGTCACGTCCGGAGCCCATGCGGACACCTGCGGCCGGGCCTCGGTCGAGCTCCTCGACGGGCCCGAAGCGGGCCAGACCGTCGACGACATCACCTTGAAGGCC
>DUOB01000094.1 GCA_012839035.1 Propionibacterium sp.
CCCCCATAGCCACGCCCGACCCCAGCACCCCCATAGCCACGCCCGACCCCAGCCACCCCGTAGCAACCCCCGCGGCCGCCCTCAGCGAACAGCCAACCCCGGCCCCCGAGTCCACCGGCGGGCCGGCGATTCCCGCGTCCTTCGGGCACCTGTGGGGAAACACGATTCTGGGGACACCCGACTTGGCCCGCGGCGCGACGCCCTCTGGCCCGCACCCCGCGACACCGCACCCCCAGGCACCGAACCCCGCGACCCCGAACCCCCAGGCACCGAACCCCGCGACCCCGAACCCCAAGGCACCGCACCCCCCGACCCCGAACGGCCCGGACGCGAACCAGTGGGGTGACCACGATGGCCATACGGTCCTGGGGCCGGACCCAGCTCAGTCGTCGCCAAGGCCCTCGGTCGCCGCGCCAGCGGCATCCCCGCAGGGGCTGGTTCTCGCACGCCGCTGCATTCGTGGGCATGACAATCCCCCGGATCGCTCGCTGTGCCGGAGCTGTGGTGACCGCCTCGTTGCGCCTCCGACCCAGGTGCCCCAGCCGGTGATCGGCCGGGCGGTCCTGAACTCGGGTCAGGAGATCAGGCTCAGCGGCCCCGTGATCCTGGGTCGGGAGCCGGAGGCCAAGCGGGTCACCGACGGTCCGCTGCCGACTCTCGTGCCGCTCCCGCGGAACCACATTTCCCGCAATCACGTGAGATTGCTCGTCGAAGGGTGGCAGGCGTTCGCGGCCGACCTGCACTCCAAGAACGGGACCGTGCTGTATCGCCGAGGGCACCCCCCGGTGCGTCTGACCGAGCGACCTGCACAGTTGAGTCAGGGTGATGTGCTGGACTTCGGGCACGGCGTGATCCTCACGATCGAGGAGCTCCCATGAACCGCCAGCCGCAGAGCCCGCCCGAGCTGCCTGGGTTGGTGTTCCTGGAACTGTTGGGCAGTGGTGGGTTCTCGGATGTGTACGCCTATCGCCAGCAAGGCCTCAACCGTGAGGTCGCAGTGAAGGTGATGCTCGGCGGCCTCGGCCCGGACCTCGCCCGGCAGTTCGAGATCGAGGCACAGACGATGGCAAAGCTGTCGCTGCACTATCACGTGGTCCCCGTGCACGCCGCCGGCATCGCCCCGGACGGCCGGTCCTATCTGGTCATGCAGTTGTGCGACCGGCGCTCACTCGCGGCCCGGATCCGACGGCCCCTGCAAGTGGGGCGGGCCTTGGAGATTGCGATCCAGATCGCCGGTGCCATCGAGACCGCCCACCGGCTCGGCATCGTGCACCGCGACATCAAGCCCGCCAACATCCTGTTCATCAGCAACCAGCGCCCTGCCCTCACCGACTTCGGGATCGCGGCCACCATGGCGAGCGGCGACGGCGTGAACGCCTTCTCCATCCCGTGGGCCCCGCCGGAACAGATCGACGGCCACGCCGCGGGTCCCGGGGCGGACATCTATGGGCTGGCGGCGACGACGTACGCGATGCTCACCGGCCGCAGCCCCTTCGAGGTCACCGGTGGACCCAACGACCCCTACAGCGTGGCCCAGCGCGTCCGCCATCATCCGGTCCAGCGCACTGGCCGGGCCGACGTCCCGGACTCCCTTGAGCGCGTGCTCGCAGTGGCACTCGCCAAACAACCCGGCCAGCGGTACGCCAAGGCGATCGAGTTTGCCCGCGCCCTCCAAGGCGTCCAGGCCGAGCTCGGACTGCCCATAACCCGCATCGACGTGCTCGCCGACACCGACGACGACTGGGAGGACCAGGAGGGCGAGGACTCAGGGACCCGGTTGACCTCGTTCGCCGTCCTCGACCCGGAGATCGGGCCGGGAGGCGAGACCCAGGCCGGCGGCCTCACCTGGGCCTCTGGTCCCGCGCCGGGCCCGGCTCCGCCGGTGCCGCCGACCCCGAGTTGGCTCAGCAACCGCCCGACCCCCGGGGCGCCCACTCCCCGTCCCGCAGCCGGCGTGCAACAGCACGGGTCTGGCAGCGCGCCCGCCCGGGAAGTTCACTTCACGGGCGCGGAGGTTCCCGAGGCGCGGCCCGTGCCGGTCATTCCGGAATCCGCGCCACCCAAGCGCCGCAGCCCCGCCCGTGCGATCGCGGTCGTCGGCGCCACCGTGCTGGTGCTCGCCGGAGCGGTCGCGGCTGGTGTCGCCATGTCCGCGCGAACGCCGGGGGCGACCACCGAGAACACCGCCCCCACCACAGCGGTCCGCCCGGCCGACCCGGTGGGCCGAATCGTCCCCCGCCCCACGGGGGCGAAGGCCGTGCAAGAGGGCACTGAGGTCGTGGTCACGTGGCTGAACCCGCAGCCGGAGGAGGGGGACTACTTCCTCTATCGCGTCGCGGTGCCCGGGCGGGAGCAGTTCTCGGAGCGCACGGAGGCCACCTCCGTCCGGGTCCCGGCCGAACCGGGGAGGACCTGCGTGGAGATCGTCCTGGCTCGTGCCAACGGCCGAGACTCCGAGCCGACCGTAGCCTGCACGGAGGGATGACATGAGGATCCGCATTCTCTTCCGCGACCCGCACCAGCCCGCGCGCACGGCCACGCTCCAGGTCACCGCAGACGGGACCGCCACCTGCAGCGACGTCGCCCGCGCCCTCGCGCTCGGCCCGAACGGCGATGCGGACCTGCCGGATGGCCAGCTCACCCTGCGCCAAGTCGGCCATGGTGCCGAACCCACGCGGACGCTCCCTCCCGACGCCACCCTCCTCAGTTCCGGGATCCGGTCGGGGACGGTCGTGGAGTTGGCGTACGCGGGGTCCGGCGACGACCGGACCCACCGCAACCAGGCGGCCGCCTCCGTGCGGGTGCTCAGCGGGCCGGACCGGGGCGTCGAGGTCGCGCTGCCGATGGGCACCTTCCGGATCGGGCGCTCGCCGGACTGCGACCTGCGGCTGACCGACGAGATGGTGTCGAAGGAACACGCGGCCCTCATCGTGGGCGACCGCGTCGAGGTGATGGACACGAATTCGTCGAACGGCGTCCACGTGGGCGGCGTGCGAATCACGCGGACGCCCCTCGGCCCGGGCGATCTGCTCACCCTCGGCCGGACGACGATGGAGATCACCCACCTGCGGCCCCCAGTAGCACTCGCCGCGACCTCCACCGAAGTCCCGGTGACCCGCCCACCCCGCGTGCTGCGCCGCCCCACCAGCACCAAGGTCGAGCTCCCGGAAATCCCAGGTCTCCCGCCACGGTCCAAGTTCCCCTGGCTCGCCGTGGCGATGCCGGTGGTGATGGGCAGCGTCATGTTCCTCGCGACCCGACAACTGCTGACCATCCTGTTCGTCGCCCTGAGCCCCCTGTTGATGCTCGGCAACTGGGCGAGTCAGCGCAGTGAGCGCAAGTCCGCGATGAAACAGCAGCAGAGCGCATTCGATGCTGCGATGCAGGCCTCGGAAGCCGAGCTGGCCGCCGTTTTCGCGGCCGAACGCCACCAGGCCCACGAAGCCCACCCGTCGGTGGAGAACACGATCGCTGCGGTCACCTCGATGGGCGATCTGTTGTGGTCGCGCCGGCCGGAGCACCCGGAGTTTCTGCAGGTGCGCCTCGGCCTCGGCCGCGTGCTGCCCCGCGCTGAGGTCGCCATGGGGAAGGCCGCAGCAGACGCCCAGCCCGCGCTGATCCAGCGTCGTGCCGAGCTCGCGGGACGCTATCAGTGGATCGACGACATGCCGGTCCTGGCGGACCTCCGCACTGCTGGCGGGCTCGGCCTGTGCGGACTGCCCGCCGCCGTGGACGGGGTCGCCCGGGCGATCATCACCCAGCTCGTCGGGCTCCACTCCCCCGCGGAAGTCGTGCTGTGCTGCCTCACCTCCACCCCGGGCCGGGAGCGGTGGCGATGGCTGGAGTGGCTCCCCCACACGTCCTCGGCTCACTCCCCGCTCACCCACCACCTCTCGGCGGACTCCGGCACCGGCAAGCAGCTCCTCGACGCCCTCGAAGAGCTCGTCACCGCCCGGCGCGGCGAGGACGCTGGTCCCCCCAGCAGCCGTGGCCCGCTCGACGACCGAGGCGAGGGGCCCGGAGCCCCGGTCACCCCGAGCGTGATCATCATCGCCGACCAGCCCCTGGTGGACCAGGCGCGGCTGACCCGTGTCGCCGAGCAGGGCCCGGACGTCGGCGTCCATGTCGTCTGGATCGCCGAGACCCGGGCCGCGATCCCTGGGGCGTGCCGCACGTGGCTGGATGTCCGCGACGGCCGCCTCACCCAGGTGGGCCAGGTTCGGGAGGGGAACCTGGTCAGCCCGGTCGCCTGCGAATCCGTGGCTCTGGAAACCGCCGACGCCCTCGCCCGGCGGATGGCCCCGCTGGTGGACGCCGGCGTACCCCTTGCCGACGAATCCGACCTCCCCCGCAGCGTCCCGGTCGTCACTCTCCTCGGCCGCGACACCGTCGACGACCCAGCGCTCGTCGTGTCGCGGTGGCGGGAGAACCAGTCGCTCGTGAACCGCGACGTCCCGCCCCAGCCGAAGGACACCGACCACGGCCTGCGGGCTCTCGTCGGCCACGACGGCATCCAGCCGTTCAGTCTCGACCTGCGCCAGCAGGGGCCCCATGCGTTGGTCGGCGGCACGACGGGTGCGGGCAAGTCGGAGTTCCTCCAGGCGTGGGTGCTGGGGATGGCGCACGCCTACAGCCCGGATCGCGTGACGTTCCTGTTCGTGGACTACAAGGGCGGATCGGCGTTCAGCCGCTGCACCGACCTCCCGCACTTCGTCGGCATGGTCACCGACCTCACCCCGGCGCTCGTGCGCCGCGCGCTGCGGAGCCTCCGCGCCGAGCTGCGCTATCGCGAACATCTGCTGAACGACAAGTCGGCCAAGGACCTCCTGGAGCTCGAGGCAACGGGCGATCCGGACTGCCCGCCAAGCCTCGTGATCGTCATCGACGAGTTCGCCGCCCTCGTGGGCGAGGTCCCGGAGTTCGTCGACGGCGTCGTCGACGTCGCCCAGCGTGGCCGCTCCCTCGGCCTCCACCTGATCATGGCCACCCAGCGCCCCGCCGGCGTCATCCGGGACAACCTGCGGGCGAACACCAACCTGCGCGTGGCGCTGCGCATGGCTGACGAGTCCGACTCCGACGACGTGCTCGGCACACGCCAGGCGGCACACATCGATCCTGGTACGCCGGGGCGGGGTGCGGCCAAGACCGGCCCGGGGCGCATCTTTCCGTTCCAGTCGGCGTTCCCCGGATCGCGTACGCCGGACACCCCGCCGGCCGCGCCGGTGCTCGTCGCCGAGCTGGGCTTCGGGGCCGACACCCCGTGGCGGTCACCCGAGAAGGTGTCGGTCGACAAGTCCATCGGCAAGGACATCGACCGAGTGGTGGACACCGTGGCGGCGGCAGCGCGACTGGCCGGCGTACCCGAACCGCGAAAGCCGTGGCTCGAGCCCCTCGCGGAGCTGTACAACCTGCTCGACCTGGCCCCGCGCCGCGACTCCGAGTTGGTGCTCGGCATGTTGGACGATCCCGACAGTCAGACTCAGCGGATCGACTACTTCCGGCCGGATCAGGACGGCAACGTCCTGTATGTCGGGTCATCCGGCTCGGGCAAGACCGCCGCCCTGCGGACCCTCGCGGTGGCAGCCGCGATCACCCCACGCAGCGGTCCGGTGCACGTCTATGGCCTCGACTTCGCCGGCGGCGGACTCAGCTCCCTGGAACTGCTGCCGAACGTCGGCTCAATCGTCCCCGGTGATGATGACGAGCGCGTCCAGCGGCTCGTGCGACATCTGTCGGCGATCGTGGAGGAGCGTTCGGGGCGGTACGCCGCCCAGCGTGCTGCCACGCTCGCGGACTATCGCGCGGCCGGGAACCCGAACGAGCCACGCTTGCTGGTGCTCGTGGACGGGTTCAGCAACTTTCGAGCCGACTATGAAATGGCATTCGGCCGGATGGCGGTTTATGCCGCGTTCCAGCGCCTGCTGATCGACGGTCGATCGGTGGGCCTGCACGTCGCGATGACCGCCGAGCGTCCGGGTGCGGTGCCCAGCTCGATCGCCTCGGCGTTCCCGCGCCGGGTGGTGCTGCGGCAGGCCGACGAGGAGGCGTACCTCGCGTACGGACTCCCGAAGGACGTGATCAACTCCACCAGCCCACCCGGTCGGGCGATGCAGGCCGACAACCCGCAGGAGCTGCAACTCGCCCTGCTCGGGGACAGCCCCAACTTGGCCGTGCAGGCGCGGTGGCTGGAGGCGATGGCCCCCGAGATCGCCCAACACCATCCGGTGCGGCCCGAGCCGATCCGGTCCCTGCCCGAGGAAATCGCGGCCGACGATGTCCCGGAGCAGGTGGGCGGCCGGCCCGTCCTCGGCATCGCCGACACGACGCTCGGCCCGCTTGGTTTCGATCCGCGCGGCAGTGTCATCATCAGCGGCCCGGGTCAGTCCGGACGGACCAACGCGGTGCGGTGGCTGGCGCGCTCGATCGCGCGCTGGCAACCCGGCGTACGCCAGATCCTGCTGGCACCCGGCCGCACTCCCCTCGCGAACGATCCGGTGTGGGCCGAGACGGTCACCGGCATTGACGACGCAACCGACGCCCTCGACGAGATCATTGCGTTGGCCAAGGCGGCCGACCCCGACGATCTGAGCGTCGCGATCTATCTCGACTCCGCTGCCGATTTCAGCAACGGGCCACCGTCCTATTCCAACGGAGCGGTCGAGGGCAAGGTCCTCGAGCTGCTGGCTGCCTGCCGGCGCAACGGTCAGCTGATCGTCGGCGAGGGCGAGACCTCGACCTGGCAGAACGGCACAAGCCTCACCACAACGTTCAAGAACGGCCGCACTGGCCTGCTGCTGCAACCCGACCAAGGTGACGGCGACGCCCTGCGCACGGCGTTGCCCCGCGTCCAACGACGCGACTTCCCGCCCGGTCGGGGCTTTTGGATCCACTCCGGTCACGCCGACCGGGTGCAAGTGCCCTGGGTCGATCCGGCCCAGGCATGACGAAAGGAAACGCCATGTCCACCAACTTCTTCGGCATGAACATCGAGGCCGTCGAACAGTTCGCCCAACAGCTCGGCCAGAAGGCCCAGGAGATCGACACGCTGGCCCAGCAGCTCAATCAGGCGTTGAGCACCACCGAGTGGGTCGGTCCGGACGCAACCTCGTTCCGCAATGACTGGCAGTCCACGCACATGACGTCGCTGCGCAACGTCTCACAGGCACTGCGCGACGCGCAGACCAAGGCCAATAGGAACGCCAATGAGCAGCGGAACACCTCCGGCAGCTGACCACCACACTGCCTGGAACACCACGCTGACCGGAACACCGCGCTGTGTCCTAGAAAATTAAGACAACGATTTGGTGCTCACGGGCCAATCCCAGTGACTCGAACGTGTCATTGTTGAAACGGACCGCGGGTCAGCCTCGTGGCCAGGGCGGGAGCAAGTTCGGGGGGCTCCCGCCCCGGCTTCGCAGGTCAGGTTTCACCGCCATACTGGGACCATGACAACGCACGTCGAGCGGGGCTTCGGCGAAACCGTGGTGTTCATCCCACCGCTGGGCGGGACCGGCGCACTGTTCACCGAACAAATGCAGGAGTTCGCCCGCGACTACCGGACGATCGCCGTGACCCTCCGGGGCAACGGGGACACCGAGCCGCTGGACCTCGACACCCCCGACATCATTGCGCTCCACGCTCGGGAGATCGCCCGCCTGCTCGCGGAGCTCGAGGTGCGCCGGGCCCATGTGGTCGGCGTCGGCTATGGCGGGGCGGTCGCCCAGCGGTTCGCGATCGACCAGCCGGCGACCGTTCGCCGACTCGTCCTGTGCGACACCTGGGGCGACACGACGACCCGGTCGCCAGTGGAGAAGGCGCTGTCGCTGGCGATCCGGAGCAGTTCGCTCGTCTATCGGCTCGTCCCCCGCAGTGTGCTCGCGGCGGCGACGGCCAACAGTTATCTGCGCTGGCCTGCCGCGGGACGGATCCTGTCGGAGCAGATGCGGAACGCTAGGCTGCCGGAGCTTCGCGCGCAATTCCGGGCCTACACGTCGATCAATTTCTCCACCGAGTTGCGCACGCTGACCTGCCCGACGCTCTGTCTCGCCGGCGACGCGGCGCCGTGGCTGGCCGTGCTGGCGAAACGCCTGGCGATGACCATCCCGGATGCCCGGGTGGAGGTGCTGAAGAACGCCTTCGAGCCTTCGCACCTCACTCAGCCCGCGCTGTTCAACGAGGCCGTGCGGAAGTTCTTGGCCAAGGCGTCCGCCTGAGTGGCGTCCTCCACCCTTTTCCGAGAGCACAGGTGTTCGAATCTACGGCTACAGACGCCCCCGAGCGCACTATCCACTCGGGGGGTGCTGTAGGCGTAGATTCGAACAAGCACTTGGCCAACTGGGAAGAAGCTCACGCATTGGGGGTCCGCACGGAGTTCCTACCGCGAGCCGACCCCCGACGCCTCGGCGCCGGGCTCTGGGTGCGATGACGTGCTCACTGTGGCAACAGTCGCCCCGAACTCTTCCGACAACACAGTGAGAACGGCATAGACCTCGTCGCTGTAAACCTCGGCCAATTCGGCCATGACTTCGGCTTCCCACGCCCTGACCCGCTCCTCGGTCCAGGGGCCGTCGTCGCCGGGGTCAGCCAGGTTCTTGAGGAACAGTCGGTCCGAGTTCCCGTTCCACCGTGCCCGATCACTGCGTGGCGGGGTGGGTGTGACCAGATAGTCGATCTCGGTCGGGCGGCGATCAACCGTGAGGGTGAATTCGCCGAGCCGCACCACGAGGCGGGCATTCCGCGCCAACGTGACGAAGCAACTGAGGCCCCAGCGCACGTGCGATTGCAGGTTGTCGGCATCGAGCTCGATCTCCTCCTCGGGCTCCTGCAGTTGCCACCACGCGGCCACCTCGTCCAACGTCCATTCCCGGGTCGCATCGAGCGGAGAGTCAGCATCGGCCATAGCCGCAGCCTAAATCTCCACAGGGCCGACCGGGCCCCGCCGAGAGACTCTCGACGGGGCCCGGTCCTTAAGGACAGTCAGAACTCATTTCGTGAGGTCCGGATACTTCTGCCGATACGCCGCCACGATCTGATCCACCGCCTCATCGAGAGAGTCCGCGGTGTTGACGACGAGGTCGTAGTAGGCGTGGTCGGTCGCGTCGTATTTCATCAGACGCATCG
>DUOB01000095.1 GCA_012839035.1 Propionibacterium sp.
GACCTCGGCACCCATGTCATAGAGCGCGTCGAGCACCGGCCCCATGGGCCGGGCCTCGGCCTGTGGATCACCGACGAACTCGACGGGCCCGGGGCCCAGCGCCGCGAGTGCCGGCAGGAAGCGCATGACGGTTCCGGCCAAGCCGCAGTCGACGGTCGCGGGTTCGGACGCCAGCGCACGGGGCGGGGTGACGGTCCACGTCCCGCGGGTCTCCTCGATCGAGACCCCGAGCCGGCGGAGCCCGTCCCGCATGAGCTGGGTGTCCCGCGCATCGAGACCGCCGGTGATCCGGGAAGGGCCGTCGGCGAGCGCCGCGAGAACGAGCGCGCGATTGGTTTCCGACTTGGACCCGGGAATCCGGACGGTCGCATGCACGGGCTCGGTCGCGATCGGCGCGGGCCATTGGCCCGAATCGACCGCCCGCCGCGGGCGGACCGGCAGGGACGCAGTGTTCGGGTCGTTAGTCACAGTGCGGAGTCTATCGACGGCTCAGTGGGCCAGATCCTTTGCCTGCAGTGCGACCCGATGCTTGACATTGTCCATCTGACGCCCGAGCTGCATCTTGGTGAGAGCAGCGTCCTTGGAGAGCGACTTGCGGGTCTGCTCCATGTTGCGCGACAGCTTGGCGGCGGAATCCTGGGCACGCCAAGCGAGTCCGGGCCGGCCTTCGGTGTCGCCGGCCGCGATCAGCGAGCCACCGAGCAGGGCCACGTTCTTGAGCAGGTCGTTGCGGGCCAGGGCCTTCTCCTCCGGGGTCAGGCCCTTGGCGGAGAAGCCCATGAGCTGCGGAATCATCGACGCGGCGATCAGGCCCGCGCCGAAGCGGCGGCCCTTGCCGGAGATGAGTCCGAGGCCACCGGCGACCTGCAGTCCGCCGGTGATCCGGGCCAGGGTCTCGGCGTCCTCGGGGACAGCGGCGGCCACCTGTTCGGGAGCGACCTTGCGGGCGAGGGGCACGACAGTCGACGCGAATCGCTCCTGTTCCACCGCATAGGGTGCGGGATCCTTGAGAGCCTTCACGCCGTTCACGACGAAATAGCCGGCGAGCATGGCTCGGGCGGCGGCACGCAGCAGGTTCATGCGTCCATGTTTATCGTGCTGGACCGGCAATGCCAACACCGGGGGTGGTGTCGACTTGTCTCCCGCGGTGCCACACTCCGGCCACTTTCCAGTGCGGATCGAGCGCAACGAGGTCCGCTCTGGCACCTGGGTGAAGGTGTCCCACATCCGGCAAACCAAGGTACTGCGCGGGTAGCACTGTGAGCGACCGCACGGCTGTGCGCCAGTCCACCCCCGCGCCCACGGCCCGGCCGAGGGCCGCGTCGAGGGTCAGGGTGCTGCCCGCGATCGTCCGCGTACCCGCAATCCGGGCGATCCCGTCCCTGACCTCCACGGGGAGGGAACCGAGCCGATAGGCGCCGTCGCAACAACCGGTCGCAGCCATCGCATCGGTGATGAGGACGAGCCGGTCGGGGTGGATCTCGAAGAGCCAGGCGACGAGATCGGGGGAGAGGTGCACCCCGTCGAGGATCACCTCCAACCAGACTCTCGGGTCATTGAGCAGGGCGAGGACAGGCCCCGGATGGCGGTGATGCAGAGCCGGCATCGCGTTGAACAGATGCGTGGCTCCCGTGACGCCGGTCTTGATTGCGGCCATCGCGGTGGCGTGGTCTGCAGCGGTGTGGCCGAGCGCGGCCACCACTCCCCGCTCGCGAAGCAGCGCGATGCTCGCCAATCCGCCGGGCCGCTCCGCGGCAAGGGTGACCATGCGGACCGCCCCGTCGCCCGCGTCCAGGGCTGCTCGCACCTCGTCCGGGTCGGGATCGCGGAGATGTTCCTCGGCGTGGGCCCCCTTGTACGCCGCCGCCAGCCACGGACCCTCGAGGTGGATGCCGGCCAGCGTGCCAGCGTGCACGAGCGGTGCGAGCCGGGTGATCTGCTCGTGCAGCACATCGAGCGGTTCGGTCACCAGCGAGGCGATCAGGCTGGTGGTGCCATGCGCGCGGTGGAGGGCCAGCACCCGCTCCGGGTCCTCGCTGAAGGCCACCCCGGCTGCGCCATGGCTGTGCGCGTCCACGAAACCTGGGACGAGCGTGACGTCGCCGAGGTCAACAGTCTCGCCGGTATCCGACGGCCGTTCGCCGATCGGCCCCACGTGCACGATCCGTTCGCCGTCGAGAATCACCTCACCAGGGCTGTGCTCGACCTCGCCGGTGAACACGTGTGCCGCTCGCAGCACGATCATGGTGCATCCAGCGTGTCGTTGTCGCCGGGCTCCTGCTTCTCGCTCGTGTCGAGGGCCCGGAGCAGGGGTGCGTAATGCGCGTCGACCGCGGCGCGGTAGCCCTCGAGATCCCCGGCCACGGCGGCCTCGACGATCTTCAGGTGGGCCCGGGCGGAGTCCACGGTGTCTCTCGTGGTCCCGATGCCGAGCCCGGGGGTGACGATCGTGTGGACGTCCCAGAAGGCCGCGATGAGTTGGCCATGGAGCGGATTGCCCAGGGTCTTTCCTAGCAGGAGGTGGAACGACCGGTCGGCTTCGGCGAAATCCTCGCCGCGAGGGGCTGCTTGCCGCATCCGGTCACACAGCCCATGCAGTTCGGATGCCGTTTCGCCGGTCAGCCGGTGGACCACCTCCGGCGCCAAGGCCTGGTCCAGGGCAGCCCGCACGCCCACGATCTGGCGCAGCACCGCGAGATCCTGACCGGGCAGCAGCAGGCTCTTGAAGGCGAGGGCCTCCACCAAGGGCTGCAGCGAGAGCTGCCCGACGAACGTGCCGGTGCCATGGCGTACCTCCAGGATGTCCAGGGCCACCAAGGTGCGGATCGCCTCGCGGATCTTCGAACGAGACACCTGGAGCATGTCCATCAACTCCGCTTCGGTGGGCATGGGGTCCCCTGGACGAAGTTTGCGGGTCAGGATCAGATCCTTCACCGCCCGGGTCGTGTCGCGGGAACGATGCACAGCGTCATCCATCGCGATGTCCTCCCAACTCCGGGTATGCCCTCTGATACCCGTGCCTATCATGGCACCTGCAAGACATCAGATGTCAGACATTAGGTTCGCTGTGGTGACGAGTGTTCTTGGGGATTGCCTGTGCACAAGAGGCGAAAGTGTCGGTCGGGGTTGCTATTTTATAGATCATAAGTTCGATTGAGCGAGGTGATCAGGGTGACCCACCCCCTCTCGGCCCTCCCCGATGAAGTCCTGGTCCTCCCGGATGGATGTGCGTGCGGTGACGACGATGACTCTGCGCGCGAGGGCGACGGAGCTTCTTCAGGCTCCTCGGAGTCGCGAGGAGCACCGACTCGGGCGCGAGAACCTCAGCCGTGCCCTGACTCGGAGGAGCCCGACCCAGGCTTGCGGCTGCACACGCGGGTGCCGGAGCCCCAAGGGGGCTGGGATCGGGTGCGAGTGATTGCGAGCCTGGGTGCCGCCGCGGAGCGGCAGCGCGAGGCCGAGGCAGATCAGCTCGCGCTGATTGCTGTGGCCGCGGATGCCTATGCGTGGGTGGACAATGCGGAAGAAGCCGCCGAGGTCCATGGCGGCGGAGCGCCGCGGGCATTGCACGGCGAACGGCTGTGGCAGTTCGGGGCCGACGGGACTCCAGAGGTGGCCGAGTTCATCACCTTTGAGGTCGGGCCCGCGTTGGGAATCTCGCCGGAGTCAGCTGCGGGGTTGATTGCGGATGTCCTGGATCTGCGGCACCGGCTGCCGCGGACGTGGCAACTGGTTCTGCAGGGCCGGGTGCGGGGTTGGCTCGCCCGGCGAGTGGCGCAGAATACTCGGGCAGCGAGCTTGTCCGTGGAGATCGCACAGGAGCTGGATCGCCACATTGCCCCGTTCATTGAGGGCTGGACCGCGCATCAGACGTTGGTGCGGGTGGCCATGTTGATCGCCCGGTTGGACCCGGAGGGGACCCAAGAGCGGCGCAGGCAGGAACTGGCTGCCCGTTTTGTGGCGATCACCCAGGGTGAGGCCGGGACCGCGGCAGTGCGGGGCCAACTGGACGGGCCTGCCGGGCGAGCCCTCGACCAAACCCTCAACGAACTTGCGGACATTCTCCAGGCTGCAGGGTTGGAGGGGGCCCGTGATGAACTTCGGGCGGCAGCGATGGAGGCGCTGGCCGATCCGGTTCACGCCGCCGACCTGCTCAACGGCACCATCGCCCACCTCACCGGTCCCACTGGTCCCACAGGTCCCGGCCCCGCTGGTCCCACAGGTCCCGGCCCCGCTGGTCCCACAGGTCCCGGCCCCACTGGTCCCACAGGTCCCGTTCCCACAGGTTCCATCCCTCCTGATCATCGTCCTTCCGACCCTGAGCATGGGGCTGCCGATTCAACAGGGTCGGAGCTGGAGTTGAGCGGTGCTGGTGCGCGCACGATCCGAGGCACGGGTGGACGCGATCCGCACGCACCAGTGAGCGGGTTGGGGAGTCCGTGGCGGATCGGAACGCTGAACCTGGATCTGCACCTGACGCTGGCCGATCTGCTGCGCGGGGCCGGTGGCGAGTGTCTGCAGTTGGGTGAGGTCGCGATCTCCCAGGTGCGGGCCTTGATCGACCGCGCTGCAAAGGTGGTGATCACGCCCGTGCTCGATCCGATGGCCCCGCAGGGGGTGGAGGGATATGCGATACCGGACCGGATCGCGCGTGCCGTCAAGCTGCGCAATCCGACGGTTGTGTTCCCGTTCAGCAATCAGCGCTCCACCTCGCGCCATGTGCAAGTCGATCATGTGGTGCCCTATCCCGATGGCCCGACGCACAGTGACAACCTGGCTCCGGAGTCGACGAAGGCGCACCGGGCGAAGACGTTCGGTGGCTATCGCACGGTCACGATCCGGCCGGGGGTCTATCACTGGGTCACTCCGGCTGGCCAGCAGTTCTGGGTAACGCCGCATGGGACCTACCGGGCTGATCCTGATGTTGCGCCGCCGCCGGCGTGGGTCCGCTTGTCCGATCGCGCCAGGCAGGCGTTGATCACCGCGGGTGTCACAGGGCCTGCCGTTGGCCGGATCCGCGAGCGGTTGCCTCAGGCATCCTTGCACCCGGAGGTCATCACGGACCCAGACACTCCGCTCCCGTGGGACGGGACCATGCGCCCCCCGGACAGCGGCTGGCCCGACGTCGACCCTGACGCCCCGGCGCCCTTCTGACGATGCAGGGATAAGTCGATGCGAGGCCTCCGTGGGCGATGACTCCTGCGAGTGCCGGGCTACCGTGGACCTCGTGTGTGGACGATATGCAGCCTCCGCGGACGTGGCAGAACTCGTCGAGGAGTTCGACATCGACGAAGTGACCGAGGCGCCCGAGGGACCGAGCTGGAACGTGGCTCCGACCGACCCGGTGCCCGCGATCGTCGAACGGTTGCCCAGGGACGAGCAGGGCGCAGACGCGGTCCGCAAGCTGGTTCGGCTGCGCTGGGGCCTGGTGCCGTCGTGGTCCAAGGACCCGCGAGGCGGTGCTCGCCTGATCAACGCGCGATTCGAGACCGTGGCAGAGAAGCCCTCTTTCCGGAAGGCTTTCGCGGCCAGGCGCTGTCTGTTGCCAGCGGACGGCTACTACGAGTGGTACGCCGGCGCCGACTCCACGAAGAAGCAGCCCTTCTTCATCCACCGCGCCGACGGCGAGCTGCTCGTGATGGCGGGGATCTATGAGTTCTGGCGGGACGACAGCCGCCCCCAGGGTGACCCCGAGGCGTGGCTGAGCACCTGCTCGATCATCACCACCAGCGCGACGGACGCCCTGGGGCATATCCATGACCGAATGCCGATGATCATCCAGCGCGATGCCTGGGCGGACTGGCTGGACCCGAAGCGGACCGATCCCGGCGAAGCTCTCGAACTCCTCCGGGTGACCGACGCCGATCAGTTGGACGCCTATGCGGTCGGTGCGGCGGTGGGAAACGTACGCAACAACGGGCCCGAGCTCGTGCTGCCCCTGGAGGACAGGTGACCGGGAGCGCGGCGACAGGGACCCCCGGGACGATCGAGTCCCTGGAGACCGAGCTGGGCCCTGCGCGGATGTTCAGTGCCGTTCCCGCTGACACCCGTCTGGTCCTCCTCCTCGGACACGGCGCCGGTGGTGGGGTCGACGCACCGGATCTTGAGGCGTTGACGAGGCTCAGCAACCGAGGGGTCGCGGTGCTGAGGTTCGAACAGCCTTGGCGGACGGCGGGCAAGAAGGTCGCCCCTGTCCCGACGCAGCTCGATCGGGGATGGCGTGCGGCTCGCGCGTACGTTCGGACGTTCTTGCCTGATCTCCCCCTCGTGCTGGGCGGGCGGAGTGCGGGCGCCCGGGTGGCCTGTCGCTCCGCGGCGACCGACCCGGAGGGCGTGTTGGCCGTGGTAGCCCTGTCCTTCCCACTCCACCCGCCCGGCAAACCCGAATCCAGTCGCGCCCCCGAACTGCTGGCGCCCGACTGCCCGGTCCTGGTGGTGCAGGGGGAGAGGGACCCTTTCGGTACGCCGGCCGAGATGGCCGTCACCCTGAGGGGAGTCAAGAACCACACCGTCGTGCCCGTGCCCGGGTGCAGGCATGAATTCAGGCCCGCCAAGCGTGGGCCTCTCGACCAGGCCGCGGTAGCGGAGCTGCTCGTCAGCACGGTCGCCGAGTTCCTTGATCAGGTGCATGGACGGGACATCACGGGGGAGGCAGCCGTCGATCGGGAATAGCCCGCCGCGATCGGCTGTTGAGGGGGTGATGGTTACCTGCGAATTCCAGAGCCCGGTACTGTCCTATGTGATGACACTGCCGCGGACCGATGAATCCACCAGCCCGGACTCACCAGATCGGGCCGATCAGCCTGCCGCCACTCCGTTGCCCCCCGACGCGGATGTGGACCTGGCGACCGAGACGCCGGAGGAGCGGGATGCCCGTTTCGAGCGGGACGCACTGGAATACCTGGACCAGCTCTATGGGGCCGGACTCCGGATGACGCGGAACCCCGCCGATGCGGAGGATTTGGTCCAGGAGACCTATGCGAAGGCCTATGCGTCGTTCCACCAATACAAGCCCGGCACCAACCTCAAGGCCTGGCTCTATCGGATCCTGACCAATTCCTTCATCAACACCTATCGCAAGGCCCAGCGTTCCCCGAAGATCGCCGACGGTGAGGACGTCGAGGACTGGCAGTTGGCGCGTGCGGCCTCACATACTTCCCGCGGGCTGCGTTCGGCGGAGGTCGAGGCGCTGGACCGGATGCCCGACACCGTGGTGACGGCGGCGTTGCAGGAGCTGTCCCCGGACTTCCGGCTGGCGGTCTATCTGGCGGACGTCGAAGGCTTCGCCTACAAGGAAATCGCCGAGATCATGGGCACGCCCATCGGCACAGTGATGTCCAGACTCAACCGCGGCCGTCGCCAACTGCGTGAGGCACTGGCCGACTATGCGCGGGAGAACGGCCTGATTCCCCAGGAGGCAGCGGAATGAGCAGCGATGCCGATCCCCTGGCAGGACTTCACCAGGCGTCCGAGTGTTCGGCGATCCTGGAGCGGATGAACGAGTTCCTCGACCACGAATTGGACGGAACGACGGCGGCGGAGGCCATCCAGGCGCATCTGGACGCCTGCGAACAGTGTCTCGACGACTATGACGTGGTGTTTGCTCTCAAGCAGCTCGTCAACCGCTGCTGCCGGGCGGAAAAGGCGCCCCAGCAGCTGCGGGTGACGATCATGACCTCGATCACGCGCTGGCGCGCGGGATGAGCCGCCGGACCGGCTGACCGGTCAGGTGAGGCCGGGCTCAGGAGTTGGGGCGCTTGCCGTGATTCGCGTTGCTCTTGCGACGTGAGCGACGCTTGCGACCGGTCTTTCCCATGCTTGCCTCCTTCAGTGCTCTCGCGACGTCCTGGGACGCCAGTCACCGGGCGGCGACCGACGAGCGATTCTAACTGCGTGCGCCCGGCGCAGGAAATTCCGGGGCACTGATGCCCCGCAAAGGTGGAGCTTCGCTTCCCTGACTAAGGTGTGGGCATGCAACTGATGACTCAGTTGATGCGGGACCACGCCGACATCAGCGCCGATGACGAGGCCTTCCTTCTCCGGCTCGTGGCTGAGTGGCAGCTAGTTGCGGATCTCTCTTTCTCCGATCTCGTTCTGTGGGTGCCCGATCGGGACCCGAACATCTTCTGGGCCGTCGCCCAGATTCGGCCGACCACGGGGCCGACCGCCCTGGACGACGACGTTGCGGGCGACCGGCTGGCCTATCACTCCGAGCAGGGGGTCCCCGAGGCCTATTTCAGCGGGGCGATCGTCGAGACCTCCGAGAACAAGCTCCAGGCCGGCGTACCCGTCGAGGTCCACGCCATCCCCATCAAACGGTCCGATCGGGTCATCGCTGTCGTCGAACGGCACACCAACCAGATGGGCGTGCGAGCGCCGGGCTCCCTGGAGGACACCTATCTGGAGATCGCCGAGACTCTCACCGACATGCTGTCGCGCGGGGAGTTCCCGGTCCCCGGTCTGCCCAGTGATCCGGTGATCAGCCCCCGCGTCGGCGATGGCCTCATCCGGTTGGATGCGCACCTGAATGTGATGTACGCGACGCCCAACGCAGTGACCGCTTACCGCCGCATGGGCCTGGCGGCGGATCTCGAGGACGAGAACCTGCCCGCCATCACCCGCTCACTGCAGGTCCCGGTGGACTGGGACAGCGAAGCGCCGGACCCGTTGGAGGAGGCTTTTGCGCTGGGCGAGGCGACCGAGATCGGGGTGGCGGTCGGCATGATCGCGATCCGTCTCCGATTGCTGCCCCTGACCGATGGAGAGAAATCGGCGGGTGTGGTGGTCCTGTGCCGGGACGTCACCGAGCTGACCAAACGCGAACGGCAGCTGGTCACCAAGGACGCCACGATCCGGGAGATCCACCACCGCGTCAAGAACAACCTCCAGACGGTCGCTGCCCTCCTGCGCATGCAGGCCCGGAGAATCCAGTCCCCCGAGGCCCGCGCGGCGCTCACCGAGGCCGTCTCGCGCGTGGCGGCGATCGCCGTGGTCCACGAAACACTGTCCCAGTCCTATGACGACGCCGTGGAGTTCGACGACGTCGCGGATCGGATGCTCGCCATGGTGGGCGGGTTGGCGCTGACCCGCGGTGACACTGTGCAGACGCGCCGCGAGGGCTCGTTCGGGCTGGTGCCCGCCGACGTGGCGACCAACCTCTCCCTGGTGGTCACGGAGCTGTGCCAGAACGCGCTCGAGCATGGCCTGGCCGATGCCCACAGCGGCTTGGTGCGCGTCCTGCCCCACCGGGAGAACGCTCGGTTGATCGTGGAGGTCATCGACGACGGTGCCGGGCTGCCTGCGGATTTCACCCTGGAGGGCTCGCGCAGCCTGGGCCTCAGCATCGTTGGTACGCTCATGGCCGATCTGGGCGGGACGTTCGAATTGGCGAACAATGCCGAAGGGAGAGGTTCCCGAGCGGTGATCACGCTCCCGATCCATGACCAGCTGCTGGGCGACTTGGAGGCGGGCTGACCAGCATCAGGGCCTGAAAAACCCGGATGGTGTCATCCGGGTTTCATCTGTTTCGCCTGTCAGGCGGGAGATCGTTTGTCAGGCCGTGCGAATGCGCGATCGTGCGGCGCGTCGCTTCATGGCCCGTCGTTCGTCCTCTGACAGGCCGCCCCAAACTCCATGATCCTGGCCGGCTTCGAGAGCCCACTGGAGGCAGGCTTCGCGAACATCGCAACGCATGCAGACCTGTTTGGCTTCCTCGATCTGCAGGAGTGCGGGGCCCGTGTTCCCGATCGGAAAAAAGAGTTCGGGATCCTCATCCAGACAGGCCGCCTTGTGGCGCCAATCCATTGTTTAAGCCATCCTTAACTTCGGAGGCAGCCCGGTCTCCGGTCGCGCCGCTGCGGCGAGGGCTGGGTGCCTGTGTGTGTTGACCCACCAAGATTGGCAAGTATCCGTGTGGAATACAAGGGTTGAGTCCGTCACGCGGCTCACAATTCCTGTGAGCACAGAGGATCTGCCCTCCAATATAAGGGCATGACAAGGGCTTTCGCGCCGCGTGACTAGATTGGTCCCGTGACAACGACAACCGGCGCGGGCTCCCGCGGAGCACCGATGACTGTTCGAGTGGGGGCCGGCCTGCTCGTGTTGATTGCTCTCGTCTCCGGGGTGATGGGCATCCTCGAGGTGTTCAACGTGCGACCCGAGCGGGCAGTGGTGGCGATCGGCAGTGCGATCCTGCTGGTTGGGTACGCCGCAGCACTGCTCGTGGTCGCTCGCGGTCTGTTGCGCCTGCGTCCTTGGAGCAGGGGGCCAGCAGTGGCGACCCAGGTCGTGCAGTTGCCCGTCGCCTATTCGTTCCTCGGCGGGGCGACCACTTGGATCGGGGTGGCGCTCGGCGTGGTGTCGATCACCGTGATCGTCTGCTTGGTTCTGCCGGCTTCGACCCGCGCGCTGGTGCCCCACCTGCTCGACAGCTCGGAGTGACTGCCCGACAACTCGGAGTGCGCATCAGGGGCACTTGTCAGGTTGGTCAGTCGTCCGCGATGAGTCCCTCGACCTGAGCTGCCGCCAGTGAGTCCCGGGCCTGCGCCTCGTGACGAACCCTCGCAAGAAACGCCTTGGTGCGTTCCTGACGGGGGTGCGCGAGCACTTGCCTGGGGGAGCCCTGTTCCACCACCAGCCCGTCATCCATGAAGACCACGCGGTCGGCAACGTCGCGCGCGAAACCCATCTCATGGGTCACCACAATCATGGTCATACCGTCGGCAGCGAGTGCCTTCATGACGTTGAGCACCTCGCCCACCAACTCCGGGTCGAGAGCGGACGTGGGCTCGTCGAACAACATCAGTTGCGGATCCATCGCCAGCGCCCGGGCGATGGCCACTCGCTGTTGCTGACCGCCGGAGAGTTGCGCGGGATAGTAGTCGACACGGTCCGCCAGTCCGACCTGATCGAGCAGTGAGAGGGCGCGTTCCCGGGCCTGTGCCCGCGGAATCCTCTTGACGTGCACCGGGGCTTCCATCACGTTGCCGAGTGCGGTCCGGTGGGGGAACAGGTTGAACCGCTGGAAGACCATGCCGATCTCCGCGCGCTGCCGGGCGATGTCCGCGGGCTTGCGCCGGTGCAGCCGACCACGCCGTTCCTCGATGCCGATCAACTCGCCATCGACCCAGATGCGCCCGCCGGTGAGGACTTCCATCTGGTTGATCAGTCTCAGAAAGGTGGTCTTGCCGGACCCGGAGGGACCGAGCAGGCAGACGACCTCGCCTCGTGCGACCTCGAGGTCGATGCCCTTCAGGACCTCGTTGTGACCGAACGACTTGGTTGCGTTCACGGCCCGCACCAACGGCTCTCCGGTGGCGGGCGCGTCGGTGGGGGAAGCCTGTGCCGGGGTGCTCAATGGTCGGTCCTCATCTTGATCTGCTGGGCCTTCTGGCTGACCGATGTCCCGAAACCCTTGCCGAAGTGGCGCTCCAGCCAGCTCTGGCCGATCATCAGGATGCTGGTGGCGATCAGGTAGTAGAGCGTCGCGGAAATCAGCACCGGGAAGGTCTGATAGGTCCTCGACCCGATCGCCTTCAACTGGAAGAAGAGCTCGGTCGTGAGGGGGATGGCCAGGAGCAGCGAGGTGTCCTTGAGCATGGCAATCGTTTCATTGCCGGTCGGCGGGACGATGACCCGCATGGCCTGGGGCAGCACGACGCGCACCATGGTCTTGGCCGGGCTCATGCCGAGCGCTTCGGCAGCCTCGGACTGCCCCCGGTCGACGCTGAGAATGCCTGCGCGGGCGATCTCGGCCATGTACGCCGCCTCGGAGGCGGCCATGCCGATCACCGCCCCCGCCAGTCCGGCGAAGATCTGGTTGGCGTTCAGGGTGAGGAACCGCCATGACGTGTCTGCGGAAAGCCCGAGCCACTCGATGATCTTCCAGTCGAACGGGATGCCCAGGGCCAGGCCGTCCTGGAAGACGATGCCCAGTGCGCCCATGATCGTGAGGAGCACATAGCGGGGGATCGCCCTGAAGAACCAGGTGTACGCCCACGACACTGCCGAGAGAATCGGGTTGTCGGACAGGCGCATGACGGCCAGGATGACGCCGCCGATGACGCCGAACACCATGCTGAGCGCGGTGACCAGCAGGGTGCCCTTGATGAATCCCTCGATCACCGGGGTCTGGTTCATGGCCTGGAACACGAACGGCCAGTTGAAGGCCGGGTTGAACAGGATCATGTTGACGAACATCGCGATCAACACCGCGATGACCGCCACCGCCACCCAACGCCAGGGGTGGCGTACGGGAACCGCCTCGATGCGACCGGGACGGTCGGCGGGGGACGACTCGCTCGCCGTCACCCCGCCGGGACCGTCCGGCAGTTGTGTGGAATCAGCCATCGGCTCAGCTCACGCTGGGATCGACCTCGAACTCGCCGATCGCACCGTCCTCGACGCCCCACTTGGCGAGGATGGCCTCATAGGTGCCGTCGGCCTCGAGCTCGGCCAGTGCCTCGGCGATCGCGTTCGCGAATTCGGTCTGATCCTTGGGCACGACGATGCCATAGGGGGCCGCGTCATAGATGTCACCGAGCGCGTCGAGCTGGCCGTCGGACTGTTTGACCGCATAGGCGATGATCGGCGAGTCCGCGAGCATCGCGTCCGCGCGGCCGGAGACCACGGCGGCGGTGGCCTGGTCCTGGCCCTCGAACTGCAGGATGTTGATCTTGTTGTCCCCGCACGCCTCCTGGCGCACCGGCAGGTCGTCCTCGTCCTGGATGGTGCCGGTCTGGACGGCCACGGTCTTGCCGCACGGGTTGTCGGGATCGACGTCATTGGGGTTGCCGGCCGGAGTGGCCCACTGGGTGCCGGCGTCGAAATAGCTCACCATGTGCACCTGCTCGAGCCGGCGCTCGTTGATGGTGAACGACGACATCCCGGCGTCGAACTTCTTGCCCTGGACACCGGTGATGATCGTGTCGAAACCGGACGGCTGCCATTCGACCTCCTCCACGCCGAGCTTGGCCCCGACGGCGTCGAAGAGCTCCACCTGGACGCCGATCACGGTCTTGCCGTCCGCATCCAGGAACTCGTTCGGCGCATAGGTGGCGTCCGTGCCGACGACGATCTTGTTGGCGTTCCGGACGCTCTCGGGCAGCTTGGCCGTGAGATCCGGGTTGGCGGACACCGCGGGGATGGGATCGGCGGTGTCGTTGCCCTGCGGGGTGGCTGAATCCCCCAGAGAATCGGAGCCGCACGCGGTGAACGTGAGGGCAGCCGCGGAGAGGCACGCGAGCAGGGCGAAACGACGAGACTTCATGAATTCTCCTTGAACGAGAAATGACGGAAATTCTTGCGTCGGAAGGCACATTAACGGATGGGCGCAGGAAAAATCGTTGTTGGACGGCCGCGGCGCTGCGTGGGCTAGCCTCATTCGGTGGCTCTCACCCGATCCGCCATCGTGGCCACCGCGATGGCCATCCTGGATGCTTTCGGCCTCGCGGACCTGTCGATGCGACGGATCGCGGGGGCACTGGGGGCGGCCCCCGCGGCGCTGTACTGGCATTTCGCCAACAAGCAGTCCCTCCTCGCAGGCGTCGCGGCGGAGCTGATCGCCGACCTCGACGGGCCGGCGACGATCACGCCGGACGCACTCAGCGAGTGGTGCCATGAGCTGCGGGATCGTTTGCTCGCCCATCGGGACGGTGCCGAACTCGTCTCGTCGGTGCTCGCCATGCGACTGCTCGAGCCCACCCCCGCCGACTTGTTGGCCGGTTCCCTGATCAGGGCAGGGTTCCCCACAGCGGAGGCCGGTCCAGCGGCTCGTCTGGTGGTGCACTTCATCCTCGGCCACACCCTTGATCGGCAGGGGTACGCCCAGTCCCTGCAGCTCGGCGTCGCCGGGCCGGCCGGTCCGGATCCCGATGAGGACTTCACCTACGGCGTACGCCTGCTGGTCGCCGGCCTGAGTGCGAACGGAACCGGCTGACGTCGGGCACGCAAACGGCCGGCCGGGAACCTCCCGACCGGCCGCTCACCGCGTACTCCCGGACGTCGTCAGTCGTCGTCCTCGTCATCCAATCGAGCCAGCCACGTGGCCAGCCGATCGATCGCCGTCTCGAACTCGGGATTGAGATCGACGAAGGTGCGCAGCTGCTCACCCAGCCAGGTGAAGCTCACGTCCTCCTCGCCTCTGCGCTTTTCGAGTTCTTCGATGCCCCGATCGGTGAAGTACACGTCACAGTTCCTCGACCGGAAGGAGCGCCCGGCGGATCAGCTCCGCCTGCTCCTTCTCGTGCATGGCGGCAAGACCCACCGAGGGAGCCGAGGAGGCGGGCCGCGTGGTCGGTCGCATCTGCAGTTCGTCCCGGTCGGGCAGGAATTCCTTGACCGCGCCCGGCAGGTGATAGGCCATGAACTGCCAAGCACCCTGATTCTCGGGCTCGTCCTGGACCCAGCGAATGTCGGTGACGTGCCCGTACGGCTGCAAGGCCTTGGCGAGCTCCCTGTCCGGCAGGGGATAGAGCCGCTCGAACGCGAAGATCGCGATCTCGTCCTCGCGGCCGGACTTCTCCCGGGCGTTCTCCAGATCCCAACGCACCTTGCCGGAGCAGAAGATGATCGACTTGACCTTCTTCGGATCCTTGATCGACGCGTCGGGGATGAGCGCCTCCCACTTGCCGCTGGTGAAGTCTTCCGGCCGCGACACCGCACGGCGGTTGCGCAGCATCGACTTCGGGGTGGCGACGATCAGGGGACGGTGCCAATTGACGTACGCGTGCGTGCGCAGCAGGTGGAAATAGCTCGCCGGGGTCGACGGCTGGCACACGGCCAACGCGTCCTCCGCACAGAGCTGCAGCCACCGCTCGATCCTCGCCGACGAGTGGTCCGGGCCCTGCCCCTCATAGCCGTGGGGAAGCAGCAGCACAATGCCGGACTTCTGCGTCCACTTGGCCTGACCGGACGAGATGAACTCGTCGGTGATCGTCTGGGCACCGTTCACGAAGTC
This sequence comes from Propionibacterium sp., assembly GCA_012839035.1. Taxonomy (GTDB): domain Bacteria; phylum Actinomycetota; class Actinomycetes; order Propionibacteriales; family Propionibacteriaceae; genus Enemella. The sequence goes on from DUOB01000095.1 coordinate 14,957, forward strand.
ACCGAACTGGGCCTCCCACAGCACCAGCGCCTCGGGGCGCACGACCGAATAGCCGTATTCGAAGCCCAGCACCGCGTACTCGCTCAACAGGGAGTCGAAGACCTGGAAATAGGCCTGACCCTTCTGCATGTTGCGCAGCGGCACCCAATGGTCATCCGTCTGCCGGTCGACAACCGCAGCAAAGCGCTGCGAGAACGTGCCGCGTCGGGAGTCCTGACCGGTCAGTCGCACCGGACGACCCTCCAGCAGCAACGAGCCGAACGCGAGAATTTCGCCCGTGGCCCAGTCGATCGGACCTTCCTGGATCGCCTTGGCCCGGCGCTGCAACTGCGGCAGGATCTTGTGGTGCACGGTGAACCCGTCGGGCACGTTGATGTGTGCCTGCGAGATCAGCCGCATCATCTCCGGGGTGATCGAGGTCGGCTCGTGGCGACCTCGCTTGATCGGATAGTTCGGCACCCGGCTGTAGTCGGCGAAATCATCCTGATCGTCCCTGACCTCCTGGAACACCTCCTCCAAGCGGCGCTGGAACCGTGACATCGCCACCTCGGCGTCCTCGGTCGAGATATCGCCACGGCCGATGAGCGCTTCGGTGTACAGCTTGCGGGTCGAGCGCTTGCGGTCGATCAGGTCATACATCAACGGGTTGGTGAAGCTCGGGTCATCGCCCTCGTTGTGTCCACGACGGCGATAGCAGACCACGTCGATCACGACGTCCTTGTTGAATTCCTGGCGGAATTCGAACGCGAGCCGGGCGACGCGTACGCAGGCCTCGGGGTCATCACCGTTGACGTGGAACACCGGGGCGCCCACCGTCTTCGCGACGTCGGTGCAATAGACCGAGCTGCGGGAGGCGAACGGGGGAGTGGTGAACCCGATCTGGTTGTTGATGACGACGTGGATCGTGCCGCCGGTGCGATAGCCGCGAAGCTGCGACATCTGCATGGTCTCGAACACCACGCCCTGGCCCGCGAACGCCGCATCGCCATGGATCAGGACCGGCAGCACCGGGAACTCGTTCACCCGGTTCAACAGGTCCTGCTTGGCCCGCACGATGCCCTCGAGCACCGGGTTGACCGCCTCCAGGTGGGATGGGTTCGCGGCCACCGACGTGCGAATCGTGCGGCCCGACAGCGCGGTGAACTGACCGTCGGCGCCCAGGTGATATTTCACGTCACCGGAGCCCTCGACCGTCCTCGGGTCCAGGTTGCCGTCGAACTCGCGGAAGATCTGCCCATAGGACTTGCCGACGATGTTGGCCAGCACGTTGAGCCGGCCGCGGTGCGGCATGCCGATGCAGACCTCGTCCAGGCCCGCATTGGCCGCGGAATCGCAGATCTCGTCCAGCAGCACGATCGCGGCCTCGCCGCCCTCCAGGGAGAAACGCTTCTGGCCGACGAACTTGGTCTGCAGGAAGGTCTCGAAGATCTCCGCCTCGTTGAGCTTGTCGACGATGCGCAGCTGCTCCTCACGAGGCAGCTTCTCCGTGTGCTTCTCGATCCGGGTCTGGACCCACTTGCGCTGATCCGGGTCCGGGATGTGCATGTATTCGATGCCGATCTGGCGGCAGTAGGAATCCCGGAGCACCCCGAGGATCTCGCGCAGCGGCATGAACGGCTTGTCGCCACCGAAGGTGCCCGTCGCGAAGGGGCGGTCCAGATCCCAGAGGGTCAGCCCGTGGGTCTCGATCTCCAGGTCCGGGTGCGAGCGCTGGCGGTATTCAAGCGGGTCGATGTCGGCCATGAAGTGGCCGGACGTCCGGTAGGCGTTGATCAGCTCGAGCACCCGGGCCTGCTTGCTGACCTGGGACTCGTGGCTCACCGAGGTGTCGGTGCTCCACTTGATCGGCGCGTAGGGCACGCGCAGAGCGCTGAAGATCTCTTCATAGAATCCGCCGTCGCCCAGCAGGAGTTCATGGATCCGACGCAGATATTCACCGGACTGAGCGCCCTGGATGACCCGGTGGTCATAGGTCGAGGTCAGCGTCATCATCTTGGAGACGCCGATGTCGTTGAGGCGCTCCGGGTCGGCACCCTGGTATTCCGGCGGATAGTCGATGTTGCCGACACCGATGATCACACCCTGGCCGGGCATGAGCCGGGGCACCGAATGCTGGGTGCCGAGCCCGCCCGGGTTGGTGAGCGTGAGGGTGGTGTCCGCGAAGTCCGGCAGCGTCAGCTTGTTCGCCCGGGCCCGCTTGACCAAGTCCTCATAGGCCGCCCAGAACTGGGCGAAATCCAGGTCCTCGCAGCTCTTGATGCTCGGCACCATGAGCTGCCGGGTTCCGTCATCCTTGGGCAGGTCGATCGCAATGCCCAGGTTGATCGTGTTCGGCTCGACCATGGTCGGTTTGCCGTCGGTCTCGTCATAGTGGTTGTTCATCTCCGGGACGTCCCGGAGGGCCCGGATCATCGCATAACCGATCAGGTGCGTGAACGAGATCTTGCCGCCGCGCGAACGGCGCAGATGCGAGTTGATCACGATGCGCTGATCGATGACCAGCTTCATGGGGACGGTGCGGACGCTGGTCGCCGTCGGCAGTGCCAGCGACAGGTCCATGTTCTTCGCGGTCCGGCCGGGAGCGCCGCGCAGGACGGTCCGCGTGGGGACGTTGCGACCCGCGGCCTCCCGCACGGTCGGGTTCGGCGGGTCCGCGGGCAGACCACCGGCGGCGCGACGGTCGGGACGCATGTCCCGCACCACGTTCGGGCCCTCGACAGTCGCTCGAGGAGCGCCGGGGGCGGGCTCGATTTTCGCAGCCGGCATATCGGGTGCGGGCGCTTGCGGTTTCTTGGCGGGTGCGGGTTTCTTGTCCGCAGCGGGCTTCTTCGCCGCGGGCGGTGGGGGAGCGTCCTTGGGTGGGGCACTCTTCGCCGACGCGGGCTTCTTGTCTGCGGCGGGAGCAGTCTGCTTGGCGGGGGCATCATTGCCGCCCTGCCCGCGGGCCTTGAAGAACTCGGCCCATTGCGGATCGACCGATGCGGGATCGGCCTGGTACTGCTCATACATCTCTTCGAGGAGCCAGTCATTGGCGCCGAAGTCGGACTGCTCTTGCTCAGGCGCGATGGCCACAATCGCCTTCTTCCGAATTAGCTGAGAATCAACCTGGTTGTTTGTGAGGCTAAGCCTTCCAACGAGGGTACCCAACGCGGACGGCCCCGGTGGAGCCCATCTCTCATTGGCTGGGGTCCGGGTTTTCTTCCAGGTGGGGCCGGACGGCCGTGGAGCGCAGGGCACAGCGCACCACATCGGCGACGAAGACGACCAGCACCAGGTTGCGCGCCACCAGCGCCACGGTCGCCCACGGAGTCCAGACCGGGTCGTCGGCCAACCCGTTGAGCCGGTCATAGAGCACCGGGAAAACGACGTGGGTCAGGGCAGCGGTGGCGAGCAGGAAGGCGGTCCAGCGTGCGATCGGTGCCCTGCCCTGTGCGGGGCGTACGCCGGGTCGGTGCCCTGCCACCAGAGCGGCGACCGGACCGGCGAGCCAGATCGCGTACTGGGGGCTCAACGTCTTGTTCGTCACGATCAACAGCCCAACGATCGCGAGCGTGGCGATGGCGGCTCCGGTCGCCCAGTCCGCCCCGTCCGCGTACGCCCGCCGCCAGTGCCGGAACAGCATGGCCACCCCGAGCACGGCGCAGACGAGGGTCAACACGTCGGCCACCACCAAGGAGGCCGCCACTCCGGGTCCGAACACCTCGAAGGCCTGGTATTGCGAGATGCCGATGTCCCAGCCATCCGGCTGGATGGCCCGAGCAGTCATGAGGACAGTGGCCGGGATGGATTCGATCTGCAGGCCCCGGTCGGACTGCCAGACCAGCGGGGAGATCAGGCGCGTCCACCCGCCGGACAGCAGACTCGCCACCACGAGCCCGATCCCGGCTCCGACGAACCCGATCGACGGAGCGAGCCAGGTGGGGGTGGCCGACCGTCCGCCCGGGCGATTCAGCAGCAGCGGGAAAAACACTCCCGGCCAGAGCTTGGTGCCCGCGCCGACAGCCAACAGCCCGCCCGCCGTGCCGGGCCGCCGGACCGCCAGCACCAGCGCCGCACCGACGATCACCGCCGGCACCAGATCGAAACGCAGCCAGATCAGGGGGCCCAGCGCCATGCACGTCACGGACCAGACGGTGATCGCCCACCCCCTGCCCGGAAGGCGGCTCCAGGCGATCAGCGCGCAGAACGCGAGATCGGTGAGCAGGATGAACGCCACGAACCAGGCGGCAAAGCTCTCCAGACTGCCGTCACTGAGTGCGTGCGGGATCGAGAAGAGCCAGACCATGGGGGTGGGATATTCCCGCATGGTCATCTCGATGCCGACCTCGGCCAGATCGGAGATGCGGCTCCAGTAGTAGGGAACGTCCCCCAGTGCGAATTCCTCGGCCACGACCCAGGTCCAGGCGATCACGGCCCGGCAGAGGATGACGACCAGGACCACGGGCAACAGCCGCAGATCGCCGCCCGCCGTCACCAGACGCCGAGCCTTCTGCTGACGAGAGGCAGCGTCCGTGTTGGGTGGAGACGAATCGATGGCCGGCACACAGGCAGGCTAGTCCGGCTTCAGGGGTGAGGCGCAAAAGACGACCGGCGCGCCTCCGGTGAGGTTCGCGCCGAAGGATGCGCTCGGTGATGGCGACGGGATCGAACTCGTGGCGCCCCCGACAGGATTCGAACCTGTGCTCCCGCCTCCGGAGGGCGGTGCTCTATCCCCTGAGCTACGGGGGCCCGGCGTTTTGGGCCGACGAACACAGTACCAGACAATTTTCGGCCGATTGCCCCGATCTGGCACAGTTCAGGCATGACCCATATGCACGTTGCCGGAGCGATCCACGCAGACACCGTGACGCCCGCCCCCAAGTGGCTTCAAGTCCCGGTGGATGTGAACGCGCTCGACCCCAAGCTGTGGTCACGCACTGTGACCAGGGGCAGCGACGGCGTGCTGCGTGTCGGTGGATTGGACGTGAACGAGATCGCCGACCGGGTGGGGACTCCGGCGTACGTCATGGACGAACTCGACTTCCGTGCCCGCGCCCGCGAGTTCAAAGCCGCGTTCGACGGTTGGGACGTGTTCTATGCGGCCAAATCGTTCCTCTGCACCACCAGCGCGGGCTGGATTGCGGAGGAGGGGCTCAACATGGACGTGTGCTCGGGCAATGAGCTCACGGTCGCACTGGCCGGGGGAATGCCCGCGGAGCGCATCGGCTTCCACGGCAACAACAAGTCGGTTGCCGAGCTGACCCAGGCCGTCGAGGCCGGGGTCGGGCGGATCATCGTCGACTCGCTGACCGAGATCGAGCGCCTGCAGGAGATCTGTGGTGAGCGTGACGCCCGGGTCGCGGTCATGGTGCGCGTGACGGCCGGGGTGGAGGCCCACACGCACGAATACATCGCCACAGCGCACGAGGACCAGAAGTTCGGCCTGTCGATCACGGGCGGGCAGGCACTGGAGGGTCTCCTGGCCTGCCATGAGTCACCCAATCTGGACCTGCGCGGAGTGCATTCGCACATTGGCTCGCAGATCTTCGAGGTCGCGGGCTTCGAGGTCGCGATCCGACGGACGCTGGAACTGCACAAGGAGTTCTTCGACCGCACCGGGATCGAGCTCCCCGAGCTGGATCTCGGCGGTGGGTTCGGCATCCCCTACATCAGCGCGGATCGCCCCCGGTCGGCGGACTATCTGGCCGGCGCGATGGAGGCGCTGGTCCGTCGCGAGTGCCGGGGCCTGGAGTTGCCGACCATCCCTCAGGTGTCGGTGGAGCCCGGGCGGGCGATCAGCGGTACGCCGGGCATGGCGCTCTATCGGGTCGGCACCGTCAAGATGGTCGATCTGTCGGAGGGCGCGCAGCGCTGCTATGTCTCGGTTGACGGCGGCATGAGCGACAACATCCGCCCCGCGCTCTATGGCGCGGAATACTCGGCCACGGTCGCCTCGCGCCGATCGGATGCCGGCCCGATGCTGTGCCGGGTGGTCGGGATGCACTGCGAATCCGGCGACATCCTGGTGCGCGACGAGTTCCTGCCCGCGGACATCGCCCCCGGTGACATCATCGCCGTGCCGGGCAGCGGCGCGTACAGCCGGGCCATGGCCAACAACTACAACCATGCGCTCAAACCACCGGTGGTGGCGGTGCAGGACGGTGTGCTCACCACCCTGATCCGTCGGGAGACGATGGCCGACCTGCTGGCGCTCGACGCCGGTTATGTGCCGAATGGCTGACAGCCGCGCGCACCACCGGGACCTGATGGCAGGATCGGTGTGGCCGACCGGTTCGACCAAACGCGTGTCAAGCGGGAGAATGATCCGGCCCAGCCCACCGCGCACGACCAACAGGGAGAGTCTGAACCCATGAACACGAGCCCGTCCGACTCCGGGGCCCAGCAGACCAGCCACGAGCCGTTGCGGGTGGCCCTGCTCGGCTGTGGCGTGGTCGGTTCGGCGGTGGCCCGGCTGCTGATCGAGCACACGGACGACCTGGCGGCCCGCGTCGGGCGTCCGCTGGAGATCGCCGGCATCGCCGTCCGCCGCACCGGCATCGAGCGTCCCGGCATCGACCCCGACCTGTTCACGACCGACGCGGAGGGCCTCGTCGCCCGGCACGACGTCGACCTGGTCGTTGAGGTGATCGGCGGGATCGAACCCGCCCGCACGCTCATCCTGCGCGCGATCGAGCACGGTGCCTCCGTGGTCACCGCCAACAAGGCGCTGCTGGCCGAGGACGGGCCGCGGCTGTTCGAGGCGGCGGAGAAGGCCGGGGTGGACCTCTACTACGAGGCGGCCGTGGCCGGTGCCATCCCGATCATCCGACCGCTGCGCGAATCGCTCGTCGGTGACGACGTGACGACCGTCATGGGCATCGTCAACGGCACCACCAACTTCATCCTCGACAAGATGCACACCGAGGGCTCCGGCTTCGACGAGGTGCTCACCGAGGCACAGTCGCTCGGCTATGCCGAAGCCGATCCGACCGCCGACGTCGAGGGCTTCGACGCCGCCGCCAAGGCCGCGATCCTGGCCGGGCTCGCCTTCCACAGCCGGGTGACGGCCGGTGACGTGCACCGCGAGGGCATCACGGAGATCAGCAGCTCCGACATCGCCGCGGCCAAATCCATGGACTGCACCGTCAAGGCGTTGGCAATCTGTCGCTCGGAGATCGTGCACGGCGAACGTTTCATCTCCGTGCGGACCCATCCGGCGATGATCCCCAACAGCCATCCGCTCGCGTCGGTGGGCGGGGCCTACAACGCGGTGGTCGTCGAGTCGACCAATGCCGGCCGGCTCATGTTCTATGGCCCCGGCGCGGGGGGCGATCCCACCGCATCCGCCGTCATGGGGGACCTTGTCACCGTCGCTCGCAACCGGGTGCGCGGGACTGCCGGGCCGGGCGAGTCGGCGTACGCCAACCGTCGGGTCATGAGCATGGACGACGTGATCACCCGCTATTTCATCAGCCTGGAGGTGGTCGACCAGCCCGGCGTGCTGGCGACCGTCGCCGCCTGCTTCGCCGATCACCACGTCTCCGTGCAGACCATGCGGCAGGAGGCGTCGCTGCGCTCCGACGGGGCCGGTGCACGGCTCGTGCTGGTCACGCACTCCGCCCCGGAGGCGGCGTTGAGTGCGACCGTGCGCGCGTTGGGCGACCTGCCCCAGGTGCATGAGGTTCTGTCGGTGATGAGAGTCGAGGGTGAATGATGGCGAACGTACGCCGCTTCAGCGCGGAGCAGTCGGGTTTGATCGAGCGCTATCGCGAGTGGTTGCCGATCGAATCCGGTGATCCGGTCGTGAGCCTGGGCGAGGGGAGCACGCCGCTCGTGCAGGCGCCCGTGCTCTCGGACCGCTTCGACTGTGAGGTCTGGGTCAAGGTCGAGGGTGCCAACCCGACCGGCTCCTTCAAGGACCGCGGCATGACGATGGCGGTCTCCAAGGCCAAGGCGGAGGGTGCCCGGGCGGTCGTGTGCGCGTCCACCGGCAACACCTCGGCATCCGCGGCGGCCTATGCGGTGCGGGCCGGGATGAAGCCGATCGTGCTGCTGCCCCAGGGCAAGATCGCCAAGGGCAAGCTCGCCCAGGCGATCGTGTACGGCGCCCAGATCGTCCAGGTGGACGGCAACTTCGACGAATGCCTCACGGTGGCCCGCAAGCTCGCGGAGTCCTATCCCGTCGCGCTCGTCAACTCGGTCAACCCGTTCCGGCTCGAGGGCCAGAAGACGGCGTCCTTCGAGATCATCGACGCCCTGGGTGATGCCCCGGACCTGCACGTGATGCCGATCGGGAATGCCGGCAACATGCCCGCCTATTGGCGTGGTTTCAAGCAGTACGCCGACGCCGGCAAGGCCACCAAGCGCCCGCGGATGTGGGCGGTCCAGGCGGAGGGTGCGGCGCCCCTGGTGCTCGGCCACCCCGTGCTCAACCCCGAGACGATCGCCACTGCGATCCGGATCGGCAATCCGGCCTCCGCGGACCTGGCCAACGCGGCCCGCGACGAGTCCGGTGGCCGGTTCACAGCCGTGTCCGATGAACAGATCCTGGCCGCCCAGCGTTTCCTCGCCGCCAACGAAGGGATCTTCGTGGAACCGGCGTCCGCCTCGGGCGTCGCTGCCCTGCTCGCGGCCCATGAGGCCGGTGAACTCGCTGCGGGCCAGACGATCACGATCACGGTGACCGGCAACGGGCTGAAGGACATCGACACCGCACTCTCTGGGATCGACCTCCGGACCGAGGTCGTCGCCCCTGAGGCGATGGCCGTCGCCGATGCGATCGGGCTGGCCTGATCCGTGGACGTTGACATGCTTCGGGCGGGGCGCCGGGTTCACCTGCGCGTACCCGCCAACACCGCCAATCTGGGACCGGGATTCGACAGCCTGGGACTGGCGTTCGATTGGCTCGACGACTGCACGGTCGAGGTGCTCCGCTCCGGTGTGCAGGTCGAGGTGACCGGCGAGGGCGCGGGATTCGTCCCGCGGGACCGCTCCCACCTGGTGATTCGCTGTCTGGACCAGGGCCTCGCGTCCCTCGGGGCAGCCGCCCCGGGCGTACGCCTGGTCGCCCACAACACGATTCCGCACACGCGTGGACTCGGGTCTTCCGCCGCGGCCACCGTGGCGGGACTCCTGGCCGCCTGGGCACTCGCGCGTCCGGAGGACGAGGTCGATCGGCAGTGGCTGCTGACCGAGTCGAACAAGGTGGAGGGGCACCCGGACAACGTGGCGGCCGCCATCTTCGGTGGTTTCGTGCTCACCTGGATCGATGACGAGAACGAGCCGGGTGCCGTACGCGCGGCGTCGGGGCGGATCCACCCCGATGTGCGCCTGTTCGCCTATGTGCACCCGGCGCCCGTGGCCACCAAAGCGGCCCGCAAGGCCCTGCCGAGCCGTGTGCCGCACGCAGAGGCGGCCAAGAATTCCGGCCGGGCGGCTCTGCTCACCCACGCCATGGGCGACGACCCGACACTGCTGCACGCCGCGACCCGGGAATGGCTGCATCAGGACTATCGCGCCGAGCTCATGCCGGAAGCGACGGCCCTTGTCCGCTCGCTGCGTTCCCGGGGCTTCGGTGCCGTCATCAGTGGAGCTGGTCCCACCGTGCTGGTGCTCACCGATGCGGCGAAGGCCGCCGAACTCGATGGCAGCGAGGCCGGGGAATTCCGCCGGTATGCCCTCGCCGTCGGTGGACCGGCGGAGGTCATCGGCTGATCCCACCGAGATCCGAGTGCTGTTCGCAGACCGAATGTTGCGAGGAGCTCCCGGTCCGGTGCTAGTGTGGAGACCAACGGGGACACTTTCTGTTGTTCCTTGCGCGCCGCACAGGTCTGGCGCCCGATTCCTCAGCACTCCACGTGAATGGTCGCGCCCGGAGCGTCCGAGGATCACCACTATTGGATGCCTTCGCCCAGTGCAGGCTCCGACCTGATCAGGATCACCACCACGCTCATGTGGTCCGCACCGGCCGAGCGAGTTCATCGGGAACGACGCGGCTGGATTGAAAGGACACCAGTGACAGAAACCACCGAAGCGGCGCCCACCGCGGCCGGCACTGAAGCCGAAGCCGCAGCGGAGACCACCTCCGGACGGCGTCGCAAGGGTTCCGGCCTGGACGCCATGCTGTTGCCCGAGCTGAAGCAGCTCGCCTCCAGCATGGGGCTGCGTGGCACCGCGACGATGCGCAAGAGCGCACTCATCGACGCCATCAAGGCCGCCCAGTCCGGCGGCGGTTCCGCTGACGAAAGTGCCCGCCAGCGGCGAACCGAGGAACCGACCAAACACGCCGCGCGCTCAGAACAGCCTGAACGGTCAGAACAGCCCAAGCAGGCTGACGAGGCGAAGCACACCGAACCGAAGCGAACCGAAGCGAAGCACGGTGACGAGCCGCAGCAGGCCGAGGCGAAGCAGCGCGACGATGCGAAGAAGAATGACGAGACGCAGCAGGCGCAATCGCCTGCACACGAGAACCGCCAGGAACGCGACCAATCCGACCATGCCGGTTCCCGTGACAGCCGGCGCTCCCGTCGGGACCGCCGCACCGACGAGTCCGGTCCCGATGATGAGACCCGCCGGGAGCTGGGCCGCCGACTCGAGGCCGAGCTGCGCGGGGGCGAGTCCGGGGACAGCAAGAAGGACGATGGCGAGCAGACCGGGGACCAGCGTCCCGCCCGCAACCGTGACCGCCAGCAGCAACAGCAGCAGTCCGGACGGGACAGTGGCGGCAACCGGGGCGACTCGCGTGATTTCGACGACGACGGTGGCGGCAGCCGCCGGAGCAGGCGTCGGCGCAGCCGGGACCGGCAGAACCGCCGTGGCCGGGGCAGCGGTCTCGACCGACTCGATGCCGAGCCGGTGATCAGCGAGGACGACGTGCTCCTCGACATCGCAGGCATTCTGGACGTCCTCGATTCCTATGCGTTCGTCCGCACCACGGGCTATCTGCCCAGCTCCGAGGACGCGTACGTGTCCCTCGCGATGGTGCGCAAATTCGGGCTGCGCAAGGGCGACGTGGTCACCGGCGCCATGCGCCAGCCGCGAGAGGGTGAGCGCCGTGAGAAGTTCAGCCCGCTGGTGCGCCTCGACACGGTCAACGGCCACGACCCCGAGCAGGCCAAGGGGCGGGTGGACTTCAACAAGCTGACGCCGCTCTATCCGCAGGAACGCCTGCGACTGGAGACCACGCCGCTCAACATGACGGGCCGCATCATCGACCTGGTCTCCCCGATCGGCAAGGGGCAGCGCGGGCTGATCGTGTCCCCGCCGAAGGCGGGCAAGACCATGATCCTGCAGCACGTCGCGAATGCGATCACCGAGAACAACCCCGAGGTCCACCTCATGGTGGTGCTCGTGGACGAGCGTCCGGAAGAGGTCACCGACTTCCAGCGGACCGTGTCCGGTGAAGTCATCGCGTCCACGTTCGACCGGCCCGCGAGCGACCACACCCAAGTGGCCGAGCTCGCCATCGAGCGCGCCAAGCGCCTGGTCGAGATGGGCAAGGACGTCGTGGTCCTGCTGGACGGCATCACGCGGCTGGGCCGGGCCTACAACATTGCGGCCCCGGCCTCCGGGCGCATCCTGTCCGGCGGTGTTGACTCCGCAGCGCTCTATCCGCCCAAGAAGTTCTTCGGTGCTGCTCGCAACATCGAGAACGGCGGTTCGCTCACGATTCTCGCCACGGCGTTGATCGAAACGGGCTCCAAGATGGACGAGGTCATCTTCGAGGAGTTCAAGGGCACCGGCAACATGGAGCTTCGTCTGCGGCGCGAGTTCGCCGACCGGCGGATCTTCCCGGCCATCGACGCCGTCCAGTCGGGTACGCGCCGTGAGGAGCTGCTGCTCGGCCGCGAGGAACTGGCGATCATCTGGAAGCTGCGCCGCGTACTCTCCGGGCTCGACGGGCAGCAGGCCTTGGAGATGCTGCTCAATCGCATGAAGAAGACGAAGTCCAACAACGAGTTCCTGCTGCTGATCTCGAAGACGACGCCGGGGCGCGACGACTGACGCAGGGCGATGCAGGCCCGGCCCATTTGGTCCCGGGGCCCACAGTGCGGCACAATGGACAGTCGGTCCGGTTCACCCCATATCTCCGATCGGGGACCCGGGCAACAACCACATCAAGGAGACACCATGAAGCAGGGGATTCATCCCAATTACGGTGAGACCCGGGTGACCTGCACCTGTGGCAACACCTTCGTGACCAACAGCACTGCCGACAACGGCATCATCCGTGCCGAGGTCTGCGCGAACTGCCACCCGTTCTACACGGGCAAGCAGAAGATCCTCGACACCGGTGGCCGCGTTGCCCGCTTCGAGAAGCGCTTCGGCAACGCCAAGATCGGCAAGAAGAAGTAGTTTTCCGCGCAACGCCGGGACCCGGGACCACCGGGTGCCCGGCGTTTGTCGTCCATCGATCCGATCGGGAGGAACCGCATGTTCGAGTCCGCCGCGCCCCTGCGCGCTGAACACGCCGAGCTCGAGGCACGGCTGGCGGACCCGGCGGTGCACTCCGATGTTGGTCTCGCGCGCAAGCTCGCCCGGCGCTATGCCGAGCTCACGCCCGTCGTCAAGGCGCTCGCGGAGCACGAAGCACTCCTCGGCGACATGGCGGCGGCCGAGGAACTGAGCGCCGACGATCCCAGCTTTGCCGTGGAGGCCGACGCGCTTGCCGCACGGGCCGCCGAGATTGCCGAGCGGCTGACCCGGCTGCTCGCGCCCCGGGACCCGAACGATTCGGCCGACGCGCTCATGGAGATCAAGTCCGGTGAGGGCGGTGAGGAATCGGCGCTGTTCGCGGGCGATCTGCTGCGGATGTACACGCGCTATGCCGAATCCCGCGGCTGGAAGGTCGAGATCCTCGACGCCCAGGAGACCGACCTCGGGGGAGTGAAGTCCGTCACGGTGGCCGTCAAGGCCTCCGGCCACGCCGAACCGGATGCGATGCCCTATGCGGTCCTCAAGTTCGAGGGCGGCGTCCATCGCGTGCAGCGCGTGCCCGTCACCGAGACCCAGGGACGCGTCCACACCTCGGCGGCCGGCGTGCTCGTCATGCCCGAGGTCGAGGAGCACGACGTCGAGATCGACGAGAACGACCTGCGCGTGGATGTCTATCGTTCCTCGGGGAAGGGCGGTCAGGGCGTGAACACCACTGATTCCGCCGTGCGGATCACCCATGTGCCCACCGGGCTCGTCGTGTCGTGCCAGAACGAGCGATCCCAACTGCAGAACAAAATTCAGGCATTGCGGGTCCTGCGTTCCCGGCTCACCGCGTTGGCCGAGGAGCAGGCAGCCGCCGAAGCGTCCTCCGCCCGGGCCTCGCAGATCCGCACGGTCGACCGCAGTGAGCGGATCCGGACCTACAACTTCCCCGAGAACCGCATCGCCGACCACCGGATCGGGTTCAAGGCCTACAACCTCGACGCGGTGCTGGCCGGCGATCTCTCGGCCGTCGTGGCGGCACTGCAGGAGGCGGATCTCGCCGAGCGGCTCGCCCGCGTGGGCGGCGGTGGCGATGACTGAGGGTGCCGATGGCTGAAGGTGTTCCGCGGTGGCCGACGGCCACCGAGGCGCTGCGGGTCGGCACGGCGCTGCTCCACTCGGCGGGCCAGCCGTCGCCCGCTGCCGATGCGCGGATTCTCCTCGCCCACGCCATGGGCCTCGACCTCGCCCAGCTCTTCACCGCTCCGACCCCGGATGGCCGGCAGAGTGCGGCGTACCTCGACGCCCTGCGCCAACGCGCCGACGGCCTTCCCTTGCAACACATCACCGGTGAGGCCTGGTTCCGCACCGTCCGGGTCGAGGTGGGACCCGGCGTGTTCGTTCCCCGTCCGGAGACGGAGGTCATGACCGGCCTCGCGATCGATCGGGTCCGGGAGCTGCAGGCGGCCGGCCACGTGCCCGTGGTCGTGGAACTCTGCGCAGGGTCCGGTGCGATATCGCTGGCGATCGCGACCGAGGCGCCCGGCTGCCGTCAGATTGCGGTCGAGTTGTCGGAGCCGGCGTACGCCTTCGCCGCCCGCAATCTCACCGGCACCAATGTCGACCTGGTGCTCGGCGACATGGCCGACGCGCTGCCCGAACTGGACGGCGAGGTGGACGTGGTGATCTGCAATCCGCCGTACGTTCCCCTGGACGCCTATCTCGGGGTGACCGAGGAGGTACGCCGGCACGAACCACCCCTCGCCCTGTTCTCCGGACCGGACGGCCTGGATGCTCTCCGCGTCCTGGCGGACAGCGGCGCGCGGCTGTTGAAGCCCGGTGGCTGGCTTGCTGCGGAACATGCGGAGGTGCAGGCGGAGTCCGCACCACGGGTGTTTCTGGACCACGGGGAGTGGACGGAGATCCGCGGCCACAAGGACTTGACCGGACGTCCGCGCTTCGTCACGGCGAGGCGGCGGTGAACCGCTGTCCCGCCACGGGTCGCCGAGAGCCCGCCGCAACCAGAGGTGGCAGGATGGCGACGTGACTGATGTGCCCCAGCCCAACCAGGAAGCCAGCTCCGACCAGGGGCGACTGCTGAGCTGCAACGGCGACGAGCGAGACTCCGCGCTGGCCGCTGCCGTGGCCACAGTGCGTGACGGCGAGTGCATCGTCCTGCCGACGGACACCGTCTATGGAATCGGCGCCGACGCCTTCTCGCGAGCAGCGGTCCAGCGGCTCCTGTCGGCGAAAGGTCGGGGGCGGGAGATGCCGCCGCCGGTCCTGATCGGAGACCCCGCCGTCCTCATGGCCCTGGGCCGCGACATTCCCGAGGCGGCCAAGAAGCTTGCTGAGCGGTTCTGGCCCGGTGCGCTCACCATGATTCTGCACGCGCAGGCGAGCCTGACGATGGACCTCGGCGACACCCACGGCACGATCGCCGTGCGTGTCCCGGATCATGAGGTGGCCCGCGAGCTGTTGCGGGCGACGGGACCTCTGGCGGTGTCCAGCGCCAACCGGACGGGGGAGCCGGCCGCCGTCACTGCCGCCGCGGCCCGGGACATGTTGGGGGACTCGGTCGGGGTCTATCTGGATGCGGGGCCTGCTTCCGGTCAGGTGCCCTCGACGATCGTGGATTTCACGGTGTCGGACTATGGCGTCGTCGTGCGGTCGGGTCGGATCACCGTCGATGCACTCCGCGAGGTGGTGCCCTATCTCGAGGAGCGTCCCGCGGAGGTGCCCGAGCCTGCCGAGCCACAGCCGGCAGAACCCGAGCCCGCCGACGTCGAGCAGCCGCCCGAATCGACGGATCAGACCGGCTGACCCATGACCGAATACCTCCTGGTGCTGTTCGTAACGGCGACCGTGACCTATCTGCTCAGTGGATTGTGTCGCAGGCTCGCGTTGCGCACCGGGGCGATCGCCCGTGTCCGGGACCGGGACGTGCACGCGGTGCCGATTCCCTATTTCGGGGGCCTCGCCATGCTGGGCGGGGTGACGGTGGCCTACATCGTGGCCACGCATTTGCCGTTCCTCGGGCGGAATCTGCTGATTCGCCACGACTTCCGGGCGGTGCTCATCGCGGCGGTCGTGATCTGCGCCGTCGGCGTACTCGACGATCTCTATGAACTCAACGCGATCACCAAGTTGGCCGGTCAGGTCCTCGCGGCGGGTGTCGTGGTGGCCAACGGTGTGAAGATGTTGTGGATCCCACTGCCCAACACGATCATCTCCCTCGACGACTCCATCTCCATCGCGATCACCGTGTTCTTCATCGTGTTGTGTTCCAACGCGGTGAACTATGTGGACGGCCTGGACGGGTTGGCCTCCGGCGTGGTTGCGATCGGCGCGTTGGCGTTCTTCGCGTACTCCTATCTCCTCGTCGCCAGCCTCGCCCTGCCCCGAGCGACGACCGCGAGCCTGCTCACGATCGCCATCGCCGGCATCTGCCTCGGCTTCCTGCCGCACAACTTCTTCCCCGCACGCATGTTCATGGGCGACTCCGGTGCGCTCCTGCTCGGCCTGCTGCTCGCGACCTCCACGATTTCGCTGACCGGTCAGATCGACTCGTCCGGGCTCCACAGCACCGAGACGGGGCTGATGGCGGCGTACCTGCCGCTGATCCTCCCGCTCGCGATCATGGCGTTGCCCTTCCTCGATTTCCTCCTGGCGTTTCTCCGGCGTACCTATGCCGGCACCTGGTTCTGGGTCGCGGACAAGCAGCATCTGCACCATCGACTGCTGGACCAGGGGCACTCGCATCGGCGTGCGGTGATCCTCATGTATGTCTGGTCCGCGCTCATCTCGTTCGGCGTCATCCTGATCGGATTCCATCCACGGTTGCCGGTCGTGGCGGGGGTCGTGGGCGCGATGGGGGTCGTGACGTTCTTCA
>DUOB01000096.1 GCA_012839035.1 Propionibacterium sp.
ACGCCGAGCGGGACCGCAGCGCCGAGTGGGACCCCAGCGCCGAGCGGGACCGCAGCGGTCTCACCGATCGAGGCGGCCGGGGAACAACTGCGGGGCGGCCGCGTCATCGGGTGGCTGGAACGCCTGGGGACGGTCGCCGTCCTGCTAGCTGGATTTCCTGCGGGGATCGGGGCGATCGTTGCGGTCAAGGGGCTCGCGCGCTACCCCGACCTCAAGGCCTCCGACGGCACTGCGGAGCGCTTCATCCTCGGGACATTCGCCAGCCTGCTCATCGGTGCGGGAGGCGCCGGTGCGGCGCATTGGTGTCTCGGGCTCCTGCCCTGAGCAGCACTCAACGCATTTCCCTTCCGGATGTGCCATGTGGCACGCATTTCCCTTCCGGATGTGCCATGTGGCACAATGGCGGGCGCGTCTGTGGCGTTTGTGGTGCCCTCTCATCCCGCATCGTCCGGATCCATCCGAGTCCCGCACTGCCGTGCCCCACACGGTGGATCGAGCCTCACCCGATTCCCCCGAAGCATTTCGGGGACCCATACCAGGAGATTCCACCCACGTGGCTGTCAAGATTCGTCTGAAGCGGATGGGCGCCATCCGCTCCCCGCACTATCGCATCGTCGTCATGGACTCCCGCAAGAAGCGGGACGGCCGGGCGATCGAGGAGATCGGGCTCTATCACCCGAAGAATGATCCGTCGTTCATCCAGGTCGACTCCGAGCGCGCGCAATACTGGCTGAGTGTGGGCGCCCAGCCCACGGAAGCCGTTGTCGCCATCTTCAAGCGCTCCGGCGACTGGCAGAAGTTCAGCGGCGAGGACACCCCCGCCGGCATCGACCCGCAGGCCGAGAAGCCGAACAAGACCGAGATCTTCAACAAGGCCCTCGCCAACAGCGCCGGGTCGCCCACGGTTGAGGCGTTCACCTCGAAGAAGGCCGACGCCAAGGAATCGGCTCCCGCCGAGGACGAGGAGACCGCGACCGAGGCCACCACCGAGACCCCCGCCGCCGAGGCGGAGGCCGGCGACGCCGAGCAGGCCTGAGCATGCTCGCCGACGCTCTCGAACACCTGGTCCGGGGCATCGTCGCCAACCCCGATGACGTGCGGATCCGCGACAAGGATCTGCGGCGGGGACGCATGATGGAGGTCCGCGTCCATCCCGAGGACATCGGCAAGGTGATCGGCCGCCAGGGACGGACAGCCCAAGCCCTGCGCACGGTCATCGGTGCCCTGGCCGGTCGCGAACAGGTCCGCGTCGACTTCCTCGATGTCGACCGGCGCCCCCGCTCCGGTGGGCAACGCGGCCGAGGCCGCCGCTGAGATCAGTTTCACGCACGCCCCGCTGCCTTGCCCGCAGCGGGGCGTGCGCCGTTCCCGGCCCCGACCATTCCGCTCACCGTGTCCCTCCAGGAGGCTGTTGTGACCAGTTCTGAACCCACCGTTGAAGTCATCGTCGGGCGGATCGGCAGGGCCCACGGAATCCGCGGTGAACTCACCGTCGAACCCCGCACCGATGAGCCGGATCGCCGCTTCCTGGACGGAATGGTTCTTCGGGAGGAGGCCGGCACCCGCGCGTTCACCGTGGAGGGGGTCCGCTGGCACTCGGGACGGCTCCTCGTGCGTTTCGAGGAAGTGCCCGACCGGACCGCCGCCGAGGCGCTGCGCGGTGTGGTCCTCGTCGCACAGGTTCCGGAGGACGAGTCACCGGTGGGGGAGGACGAGTTCTGGGATCGCGACCTTGTCGGACTGACCGTGCTGACCGCTGCCGGGCAAGTCGGCGGGGAGGTACGCAGGGTCCAGCACGGACCGCAGGATCTGCTCGTGATCCGCACGCCGGAGGGAGAGGAACGGCTCGTGCCCTTCGTCGAGGCTCTCGTCCCGGCGGTGGACCTCGATGCCCGCACGCTGACGCTGGCCGACGTGGGCGGCCTGCTGAGTGACGAGGACGACGAGTGACCCCGCCCCCTCTGCGTCTCGACGTCGTCAGCATCTTCCCCGACTATTTCGCCCCGTTGTCGCTCTCCCTGGTGGGGAAAGCGATTGAAGCCGGGAAGGTGAGGGTCGGCGTACATGATCTGCGGGACTGGACCCACGACCGCCACCGCACGGTGGACGACACGCCCTATGGCGGGGGCGCGGGGATGGTCATGAAACCGGAGCCGTGGGGTGAGGCGCTCGACGCGCTCGCGCAGCCCGACACCGTGCTCGTGGTCCCGACTCCCTCGGGGGACCGCTTCGATCAGTCCGCCGCCTATGAACTGGCCACCGAGTCGCATCTGCTCTTCGCCTGCGGCCGATACGAGGGGATCGATGCGCGGGTGGTGAGGTATGCGCGGGAGCGCATGCCGGTGCGCGAAGTGAGCCTCGGCGACTATGTGCTCAACGGGGGAGAGGTCGCGGTCCTCGTCATGGTGGAGGCCATCGTGCGGCTCCTTCCCGGGGTGATCGGCAATCCGGAGTCCCTGCTCGAGGAGTCCCACTCGGAGGGGCAGGACGGCCTGCTCGAATATCCGGTCTTCACCAAGCCACCCACGTGGCGCGGACTCGACGTCCCGGAGATCCTGTTCTCCGGACACCACGCCCGGATCGCCGAATGGCGCCGCGAACAGGCACTCGCCCTGACGAAGCTCCGGCGTCCGGATCTGTTGCCGAAGCCCGACGAGCCCACTGGATCGTCCGGGAGAGCGCTCTAAGATGTCCCGCAGGTTGGTGACCCATTCGCCGACCCGAGCGAGCAGAAGGAAGAGCTGTTGATGCCTGGCCAGTCCACCCGCTCACGCGCCCGCACGTCGCTGGTGGCCATCATCGGCACTCTGCTTGCTCTCGCACTGCTCAGCGGGTGTGGCCCGGTGACGCCCCAACGAGCCGCCGAGGCGAGGGCGGCCACGAGCGGGCCGACCGGGCCCATGACCTTCCAGCTCCCGGCAGAGCCGACCGGATTCGATCCCTTTGCCGCACCCGGGACGGCGGACCAGCTGCTGGCCGCAGCGCACTTCGAACCCCTCGTCAGCGTGGTGGACGGCCGCATTCGGCCCCGCATGGCCGACTGGTGGGGCAGCATTGACGACGACCGTTCGATCCTGCTCACGATCAAGCACGACTTCTGGAGCGACGGGGTCCGCATGGGAGCGGACGACCTGATGTTCACGCTCGAGGAACACCTCAAGCCGGGCAGCCGATCCAGCGCGCTGCCTGCCCTCCTGCGGATCGAAGGGGCACGCGAATTCCACGAGGGCCGCGCGCCGCACGTCGGAGGCATGGTCGCCGAGACGTCTCGTGGTGTCGTCATCAAACTCGTCGATTCGGATCCGAACTTCCTCGCCCAGCTCACCGGGGTGCTCGTCCTGCCCCGGCATGTGTACGCCGGCCAGGACGTGAACGAGCCCGGCTTGTTCCGCACCCCGAGCGTCGGCTCGGGGGCTTATCTCTTCGACTCCTGGGAGGGCACGGACCGGGTCGTGCTCCGCCCCAACCCGAAGTTCACGCCGTTCACCCGGCTGGACAAGGTCACCGCCCGCGTGGTCTCCCCGGATCGGGCCGTGGCTGCTCTCGACCGCGGCGAACTCGACCTCGCCCTGGATGTGAGTCCCGGGCAGCTCGATAACGTCCCGGAGGGCTATCGACTCCTGCAGGCCCCCGGGGACAGCGTCGTCGGACTGAGCGGGCGGGGTCCCCTCGCCGACGTTCGGATCCGACAGGCGCTCATCCAGGCGATCGATCGGGAGGCGATCCTCGACAGTGAGTTCGGTGGCCGAGGTCGAGTCGTCGACTCGGTCATGTTCACCCCCGACTGGGCCAATTCTCCCGACCGGGCGCGGTGGACACACGATCCGGAGGCAGCTCGCTCGGCTCTCGCCGGGGCCGGCTGGGATGAGGCTCGTACGCTCCGCCTGGTCGCACTCACCCACGATCTCGACCGGGGCCCTTGGGACGCGGTGGTCGCGGATCTCGCCGAGGTCGGGGTCCGGGCCGAGATCGCTGTCCGCCCGGTCGCCGATCATGCCGAGGTCTGGGCCGACCCGGCCGTCGACGGTGTGATCGAGACCTATCGCGTGACGCTGGCTGATCCCGTGCAGATCGAGCCATGGGTCGAGTGCGGCGTACCGTCCGGCTATTGCAACCCCGCTCTCGACGCCCTGTTCGAGCGGGGCCGCTCCGAGCTCGTCGCCACGGATCGCCGCGATCTGATGATCGAGGCCGATGAAGTGATGGCGACGGAGCTGCCGGTCATCCCCCTCTGGGTGCCGGACGCAGCGATCGTCGTCGTGGAGGGTCGCGGTGGTGTGAGCCCATTGCTGCACCCGGCCACGGGAATGATCGACGTCTGGGGCCCGGCCTGACAGATTCCGCCCTGAATTGGTTGCCAAATCAGGAGTGGCGTGGTCCAATTCCGCGCCACGCGCAGCCAATGCCACCGGGCGAGACGGTGTCGCACTTACGATGACTCGAGGTCGAGCATCGGAGGATCAGTGTTTTTGCGTACCCCCCTGCGCGGGTTCGGCGCGACCCTTGCTGTTCTGACCCTCACTCTCTCGGCGTGTGCCCAGCCCGGCGAGGGGACCGGTGCGCAGGAGGTCGCGGAGCGAGCCGATGACGTGGTCGCGGCTTTCGCCCCCGGTGATCCCACCCTGGTCGCCGGGCTTGTCCCGACGGTCTATGAGGACACCGCGCGGGGCGTACGCGCGGAGGTCCCCGTGGTCACCACCGCTCGCCGGATGACCTCGGCGATGGAAGTCCTGCGGGAACGAGGACTTCGTGAAGCCTCCTGGGATCAGGCCACGGACGTCGACATCACCTATCGGGTCGTCGCCTCCGGGCCGGGCACGCTCGGGATCGTGGTGGTCCCGACGTGGGAGGCCGAGTCGGGGACGACCACCAAGCCAGCGCTGGTGTGGTACGACGCGGGCTCCAAACGTGTCCACACCTCACCCGTGCTGATCCGTGAATCTGCCTGGGGAGACTTCGTCGACGAGATGACGAAGGCCGCGGACCGCAAGATCAAGAAGGACGAGCTCCGTGCGGCTCTCGCCGACGAGGCCGCGCCCCAGGGAACCGGGCCCATGCTCGGGTTCGACGCGGACGGCAACCTGATTGCCCACTTCGCACCCGGCGTGCTCGCCAGGAAGGATTCCGCTACGGTGCGGCTGAAGGCGGACAAGGCGCGACCACTGCTGTCGGACTTCGGGGTACGCGCGGCGGCCGCTTCCCAGTCACCGTCCGTTTTCGACGGCGCCCCGTCCCCCGGCGGAGGGACCGTGGCCGCAGAACCCCCTGCCGAGGACCAGTCGGCGACCGAACGGGTCTCGGCAGACCCGACGACACGGCCCTCCACGGCGGTCGGCCCGGACTGCGCGACGCTGAACTGTGTGGCGCTCACCTTCGACGACGGGCCCGGCAGCGAGACTCCGAAACTGTTGGCCACCCTGCGGGAGGCCAAGGCACCGGCCACCTTCTTCCAGCTCGGGCAGATGATCAAGGCCAACCCCGAGATGGCCAAGCAGGTCGCGTCCGGCGGACACGAGGTGGGCGCGCACTCGTTCAGTCACCCCAACCTCGCGCAAGTGGACCGGGCTCGTCTGCAGAAGGAGATCGTGGACAACGCCTCGGTGATGGAGGAGGCGTACGGACGGAAACCCATGGTTTTCCGCCCGCCCTTCGGTTCGCGCAACCAGACGGTGGACGAGATCATCCACAGCACCGGAGCGGCGATCATCCAGTGGGAGGTCGACACCCATGACTGGCAGACCAGGGACGCCGGCGCGACGACGGAGGCCGCGGTCAACGGCAAGGACCTCCAGGCCGGATCGGTGGTGCTGATGCATGACATCCACCCGAGCACGATCGCGGCCGCCCCTGCGATCGTCAGCGGTCTGCAGGGCAAGGGCGTGACCCTGGTCACCGTGTCGGAACTGTCCCTGAACGCCGAGTCCGGATACAGGGCCGGGCGGGCGTACTGCAACGGCACCGACCGGGCACAAAAAGGCGCCTTCTGCGCCGGCTGACGCCCGCCCCCTGTGACGTCGATTACAGCGTTGGTAACGAATTCCGATACCTGACAGAAACTGTTGGGATGCGCCGCACAGAGTGGGGCCGGGCGATTATGGTGGCCCCGTGGCGACAACAACACTCACAGTTCAACAGAGGGCCGCGCGCTCCTCTGTGATGCGAAAATTCTGGATGGCGCTCAGCGGTCTCATCATGGTGGGATACCTGCTGCTGCACATGTACGGCAACCTCAAGATGTTCTCCGGCACCAAGGTTGTGGACGCGCCCGGCGGAGGCACTCAGGAGGTCTACGCCTATGACGCCTATGCGGAGCATTTGCGGGTCATCGGTGACCCGCTGCTGCCCGAGGAAGGGCTGCTCTGGATCATCCGCGTAGTCCTCGTGCTGGCGATCCTCGTGCACATGTGGTCGGCGTTCACGCTGTGGTCCCGCGCCAAGAAGGCTTCGGGCGGCAGCCGGCGGTACGCCAACAACAAGGCGATCCAGCGCTCCTATGCCTCCTACACGATGCGGTGGGGCGGGGTGACCATCGCGCTCTTCGTGCTGTATCACCTGCTGCACTTCACCATCGGCGGTGCGGCCAATCCCGTCATCGACACAGCCCAGGGCGCGCAGACGATCTTCCCGCGCGTGGTGGAGAGCTTCCAGAACCCGCTGGTCCTGATCAGCTACATCATCGCGATGATCGCGGTGGGTCTGCACATTCGGCACGGTTTCTGGAGCGCCTTCGCCACCCTTGGTGCCAACACCAGCATCAAGGCGCGTGCGATCTGGAACACGGTCGCCATCATCATCGCGTTGGTGATTGTCCTCGGCTTCCTCGCCGGACCGATCGCCATCTTCTTTGGAGGGATCACGCTGTGACCGAGACACTCGAACCCCGGGGCAGCCTTGACGCGGACGCCGTGTATGTCGAGGGCGATCCGATCTTCGATGCCAAGGCCCCGGCCGGTCCCATCTCCGAACGGTGGGACAAGCGCAAGTTCGAAGCCAAACTGGTCAACCCCGCGAACCGGCGGAAGCTGTCGGTCATCGTGGTGGGGTCCGGCCTGGCCGGCGGCGCCGGTGCCGCCACGCTGGGCGAAGCCGGCTACAACGTCAAGTGCTTCTGCTATCAGGACAGCCCCCGCCGCGCGCACTCGATCGCTGCCCAGGGCGGCATCAACGCGGCGAAGAACTACCGCAACGATGGCGACTCCGTCTACCGGTTGTTCTATGACACCGTGAAGGGCGGCGACTATCGCTCGCGCGAATCGAACGTCTATCGTCTCGCACAGGTGTCGGTGAACATCATCGACCAGTGCGTCGCGCAGGGCGTTCCGTTCGCCCGCGAATACGGCGGCCTGCTCGACAACCGGTCGTTCGGCGGCGTGCAGGTTTCCCGCACGTTCTATGCCCGCGGCCAGACCGGGCAGCAGCTCCTCATCGGCGCCTATCAGGCGCTGGAGCGCCAGATCAACGCCAAGACCGTGACGATGTACACCCGTCACGAAATGCTCGAGGTCATCGTCCACGAGGGACGGGCCCGCGGCATCGTCACCCGTGACATGGTGACCGGCAAGGTCGAAGCCCACGTCGCCGACGCAGTCGTTCTCGCCACCGGCGGCTACGGCAACGTGTTCTTCCTCTCGACCAACGCCATGGGCTGCAACGTCACCGCGACGTGGCGTGCGCACCGCAAGGGCGCGTACTTCGCGAACCCCTGCTATACCCAGATCCACCCGACCTGCATCCCGGTCTCTGGCGAGACGCAGTCGAAGCTGACGCTGATGTCGGAATCGCTGCGCAACGACGGTCGCATCTGGGTGCCCAAGTCGGCTGCCGACTGCACCAAGGATCCGCGTCAGATCCCGGACGCCGATCGGGACTACTACCTGGAGCGCATCTATCCATCGTTCGGCAACCTCGTGCCCCGTGACATCGCGTCGCGTGCCGCGAAGTACGTCTGCGACGAGGGACGCGGTGTCGGTCCGGAGGTGCCCGGCCAGGGCCGCCGCGGTGTCTATCTCGACTTCGCGGATGCCATCAATCGACTGGGCCGCAAGGCGGTCGAGGCGAAGTACGGCAACCTCTTCGACATGTATCAGCAGATCACCGGTGAGAACCCGTACGAGGTGCCGATGCGCATCTATCCGGCGGTGCACTACACGATGGGTGGCCTCTGGGTGGACTACGACCTGCAGTCCAGCATTCCCGGGCTCTATGTGGCCGGTGAGGCCAACTTCTCCGATCACGGTGCCAACCGGCTCGGTGCCTCCGCGCTCATGCAGGGCCTGGCGGACGGATATTTCGTGCTGCCGAACACGATCGCCGACTATCTGGCCGATGTGAAGCATGAGGACCTGGACCTCTCCTCGCCGGCGGTGACCGAGGCCGTCTCGTCGGTGAACGAGCGGATCGAGACGCTGCTGTCGATCAACGGTTCGAGGACCGTCGACTCGTTCCACCGCGAGCTCGGCCACATCATGTGGGAATACTGCGGCATGGAACGGACCGAGGAGGGACTCCGCAAGGCGATCGGACTCATCCGTGAACTGCGTGATGAGTTCTGGCGGGACGTCAAGGTCACCGGTGAGGCCGAAGAACTCAACCAGACCCTGGAGCGCGCCGGTCGGGTGGCCGACTTCCTGGAGCTCGGTGAGCTCATGTGCATCGACGCCCTGGTGCGTCGCGAGTCCTGCGGCGGTCACTTCCGGGCCGAATCGCAGACCGAGGACGGCGAGGCGCTGCGCCATGACGACGAGTACGCCTTCGTGTCCGCGTGGGAGTTCACGGGCGGCCAGCCGATCCTGCACAAAGAACCGCTCGAATACGAGTTCGTCGAGATGAAGCAACGGAGTTACAAGTGAAGGTCACTCTCAAGATCTGGCGCCAGAAGAACACCGAGACCCAGGGCCGGATGGAGGAGTACTCACTCGACGGGGTCTCCGATCACATGTCCTTCCTGGAGATGCTGGACCTGCTCAACGAGCAGCTCACAGCCGAGAACAAGGACCCAGTGGCATTCGACTCGGACTGCCGCGAAGGCATCTGTGGCGCATGCGGTGTGGTGATCAACGGCGTGGCGCACGGCCGCGGCCAGACCACCTATCAGACCACCACCTGCCAGCTCCACATGCGGGAGTTCAACGACGGTGACACCATCACGGTGGAGCCGTGGAAGGCCGAGGGGTTCCCGGTGCTGCGCGACCTGGTGGTCGACCGCTCCGCGTTCGATCGGATCATCCAGGCCGGCGGGTACATCTCCGCACCCACCGGGTCTGCCGTGGATGCCAACAGCCTGCCCGTGGACAAGAAGGATGCCGACCACGCGTTCGACAATGCCACCTGCATCGGTTGCGGTGCCTGCGTGGCGGCGTGTCCGAACGGATCGGCCATGCTGTTCACCAGTGCCAAGGTGACACACCTCGGTCTGCTCCCGCAGGGTCAGCCGGAACGCTGGAGCCGGGTGCTCGGCATGGTTGCCGCGCATGACGAGGCCGGGTTCGGCAACTGCACGAATATCGGCGAGTGCACGGCGGTCTGCCCCAAGGGCATCCCGCTGTCGAGCATTTCTCGCCTCAACCGCGAGCTGTTCAAGGCCCTCCGCAAGGTCTGACAAAGCCGCAGACGACAACACAACGGGCGCTGGTCCTCCTCATGAGGCCAGCGCCCGTTGTGGTCCCCGGCGGTCCTATTGCGCGAGCCGGTCCGCGACCGCCGGCAACGAGCGGATCATCGGGTGCACGTCGCCGACCGGCCCCCCGGGTTCAAGGTCCCAGCTGTTGTCCTGGCCCTGGACCCGCATGATCACGAACGCCATGCGGTCGCCGCTGCGCACCAGTCCCTGGCTCTCGAACTCCGCATAGTGCCCGCCGCTGTCGGGCGGTGAATAGATCCACTCCGTGACCTGGGATTCGCCGTCCGCGAGGGCCGGGAGGGTCACCGCCGCTGCCGGAAAGTGCTGCCTCCCGTCGGTACGCTGCTGGGCCGCCAGCACCTGTTCGCAGTCGCCGACCCACTCCTCGGCGAGCGCGTACCCTTCCTCCGCCACATCGGGTCCGTCGAAACTCATCGCGATCGCGACGGCCTCACCGTCATCGCCGAGCGTGAAGGTGCGTACCTGGATCGCGTTGGCGCCCAGCGACTCGATGCTGTTCTGCTGGCAGACGCTGAGCTGCTCCGTGCCACCGCCCGTGAACGTCTCCTCCACCTGCCAGGAGGTCTCGTCGCTCCACTGCAGGTCCTGGGCCTGGGGAAGATTCGCTGCAGTGACAGCGCCACCGGGGGGTGGGGTCGGCGCGTCCGGGCTCGGGGCTCCGGTCGGGGCCGGCTGGATGGAGGTGTCCACCGGGGCCGCCTCGGGCCGCGGGGCCTCCTGCGGGTCGCTGGCCTCACCGGCGCACGCACTCACCGAGAGGACGGCAGCGAGAGCCAGGGACGGGAGCAATCGGGGCTTCATGGTGGGAGCCTAACGTGCGCGGGCACTCGTGGGGATGGGTCCACGGGCCCATCCGGGACCCGGTTGGACCACCACCCAAAAGGCCTCCGGACCGGGCTTGGGGAAGCACCGGGCCAGAGGCCTTGGGCGGTCGGTCAGGGTTCCCGATCCTCCAAAAGGAAGCCCCGCACCTCACGACAGAACCCCTTCGGACGCTCGAACGGGATCCACAGGCCCGTCCGACCAAAGAGGTGAACCTCGACATCCGGGATCTGCTTGAGCATGAACAGGGCATTGTCATAACCCTGGATCCGGTTGTCCCGGCCCCACATCACCAGCGTCGGGGCGGCGATGCGGTTGAGGTCTCGCCAAAGCTCCTCGGGCTTGACCTTCCCACCGACGGGAATCTCCGATTCCCGACCGAGGGAGGCGAGATAGCGTTCCTCGATCATCTCGTCGGTGATGAGGCTCGGATCGGCGAGCATCATCTCGAGGTACGCCCGCATGCGCTCCCGTGACGGGCCTTCACCCTTGTAATAGTCACGGATGTGCTTCTGACCCTCGGACGGCATGACGGTGAACATCGGCAGTCCGCCGGCCGAGGACACCAGCACCAGTCGCTCGACCGATTCCGGATGGCTGCTGGCCACGGCGATTCCGACCGCTCCGCCGGTGGCCATGCCCAGGATGTGGGCCTTGGCCTCGCCCAGGTGGGCGATCAATCCGACGAACGTGTTCGCGTACGCCGCATATCGGCCCCCGGAGATGTCGATCGGATCCGAGCCGCCATAACCGGGCAGGTCGACCACGACGGTCCGGAAGTCCTTGGCGAGCTCGGCGACGACGATCCCGAAGTTCCCCCAGCCATAGGCACCCGGTGCGCCGCCATGGATGCACAGCAGCAGGGGGCCTTCGCCGGCCTCGTGATACTTGAGGACGGAACCGGCGATCTCAGCGGTGCGGGCCGTCGACTCCGCGGTCAGCTCGGTCATCAGATCTTCACCGGGCTCTTCTCGAGCGGGTGACCGAACAGATCCATGCCGTAGGCGTAATAGATCGGGCCCTCGAGGTTCTGCACGTGGTGCATCGCCGCCTGGGCGTCCCGCCAACGACGCTGCATCGGCAGGGAGCTCTGCAGCTGCGAGCCGCCGGAGATCCGGAACACCGAGTCGGCCGCGTTCACGGCACGCGTGGAGGCCCGGACCTGGTTGCGGCGGATGCGGGCACGGTCGCTGTAGCTGATCTGGCGTCCCGCGGCCACCTCGTCCCAGGCCCACTCGAGGTCGTTGAACAGGACGAGCACGGAGGCGTCGATGTCCGCGGATGCCGCACCCAGGGCCCCGAGCTGATAGTGGTCGGCGCTGGCCTTGCCGAACCGGTTGCTGCGCTCCTTGGTCCAGGTCACATAGGAGTCCACGACGGACTTCGCCAGCGCGAGGGTCGCGGCAGTGATGGTGCCGGAGAACACCATGTTGCGGGGGAGGCGATAGAGCGGGCTTTCGCGGCCTTCGACGGCCGCGGTGCCGTCGGTGACGGGATCGGTGTCGATCACCCGATAGTCGGGCGTGACTGGACGGGATCCGCCGAGTTGGACCTCACGGAGCGTCTGAAGGCCTGCTGGGGCGAGTGGACCCAGGACTATGCCATCAAGCGCTATCCGAGCTGCTATGCGACGCAGCGTGCGATCGACGGGGCGCTGGAGATACGGAAGTCACTGCCACGGGACATCGAGCGGGTCGAGGTCTATGTCGAGCCGGGCGGGCTCCTGCCGCTGCAATTGGAGCCGCCCACCAGTGGGCTGGAGGCCAAGTTCTCCTTGGCCTATACCGTCGCCCTGGCGCTGACCAAGGGAACGGTGCGATTGGCAGACTTCGCGGATTCCGCCCTCGACGACGCCGACGTCATGGCGTTGATGGCCAAGATCGTCTGCAGCGAAACGGACACGCCGCCGTTGGGGGATCCGCTGGGGGACGACCAGGCCACTGTCATCCGACTGGTTTCCGGCAGCGGCCAGGAGCGCCTCGTGCGCGTGGATCATGCCCGCGGGGATGCCCGCAACCCGATGTCCATGGCGGACATCGTGGAGAAATTCGTCGAGGCTGTGGAACTGCCTTCCGGGCAGGCCACGGCCTGGGCCGACGCGTTGTCGGCCACTCTCTCGCTCGAGGATCTCTCGGGACTTCAGCGAGTGCTCGCCGGACCTCCCGCCGAGTGAACCAACTGACCACGGAAAGGCATCGAATGCTCGACATCACCCAGGAGTCCACCAGCAAGTTCATCACCACCTCGCGCGGTGACATCCACTACAACGAAGTGGGCGAGGGTTACCCCCTCATCCTTCTGCACGGGTCCGGCCCCGGCGCGACCGGCTGGAGCAATTTCAACAAGAACATGTCGGTGCTGGGCGAGAAGTATCGCTGCATTGCTCCCGATCTGCCCGGCTGGGGTCAGTCCTATGCCGTCACCCTGGAGGAGCGCCGGCACGCCGAGAGCCTGCTGGAGTTCATGGACCTCCTGGGCATCGAGAAGGCCGCCATCATCGGCAACTCGATGGGTGGGGCTGTCTCCATCCGCTTCGCCGCGATGTACCAGGACCGCATCTCCCACCTGATCACCATGGGTTCCGGTGCCGGGGGCGCTCGCCTGTTCGGTTTCGGTGACGGGCCCTCGGAGGGCCTGAAGATCTTGTGGAAGGGCTATCGCGATCCCTCCCCGGAGACCATGCGTGAGCTCGTGGAGATCATGACGTTCGACAAGGCCAACGCCAGCGATGAGCTCGTCCAGCAGCGCTCGGCCAATGCCCGGTCGCGCCAGGACCATCTGGACAACTTCATCGACGGGATCGGCAAGCCGCGCTTCCCGTTCGTGTCCGACGCCGAACTGGCCGGCATCACCGCTCCCGCCCTGCTGATTCACGGGCGTGACGACCGCGTGGTGCACTACGAGAACACTCTCTATCTCGTGGCGCAGATCCCCAATTCGCGTGCGGTGCTCATCAACCGGTGCGGCCACTGGGCCCAGGTGGAGCACCCGCAGGAGTTCAACTCGCTGGTGGACAACTTCCTGAGCAACACACCGGCTTGATCCGTGCTGACGGCTCCCCGGTGGAGGCAATGACCCCACCGGGGAGCTGTTTTCTGTGCCCGCACACCGAAGGACCCACCCATCATGGCGACTGGAAGGCTTTCTATGAGTTCCCGGCGTGACGACGGTGGATTCCTGTCGCATTCGGTCCGAGCCCTGCGCAATCGAGACTTTGCGTTGTTCTGGTCCGGTGCGCTGGTTTCCAATACCGGCAACTGGCTGTCCAATCTGACCGTCCCCTTTGTGCTGTTCCAGCTCACCGGTTCAGGGATCTGGACCGGGCTGGCGAGCTTGGCCCAATTCGCCCCGCAGATGCTCCTCACCCCGCTGGCGGGAACACTCGCGGACAAGCTCGATCGACGCCGCTTCCTGCTGGTGACCCAGGCCTTGATGGCGCTGTCAGCGGCTGGCCTGTGGGCGACCTGGGAGTTCGTGGCCAAGCCGCGTTCCGACCCGTACGCACTGCTCGCGCTCGTGGCCGTCAGTGGTGTCCTGCAGGGTTTGAACCTTCCGAGCTGGCAGGCCTTCGTCAACGACCTCGTCCCGCGGACGGATCTGCGGTCGGCGATCACGTTGAACTCGGTCCAGTTCAATGCGTCCCGCTCGATCGGCCCGGCGATTGCCGGAGTGATTCTCGCGGCGTTCGGGCCTTCGGTGGCCTTCGCGCTGAACGCCGGATCGTTCGTCTTCGTCATTGTGGCTCTGCTGGCGATCCGGTTGCGCCTGGCCAGACCGGCCCGGCTGCCGCGCAAGGATTCCCGCTTCCTGCCCGCGCTCGCCTATGTGCGGCAGGAACCGGGCATCATCATGGCCATCGCCATCTCGTTCCTGATCGGCGTCCTCGCCAACCCGATCCTGCAGTTCAGCGTCATTTTCGCCGAGACCGTGTTCCACGTGGGGCCGATCAGTCTGGGCATCATGAATGCCGCGTTCGGGTTGGGCTCCGTGATGGCTGCGCCGCTCATCGCGGGCAGTCCGTGGCCGCGTGCGGCCATCACCAAAGTGGGTCTGTGGATGCAGGGTGGTGCCTTGATGACCTTCGCCCTGGCGCCGAACGTCTATGTCGCAACTCTCGCTCTCGTCGTGATGGGGGCGGGCTTCCTCGGGGCCATTTCATGTTCCATCACCGCCCTGCAGATGATCGTCACCGAAAAGTTCCGGGGTCGCGTCATCGCCGTGCGCATCATGATCTATTCCGCCAGCTTCCCCATCGGAGCGCTGATCCAGACGGCTCTGGCGGACGCGGTCGGACCGCGACCGGTTGTCACGGTGGCCGGTGCCCTCCTGGTCGTGGTGGGCCTGCTCGTGAGTTGGGGCCGGTTCGGCCGGGCACTGGCCAGGATGGACGACGACAATGGGGAGGCGGTATGAGAGGGATTTGGCCGGCGCCGGAGTGCTGTGGCAGAATATTTCGCTGTTGCCCAGCCGAGTCTCCTGCCGTGGGGGGATTCGCTCGAGCTGGTGCGATTCCCAAGACGTTTTCTGACGGTGACCTGCGGCACCGGCAAGGATTTCGACCATGAGCAAGTTGATCACCGATCTCGACCAGGCCTCGCTGCGCACCGACCATCCGAAGTTCCGTGCAGGCGACTCGGTCAAGGTGCACGTCAAGGTCGTCGAGGGCAACCGTTCCCGCATCCAGGTGTTCGCCGGTGTCGTCATCGCCTGCAACGGCGGTGGCATTCAGGAAGCCTTCACCGTCCGGAAGATCAGCTTCGGCATCGGCGTCGAGCGGACCTTCCCGCTCCACAGCCCGATCATCGACAAGATCGAGGTCGATCGGCGTGGTGACGTCCGTCGGGCCAAGCTCTACTACCTGCGTGGGCTTTCCGGCAAGGCTGCCAAGATCAAGGAGAAGCGCGAAAACTGATCGTTCGCGGGTTTCGTGCACAACAACCCGCGGCGGCAATGTGAGAAGATGAGGCGGTGTTTTCACCGCCTCATTTTTCATGTGGCGCTGGATCACTCGCTCCCGTTCGATATGAACGGGGTCCCCATGAGGAGCTGGCCTGAACGATTCACAGAACGCCGATGCCGCTGCGCGGGAGGAGGAACCGCGCAGGGCGCACAAGTCGGCGAAGCCTCAACAAAGCCTGAGGTCATTCATCCTTGAACTGGTCGCGATCGTCGTGATCGGTTTGTTGGTGACGACTGGGCTGCGGGCGTTCGTCTTTCAGCCGTTCAAGGTGCCCTCCGGATCCATGCAGAACACCCTGCAGGTCCACGACAAAATCGTTGCCCTCCGCGTGATCGACTTCGAGCGCGGTGACATCGTCGTGTTCCAGGACGCCAATCGTTGGTTGGGCCCTCCTCGTGAGCCGGGTTTGGTGCGCCGTGGCCTCGAGTTCGTGGGGGTGCTGCCGAATTCCGCGGAGGGTCACCTGGTCAAGCGGGTGATCGGCATGCCGGGGGACCGGGTCAGCTGTTGTGACGATCAGGACAGGATGACCGTCAATGGGTACGCGTTGGACGAGTCGGCGTACTTGTTCACCGACGACTCGGGGATGGTGAAGCCAGCGGAAGTGCCCTTCGAAGTCGTGGTGCCCGCCGGCCACATGTTCGTGCTGGGCGACCATCGGAACGCATCGGGCGACTCTCGCTGCCACCTGCGGGACGTGTCGCTCCAGGGCGGGCCCGCGGGCGCGCCCGCCTTCATCCCCCTCGATTCGGTCGTAGGGACCGTCACCCTCATCATGGCGCCGCTCGACCGGATCCAGCGGCTGCAGACGCCCGAGGCGTTCGCACACGTCCCGGAGCCGGTCGATCCGGCCCCGGACGAGGCGGAGATCGTACGCGTCGGTGAAGGTTGCTGATGGCGGGTTTCGTCATCCGCCGGGATTCCGGCCTCTATGGCTATGAACGCGCACTGAGCCGAGCAGGTCTTGGACCGGTGGCGGGCGCAGATGAAGCCGGCCGGGGCGCCTGTGCCGGCCCACTCGTGGCGGCGGCCGTCATTCTGGCGGACACCCCGGCACGACGCATATCAATCCTGAGGGACTCCAAGCTGCTCTCGCCCGCCCAGCGTGAGCGGGCGTACGAGGAAATCATCACCAAGGCAGTCGCCTGGTCGGTGGTCGCGCTGAGCCCGGCCGAATGCGACCGGCTCGGCATGCACGTCGCCAACATCCAGGCGCTGCGAAGGGCATTGCTGAGGCTGGATCCGCCAGCGCGCTATGTCCTGACGGACGGGTTCGGGGTGGACGGCCTCGGCGTCCCCGGCCTGGCGGTCTGGAAAGGAGACCGGGTGGCTGCCTGCGTGGCGGCGGCCTCGGTGGTCGCCAAGGTCACTCGGGATCGGCTGATGGTGGAGCTGGCCGAGGAGTGGCCGGCGTACCGTTTCGAGGTGCACAAGGGCTATTGCACTGCCGATCACCAGGCTGCGCTGGACGAGCACGGACCGTGTCCGGAGCACCGGCTGAGGTTCGACAACGTGGTCCGTGCGCTGCGGGACCAGAAGGCTAGAGTGGGGCGATCATGAGTTCGGAAGACTTGGAAGAGTACGAGGCGGGCCTCGAGCTACAGCTTTACAAGGAATACAAGTCGGTCGTCGGCATTTTCAAGTACGCCGTCGAGACCGAGCGCCGCTTCTATCTCTGTAACGCCGTGGATCTCAAGGTCCGCTCGGAGGGTGGCGACGTCTACTACGAGGTCTCCATGGGGGACGCCTGGGTGTGGGACATGTATCGACCGGCTCGCTTCGTCAAGAGCGCGAAGGTCCTGACGTTCCGTGACGTCTCCATCGAGGAGATCGTCCACAGCGACCTGCAGGTCCCCGACTAGAGGCGAAGAGCGACAGCCGAACGACGGCCACCCGGATGTTCCCGGGTGGCCGTTCGGTTCCTGGGGCGACCGATCAGAGGAAGCGCTGGGTCATCTCGCCGACGCCCTCGATCCACGTGTGCAAGGTTTCACCCGCCTTGAGGAAGCGTTGCGGTTTGCGGCCCAGGCCGACCCCGGCGGGCGTACCCGTGAAGATGATGTCTCCGGGATAGAGGG
This sequence comes from Propionibacterium sp., assembly GCA_012839035.1. Classification (GTDB taxonomy): domain Bacteria; phylum Actinomycetota; class Actinomycetes; order Propionibacteriales; family Propionibacteriaceae; genus Enemella. The sequence continues at coordinate 17,501 of DUOB01000096.1, forward strand.
TGACGTTCTCCGAGATCTTGGAGACGAGAGCCGGCACGTTGAAGATCATTTCGTTGGTCCGGCCGCACTGGACAACCTCGTCATCGATCCTGCAGCCGATCTCCAGGTTGTCCCGGTCGGGCAACTCGTCCGGAGTGACGAGGAACGGTCCCTGCGGCGCGAATCCCGGATAGGACTTGCCGAGACCGAACTGGGGCGCCGGGCCACGGAGCTGGGTGATCCGCTCCGAGAGGTCCTGGCCGACCGTGACACCGGCGACGTGGTCCCAGGCCAAGTCCTCGTGGACGTGGCGGGTCTCCGTGCCGATCACGACGACGAGTTCCACCTCCCAGTCGACGTTGCCGCCGGAGGGCAGGCGTACGTCGGTATCGGGGCCCGTGAACGCCGAGACGTATTTGGTGAAGACGGGGGGCAGGTCAATGGGCGGCTCGAAGCCCGACTCGGCCGCGTGGGCGTCATAGTTCAGGCCGATGGCGAACACCTGGCGGGGGCGGGGCGAGGGGGCGGAGAGGGTGCTCCGATCCACCGGAGCACCACTTTCGGGATCCAGGTCGGCTTGATCGGCCCAGCGGCGGAAGTCCTCCCACGAGTCATAGAGCGCGACCAGGGATGGGCCGAATCGATCTTCGGAGACGTTGGCGATGTCCAACAGCCGGTCGGTGCCGTCACCGGCCCTCACCACCAGATAGGCACGGTCGGCAACATTCGCTATGCGCATCGGGGCAAACTCCTTCGTCCGTTCTGCCCCCATCATGACGGGTTCGGGCGGGCTGGGGCACCCCGGGGGAAAAGTTGTCCCCAGATCGAACCGATTTCGAGCGCTGTCCACAGGGCCGGAACCGGGGCGGTCCGCAGCCACCCGGACCTCGCACGGTGGGGATATGACTGGAGTGAAACAGCGCCGTGGCGCGCGCGGGGAAGCCTGGGCCGAAGAGACTCTCACCCAGGCGGGCATGCTCGTGATCGACCGCAACTGGCGATGCCGGGCCGGGGAGATCGACCTCATAGCGGTCGATGAAGTCGAGGGGGAGTCCGTCCTCGTTTTCTGCGAGGTGAAATATCGCACCGGCGTGGACTTCGGGACCCCCTTGGAAAGCATCACCGTCGACAAGGTGCGGAGGCTGCGGCAACTGGCAGCCGCCTGGCTCGTTGAGCGCAGGGCATCCGCCAGGCACATTCGGTTGGACGCTGTCGGGATCCTCGACCTACCGGGGCGCGAGCCGATCATCACCCACGTGCGGGGGATCGAATAATGGGACTCGCGAACGCACACTCGGTCGCCCTGGCAGGTCTGGACGGTCACGTGGTGGAGATCGAAGCCTTCACCGGACGAGGTCTGCCCCGCACAGTACTGGTCGGGCTTCCCGACGCGGCCCTCTATGAGTCCCGCGATCGGTGTCGGGCTGCCGTGGCCAGCAGCGGATTCCCGTGGCCGGACTGCTCCCTGACGATCAACCTGCTGCCGGCGACCCTGCCGAAGGCAGGCAGCCACTATGACATCGGGATCGTCACCGCGATTCTCGGGGCGAGCGGCGTTGCGCCGCCGGAGTCCCTGGCCGATGCGGTGCTGTTGGGAGAATTGGGTCTCGACGGCCGGGTTCGCTCGGTACGCGGTCTGCTGCCAGGCGTGTTGGCGGCAAAGATTCACGGATTCACCCGGGCCGTCGTGCCGGTCGGACAGGTGCATGAAGCCCGACTGGTGGAGGGCCTGGACGTGGTGGGGATCGCCACGTTGGGCGAGCTCGTCGATCTGATGCACGGACGCCCGGTGCCGGAGACGGCGGAGCGGCCCCGGCAACCCGATGTGGACAGCCCCCAGCCGGACCTGGCGGACGTCGTCGGTCAGGTGGAGGCCAAGTGGGCGATCGAAGTGGCTGCAGCCGGGCGGCACCACCTGTTCCTGCATGGAGCTCCGGGAGTCGGGAAGACGATGCTGGTGGAGCGACTGCCTGGGCTCCTGCCCGATCTCACGCCTGCCGAAGCACTGGAAGTCGCCGCGGTCAGGTCGCTTGCCGGCATCACACAGCAGGCCGAGCTGAACCTCCGACCGCCCTATTCGGACCCCCATCACTCTGCATCGATTCCGAGCCTGGTGGGAGGTGGGTCCGGGATGGCCAGACCGGGCGCGATCAGCCTGGCCCACCGCGGCGTACTTTTCCTGGACGAGGCTCCCGAATTTCGGCCGAAGGTCCTGGATGCTCTCCGCACACCGCTGGAGCAGGGGCGCATCACCATCGGACGAACGCTGCACCAGGCGTGCTATCCGGCCCGGTTCCAGCTCGTTCTGGCAGCCAATCCCTGTCCGTGCGGCCACGCGGAAACCCCGGGCGGCAATTGCACCTGCCTGCCGGCGAGGATCCGCCACTATCGGGACCGTCTGTCCGGTCCCATCCTCGACCGGATCGACATTCATCAACACCTGATGCCGCTGAGCAGGTCTCAGGCGCTGGGCCACCTCACGTCGGTCGAGTCGAGCAAGGTGGTGGCCGAGCGAGTGACGGAGGCTCGGCACCGGCAGGCCCGGAGATATCGCGGGCTGGGCTGGCTCACCAATTCCGAGGTCCCCGGGCCTGCTCTGCGCTCGCTGCTGCCGCTGCCGGAGGGCTTGGAGTTGTTGGACGATGCGGTCCGGCGGGGGAGTCTCTCCTCGCGCGGGGTCGACAAGTGCTTGCGACTCGCCTGGACCGCGGCGGATCTGGCCGGCAAGGACATTCCGACGAGAACCGAAATCAGGCTGGCTCTTGCCCTGCGCAGAGGCGAACCCGGGCTGCAGGGAGCTGCGTGATGACCGAACCGATGCGCACCATGGGACGGCAGGCCTGGGCGGACGTGCGGGACGAACGGACCGCGCGCATGGCCCTCGCGTGTGTGAGTGAGCCCGGGGACAAGGGGCTGGGTGAGCTGGTGGCAGAAGACGGCGCCGAGGCGGTCTGGCGGTCCTTGTGGGAAGGGCGGCGGGAGTCGCGCTGGGGGCGTCGACTGGGAGTCGTCCGACTCCGGGAGGTGTTGTCGGTCATGCACCAGAGGCGGATCCGCTTCATCATGCCGGGCGACGCCGAGTGGCCCGAACAGCTCGACGATCTCTCCCATGCCGAGCATGTGGGAGTCAAAGCCCGCCCGCTGGGGCTCTGGGCAGCCGGGCCGGGACACCTGGCGGAATGGGCGGATGGCAGCCTCGCGATCGTGGGGACCCGGATCTCGACCCCCTATGGGGAGACCATCGCGGCGGACCTCGCGGCGGACGTCGCAGCTCGCGGGGTGACGGTCGTCTCCGGTGGCGCCTATGGGATTGACGTCTGCGCGCATCGGGGGGCGCTCTCCGCCCGCGGCAGGACGATCGCTGTGCTGGCGAGTGGTCTCGACGCGCCCTATCCCCGGGGCAACGCGCGGGTCTTCGAGGAGATCCGTGCGCAGGGGATTCTCCTGTCGGAACTGCCGCCGGGGGATCGGCCCAGCAGACCCCGGTTCCTGAGCCGCAATCGAGTGATCGCGGCCCTGGCGACCGGAGCCTTGATGGTGGAGGCCAAGATCCGTTCGGGGGCACAGAACACGCTCAGGTGGGCGGACAAGCTGAGTCGTCACCGCATGGCCGTTCCCGGTCCGGTGACGTCGGCCCAGTCGGAAGGGCCCCACCAAGAGCTGCGTGACGGGGCGACTCTGGTGAGCAGCGCCGCCGAGGTCCTGGAGATCATTGCGCCCATGGGACAGGAAACGCTGCCGTTCCCGCACGGGCCCAGTCGAGTGGTGGATCAGCTCGAGGCGATACAGGTCGACGTGTTCGAGGCGGTCCCCGGCAGCGGTGGCCTCCTCCCCGAACAGATTGCCGAGAAGTGCGGCCGCGACCTCAGGACGACACTTGCCGTGTTGGGGGAGCTCGAACAAATCGGGCTGGCGGAGGAAGATGTTCGTGGCCGGTGGCGGCTTCGCTCCGGCGCCGTCGGATGAGCGACGTCGGGAGCCGGCCGGAGGAAAGGGCTGACCATGGTTCTGTACGCACGCTCCCCCACCCGGCGGAGGCGCCAGATCGGGATCGACCTGTTCGTCCTGTGCTGGATCCTCTGCTGGGGGTGGATCGCCCGCAGCGTGTGGTCCGCGCTCATGGCGGTCGTCGAGCCGACCCGACGGACAGCCGCCGCTGCGGTCAACGTCAGGGACGATTTTCGGTCGGCGGGGGACAGGGCAGGCGGTCTTCCCCTGGCGGGGGAGGAGCTGCGCAAACCTTTCGACATGGCGGCCGGCTCCCTCGACAGCATCACGATCGCCGCACAGGATCAGATCCGCAGTCTCGAGCGTCTGGCCCTCCTCTGTGGGCTTCTGCTCTTCATCGTGCCGGCGGGATTGGTGATCGTGGTGTGGCTGCCGGCCCGGCTGAAGTTCATCAGGGCGGCGTCGGTGACGAAAGGACTGCTCGACTCGCCGCATGACCTCGAACTGATCGCCTTGCGCGCGATGGCCACGCAGCCGCTGGACACCCTCGCGCGCATCAGCGGGGATCCGGTCAAGGACTGGCGGGAGGGCCGCTGGGCGGTGATCGTGGCGCTGGCGGATCTGGAGCTTCGAACGATGGGATTGAGCGTGCCGGAGGGCCTGCGGGAGGAATCGCCCGGCGACGACAGGCCCGATCAGAGCCCCTGAGCGAGTGTGCCGCGGAACGGGAACGGGGAGAGGGTGATGGTGCTCGGCGGCCTATCGTCGAGCCATCCTCGAGAAGGGTTTGAACGTGAGCATCCGATCCGACATCATGGCCCGTCTGGCTTTCCTGCCGAGGTCCGCACAGCGGGTGGGGCGCATCGTTGTCACCGAACCGGCCACGGTCGTGCACCTGCGCGTTGCGGAACTCGCACGCCTCTGTGACACCGACGAAGCATCGGTCGTGCGGTTCTGCCACTCGGTGGGATTCGATGGCTATGGCGACCTGCGGGAAGCCCTCTACAGCGAGCTCCTCGAGCGGTCGGAACAGCACCAGGCAGTCAGCTGAACTCCTGCCCCTGTTCCTCGGTGATCTCGCCGCGGAGCACCACCAAAGGCCTCGGCCAGCGACTCAGATCCAACCGCACGCTGATGTCCTCGGCACGAGCGAGATAGAAAGCCGCTGCCAGCCACACCAGGGCCAGCGCCAAGCCACCAATTCCAAGTGCCCACCGCGCCCCGATCGTATCCCCGATCCAGCCGATGGCAGGGGCTGCGATGGGTGTCGACCCCATGAACAGCAACATATAGACGGACATCACGCGGCCGCGGAAGGCTGCATCGGTGCTGAGCTGGAGCAATGAGTTGCACGTGATCATGACCGTGATCGCCGACAGCCCGCAGGGCACCAGCAGCAGAGCGAACAGCCAGTAGGTGGGTGCGACGGCGCTCGCCAGGGTGCTCAGCACGAACACGCCCATGGCCACCATGATCACCAGCAGGCGCGGTCGCTTCCGCCGGGCGGCGAGCAGAGCGGCGGTGAGCGTACCCACCGCCATGATCGTGCCCAGCAGACCGAACTCGCCCGCGCCCTTGCCGAACACCATCCCCGCCATCATCACGTTCGTCATCTGATAATTGAGGCCGAACAGGCCCATGGCGGCAGCGATGAGAAGGATGAGCACGAGGTAGGGCCGCGCCCGGATATAGCCGAGTCCGACGATGATGCCGCCCTGTCCGGGCGTTCTCTCGGTGGGACGCAAAGCGGATTGATCAAGGGACGCCAAGGCCAGAATCACCCCCGCATAGGCGACTGCGTTCAGGAGCAGGACCCCGCCCGTGCCGATGAGCAGGATGAGGACGCCGGCAATTCCGGGCCCCACCAGACGCGCGGTGTTGAAACTCGTCGAGTTGAGCCCGATCGCATTCGGCAGGTGCTCATTCGGCACCATCTCGGACACGAATGCCTGCCGGGCCGGAGCATCCACCGCTGACGCAGTGCCGTCGATCAAGGCGGCTATGGCGACATGCCACAGGGCTACCTGGCCGGTGACGACCAACAGGCCGAGGGCGAGGATGTTGACGGCCATCACACTCTGGGTGGTGATCATGAGTTTTCGCTTGGCAAAGCGGTCGGCCAGCGCGCCGCCCACCGGACTGAGCAGCAGCGACGGCAGGAACATCATTGCTGTGACAGCGCCGAGAGCAGTCGCGTCCTGGTCCGTCAGCACCATGAGCACGAGCCAGGCCAGGGCAGTCCGCCCCATCCAGTTCCCGGTGTTGGAAGCGAGGATGCCGAAGAAATAGCGCCGATAGTTGGGCACTGCCAGCGAGGCGAACATCCCCAACGCGTGAACCTCCATCCCTGCGGTCGCTCAGGTCTTCCGCCTTTCAACCATAGGCGTCGGGATCCACGGGCTCTCGTTCGGGTGGCGCAGGTGATGTGTGAGCGGCGCACCCAGGGGTACCGTCAGGGCATGAGCGAAATCCAGCCCAGCGCTGCCTTTCGGACCGAGACGGACTCACTGGGTGAGGTCCCCGTGGCGACGGATCGGTATTGGGGTGCCCAGACACAGCGGAGCATCACGAATTTCCCCATCGGCCGCGACACGTTCGTGTGGGGGAGACCGATGATCCGCGCGCTCGGCGTACTCAAGAAGGCGGCGGCCGAAGCCAACGCCGAACTCGGGGAGCTGCCGCACGACGTGGCCGACCTCATCATTCGAGCGGCCGACGAGGTCATTGCCGGTGAGCTCGACGATCACTTCCCGCTCGTGGTGTTCCAGACCGGTTCCGGAACCCAGTCGAACATGAATGCGAACGAGGTCATCAGCAACCGCGCGATCGAGCTCGCGGGCGGCACGCTCGGCACCAAGCAGCCCGTCCACCCCAACGATCACGTCAACCGTGGCCAGTCGAGCAACGACACGTTTCCGACAGCCATGTACATCGCCGTCGCTCTCGAGCTCAACGAGCGGTTCTATCCCGCGGTGGTCCGGCTCCGCGACGTCCTGCGGGCCAAGGCCACCGAGTTCGAGGGTGTGGTCAAAGTCGGTCGTACCCACCTGCAGGACGCCACCCCGATCACGCTCGGTCAGGAGATCGGTGCGTGGGCCGCGCAACTGGACCAGGCGATGGGGATGGTGCGGGCGGCGGAGGCGGGGGTACGCGAGCTGGCCATCGGGGGGACCGCCGTCGGAACGGGCCTCAACGCCCACCCCGGCTTTGGCTGGCTGACCGCGGACCGGATCAGCGTCGAGACGGGACTGCGATTCGCGCAAGCACCGAATCTCTTCACAGCACTCTCTGCCCATGACGGGCTGGTCGGGGTGTCTGCGGCGTTGCGTACGCTGGCGGGTGCCGCCATGAAAATGGCGAACGACGTCCGCTGGCTGGCCTCCGGGCCGCGCAACGGGATCGGGGAGATCACGATCCCGGCCAACGAGCCCGGCAGCTCGATCATGCCCGGCAAGGTCAATCCGACCCAGTCGGAGGCGCTCACCATGGTCGCGGTCCGGGTGTTCGGCAACGATGCCACGGTCGCCTTCGGCGGGTCACAGGGGAACTTCCAACTCAACGTGTTCAAGCCCGTCATGGCCCATGCGGTGCTGGAGTCGATCCGGATCCTGTCGGATGCCTGCGCCGCGTTCACCGAACACTGCGCCATCGGCATCGAACCCGACCTCGCGCGCATCGCCGAGAACCTCGACAAGAACCTGATGGTCGTCACCGCACTCAACCGGCACATCGGCTATGACGCCGCCGCGCGGATTGCGAAGAAGGCCCATGCCGAGGGCACGACCCTGCGGGAGGCAGCCCTCGATTCGGGGGAGCTGAGCGAGGAGGACTTCGATCGCTGGGTGGTGCCGGCCGAGATGACCGGCAACGGCTGACTCCGCCGGCAGACCACCGGCGGAGTCAGCCGGTGGATCACCAGCCGCGCTCCGCGAGCCGGTGCGGGGCAGGCAGGTCGGCGACGTTGATGCCGACCATCGCCTCGCCGAGGCCACGCGATGCGTCGGCCACGGTTTCCGGGTCGTCGAAGCGGGCGGTCGCGCGCACGATGGCGGCGGCACGCTTGGCGGGATCCCCGGACTTGAAGATGCCCGATCCGACGAAGACACCGTCCGCGCCCAGCTGCATCATCATGGCCGCGTCGGCCGGGGTGGCGACGCCACCGGCGGTGAACAGCGCGACGGGAAGCCGTCCGAGGCTGGCGACTTCGTGCACGAGGTCATAGGGGGCCTGCAGTTCCTTCGCGGCGACGAAGAGCTCGTCGGGGTTCGAGGAGAGGATCGCCTGCAGTTGGGCGATCTGGCCTCGGATCGTGCGCAGGTGCTTGGTCGCCTCGGACACGTCGCCGGTGCCGGCCTCACCCTTGGAGCGGATCATGGCCGCGCCTTCGCTGATGCGTCGCAGCGCTTCACCCAGATTGGTGGCCCCACACACGAACGGCACGCGGAACGCGTGCTTGTCGATGTGGTGCGTGTAGTCCGCCGGCGACAGCACCTCCGACTCGTCGATGCAGTCCACCCTCAGCTGTTGGAGGACCTGGGCCTCGACGAAGTGCCCGATGCGCGCCTTCGCCATCACCGGAATGGACACGGTGTCGACGATGGCCTCGATGAGGTCGGGGTCGCTCATTCGTGCCACGCCGCCCTGGGCGCGGATGTCGGCGGGTACGCGCTCGAGCGCCATCACGGCCACCGCACCGGAGTCCTCGGCAATCCGTGCCTGCTCGGGGGTGACCACGTCCATGATCACGCCGCCCTTGAGCGTCTCGGGGAGTTCGCGCTTCATCAGCGTTGTTGCATTGTCTGTTGTCTCAGTCGTCACGGCTTGATGATGCGCCCTGATAATGGTCTGATCCAGAGCCAGAATGTATCCACAATCATTAGACCACTTCGCTGGCTACGCGGTTTTACTGGCCACACGGTGTAAGGGAGGGAAGCGTGCGTACTGCGCCCGAGATCGTCCTGCCGATCCAAGTCCGGCGCGGCGAGGGACCGCTGCCGGACCAGATTGTCGCAGAGATCCGCCGGCTGCTCACCGACGGCGTTCTCGTGGCGGATGACCCCCTGCCGTCCACCCGTGCGCTGGCCGCGCGCCTGGGCGTCTCACGGGGCAGCGTCGTGGCGGCGTACGAACAACTTCTCGCCGAGGGCTGGCTCGTCGCACACGGGGGTCGGGGGACGAGAGTGAACCCCAAGGTACGCGCGGTTCGCCCGCCCTCGGCCGATCCCGCTCCGATCTCTGCTCCCGCCCCTGCCCCGGCTGCCGCGTTGATCGACCTGCGACCCGGTCGGCCGATGGAGTCCTCGCTCGTGGATGCGACGTGGCGTTCGGCTTGGCGCCGAGCCGCCGACGAGCC
>DUOB01000097.1 GCA_012839035.1 Propionibacterium sp.
ACACGTCGAGTGCCATCGAGGCGCCCGCGCCCCCCGCCATCGAGGAAACGATGAGGACGATGGGCACCTCGTTCTCGGAATAGGCGCCCATCCGCAGACGGGCGCTCGCTGCCTTCATGACGGTGTGCGTTTCCACTCGATGCAGGTCCTCCCAGGCCCGCATCAGCCCGGCCCGGAGTGCGTCGGCCTTGGAAAGAGTGATCATGCGTCCGACGGAGCGGTATTGACCCGCGCCGACGTTGATCGGCACCGTGATCCCGGTCGGGTCGCGCGGCGCCCAGGTAGCGATGGAGTCGAGCGCCTTCGTGGCGGCAAGCTTGCGCGACACCGCGAAGTCGAGGTCGGCGTAGGACCCGGCCTTGGGTCCGAGACCGAGATACCGCCCGCCCTGTTGCTCGACGTTCCCGATCCGGTCCGGCCCACCTTCTTCGGCGCTGGGGACGTCCAGGTGCACAAATTGCCAGCCACGGGGCAGGTGATCGACTCCCTCGGCGGCCAGATCCGAACGCAGCTGATCCATCATGTAGGCCAGCGTGGATCCACCGGACCCACCGCACCCCACCACCAAGAAGCGCTTCATCGGTGTCGAACTCCCCTCATCGACTTCGTTTGTGCTCTCCGCGACCGCCCATCGGGGACGCGGTAGCAGCCTAGGCCTCGTTCGACCCTGATCTTCTACCCTCAGCCATACCCACCATGTTCAGCCGAACGGATTGTGTCCGGGTTGGTTCCCGCCCGGGGGCGGTGGGCCGGGCTGGTGGGGCCCGAAGGGGTTCCCGGCTCCGGGCGCACCCTGAGCTCCGGATCCGCCCGGTGGAGGCGGATTCCAGCTCGGAGTCCCCTGATGTCCGGGGGGTACGCCCTGACCACCCTGTGGCCCGAACGGATTGCCCGACGGCGCACCCTGACCACCAGCGCCCTGACCACCCTGTGGCCCGAAGGGGCTGCTCCCGGGGCCGGAGCCCTGGCCCGGTGCCCCGGTGGGACCCGCCTGACTGCGCAGCGTGGCGAACACGCCGGGGCCGCGCCGATTGAGTCCGTCGATCAACGCCTTCCGGTCGTGCAGGGTATCGCCGGCCACCAGCAGCAGGACGAGCGCAGCATTCGCCGGACCCGTCGAGTCGTGGAGCAACACCCAGTTGTTGTGGACGGCCAACGGCAGTCGAGCCTGTTTCCGGTCCCCCATCGGTTCGGGGTCCGCTGAGGATGCCCCGATCTGTTGACCGGCGTCGACCAGCACATAGCCGGTGCCGAAGGGTGACTTCCCCGCTTTGGTCTGCAAGGTGATCCCACCGACGTCCAGCGACCGCGTGCCGCCGGAGGGGATCTGCGCCATCGTGCGCAGGTCACCGTCACGCAGAGCGAACGGGGCGCCATCCCGCATGAGCTGGGACCCCTCGACCTGGACCGGAATGGTCTGGGTCAACAGCGGTCGCCCAGGGATCTTCGCCGTCGCCCACTTGGTGAGATAGAGCAGGGCCAATGGGATGCCAGGGCCCAACACCAGCGCTGCAATCAACGCGAGAGCGAAGTTGGTCTTGTTGAGCGGACGTCGGATCTCGGCCGTGTAGTCCACCGTGAAGTCCTGGACCGTGTCCGGCTCGTCGAGAGCAGCCATTTTCACCACGAAAGTGCCCGTGAGACCACCCGATCCCGTTTGATCACTCGTCAGCGTCAGCGGCAGTTCTTCACTGGCACCGTCCTCGACCCGCAGACAGGTCTGGGAGCTGTTCGCCGTCGAGGCGATCGTCACAGCGGTGATCTCGGCCGGTCCGGTGCGGATTTCGGGGGCGTTCGCGGGGTCCAGCCACACGCATCCGGGACCGTGCGCAGCCAGGACTCCGCTCAGGCTGACGGGCCCCTCGGCCGTGCCGAAGTTCACTTGCTGATCCACCCGTCCGAAGCCGCTCGGGGCCAGGACGGTGAAGGGGATGTCGCTCAGTTGGGGCCGCAGCTCCGTGCCGGGCACCGTCTCTCCCGTCCGCGGATCCTCCCAGCCGGCAGTCGTCACCTTCAACGCCAACCGGACTGACGCGGGACCTGGCTCCAACTGCGCCGCATCGAGCTGCTGGGGCGTGGTTATCCGGTCCCGCCCGAGTCCCCTCGCGATCGGTTGCTCGTTGCCGGCGGCGTCGATGAGCGTGGCATCCAGCGACACCTGGCCCAGGAGCTGTGCGGGATCGATGGGCTGCCGCTCCGCGTTCTCCAGACCGAAGGTCACCGGAGTCGCTTCACCCGCCCGGATCTGCGCGGTCTGCGCGTCCGGCCACACCGGGAACACGTTGCCGGAGATATGAATCGTGGTGCGCGACTTGGCCTGCGGATCGGAACCGGTGGGATCAAAGAAGATCAGCCTCCAGCGGCCCGTCCAGACGTCGTGGCGGCCGGCCGAGTCGAGAGTGGCGGAAAAGGTCTTCTGCGACATCCACATCCAGGAGACCTGTACGCCGTCCACGTCCGCCTGCTGCAGCTCCCCCAGCGGTGACTGGCTGAGTTCGAGCTGCTGCTCCCCCGGACCGACCAACACGATGCGGGGTTCGGCGATGTCACCGGATCCCAGCACCGCCACCGAGCTGATCGACGCGTCCAGGACGAAGCTGTGGGCGCCCTCTTCGCAGAGCTGTGCCTGCTCCCCCTGGCAATAGCGGCCTTCCTGACGGGTGCCTTCACCCGCGA
>DUOB01000003.1 GCA_012839035.1 Propionibacterium sp.
AAAAAGGGCAGGAAGGTCCCAAAAAGTGCAAATGACGTAAAACACGCTGTTGAGTTCTCAAAAACCGTACACACACCAAACCAAACAAGACCCAAAACAAGCCCTGCCCAACCTGGGGCAACCTGGTTAACTATAGTCGAGTCTGCGATCGGTGTCAAACCGATGCTTTCCCGCTCCCGGGACGTTACCCCCGGGATGCCTCCACGTAACCTTGCGGCGCTGTGGCGACCCGATCAATCTTACGCTCTCTCCCCTGCTGAGTCAAATCCGGGCGCTTGCCTGGTTCGATCTCTTCGGTTTGGGAGCCCTGCCCTTCGGAGGGGCAAGACCGTTAATGATGCCAGAGGTTTTGAAGCTGCGCAATGCGAGCCAGACGTGCCGCGCCGGCTGGCCGGTCCGCCACGGTGCCGCCGGGCGTCCAGGCAGTGACAGAGCCGCGATGGATCCGTTGTGCTGTCAGGCCCGGACGTCGGGGTGCAGCGCCACAAGACCAACCATCGTTTTGGCGCCCACCTCGAGGCATCCCTCGTCCACATCGAACATCGGGCGATGCAGGTCCGGCCACTCGGACACATCGATGGGTCGGACGCCGAGACGCCCGAGCGCACCGGGGACTTCCATCAGCATCTCCGAGAAATCCTCGCCGCCCAGTGACTGTTCCGTGTCGACGACGCCGCTCTCCCCCAACAGCGCCCGACCGACATCAACGATGCGGCCGGCACCCTTCGGGTGGTTGACGGTCGGCGGAATCCCTTCCGCCAGCTCGACCTCGACATGGACGCCGAAGGGGCTGGCGGCCTTGCGTACGAGATCCGGCACCAGATTGCGGGCGCGGTGCCACCCCTCGAGGTCGAGCACCCGCAGGGTGCCCTCGAGGAGACCGGCGGCCGGGATCGCATTCGGCGCATTGCCGGCTTCGACGTGGCCCCACACCACCGAGGCACCCGCGCGCGGGTCGACGAGTCGCGACAGCAACATCGGCACCTCGGTGATGACCGCTCCCATCGCCATGACCAGGTCGGTGGTGAGATGCGGTCGCGAGCTGTGGCCGCCGGGACCGGCGAAATGCACCTGGATGCGGTCGCAGGCGGACGTGATCGGCCCGGGCCGGACGGCCACCTTGCCAACCTCGGTGCGCGGGTCGCAGTGCAGCGCGTACACCTCCCGCAAACCCGTCATGCCCCCATCACGAATGATCTGACCGGCGCCACCGGGACTCGTCTCCTCGGCCGGCTGGAAGAACAGTCGCGCACCCCGGGGCAGCAGATCCTGGTCACGCAGCCGGGTGAGCACGGTGGCGGTGCCCAACAGCAGCGCGGTGTGCACGTCGTGCCCACACGCATGTGCGACCCCGGAGTTGACCGACCGATAGGGCACATCCTTGGTGTCGGTCAGTTGCAGTGCGTCGATGTCGGCACGCAGGCCGATGCGCGGCTGGGCGCGGCGTCGGGGCGGCATGATGTCCACCCAGAGACCGGTGGGGCTCGACAGCTCACGCGGCTCGAGACCGAGCGCTTCGAGCACACCCCGAATGCGTGCGGTGGTGCGATGCTCGGCCCAGCTGGGTTCGGGATGCCGATGCAGATCCCGGCGCCACAGGATCATGTCGTCCACGACCTCGGCAGTCTCCGTCGCGATCGCGTCCGCCAGTTCTTCCCGCTCCGCCGCGCGCACCGTGGCCGGCTCCGTGGCGGCGGGATAAACACGCTTCATCCCTCTGCCCTCCGCAGTCGCTGCCCGCTCATACGTGGGAACGTTACCCCGCGCGGTTCGTGGCGTGGTCCCCTCCCCGAAAGCGACCGCTGGGTCAGTGGGTCGACTCCCAGGCGCCGTACCCACCCGCCAAGTGGCGGAGCGTGACTTCCAGGCCCGCAAAAGCGGGGCGCAAGAGCTCCAGCGCGCGGCCAGAACGGATGCCACCGGCGCAATAGAGCACCACATCGCGACCGCGGGTCTCCGGCGGCAGCGCGGCAATCCCCTGTTCCTGGATCCTGGCCAGTGGTGCGGCCACCGCCCCGGGAACCATGCCGAGCTCCCGCTCCCAGTCCTCCCGCACATCCACCACCGCCAGCGACAGCTCCCCGCTGTCCCGGCGCGCGATGAGCGTCTGCAGAGCTGGCACATCGAGCGTCTCCGCTGCGGTCGGCCCACCCACGGCACACACGAACTCCACCGGTCGCACCTCGGTGATCGGCTCGCGTTCCGGGTCCGGGAGGATCCGCATCGAGCGGACCGAGGCTCCCAGCGCGTCATAGACCAGCAGACGGCCGAGCAGCGGCTCCCCGCGGCCGAGGATCAGTTTGAGGGCTTCGGTCGCCATGAGTGTGCCGATGGTTCCGGGCAGTACGCCGAGCACGCCCGCCTCCGCACACGATGGCACGCTCGCCGGATCCGGTGGTTCGGGGAAAAGGTCCCGATAGGTGGGCCCACGGCCGGCCCAGAACACCGAGAGCTGGCCATGGAAACGCAGGATCGCGCCCCAGACGACCGGCTTGCGCAGGACCTCCGCGGCGTCGGACACGAGATAGCGCGTGGCGAAGTTGTCGGTGCCGTCCAGCACCAGGTCATAGTCGGCGATCAGCTCCAGCACGTTGTCCGCGGTGAGCCGTTCCCCGTGCTGGACGACCGTGACGAGGGGGTTGATCGCCGCGACTCGATCGGCCGCCGACGCGACCTTGGGGCGACCGATGTCCGCCATGGAGTGGATGACCTGCCGCTGCAGGTTCGACAGATCGACATCGTCGTCATCGATCGTGCCCAGGGTGCCCACTCCGGCAGCGGCGAGATATTGCAGGGCCGGCGACCCCAGACCGCCCGCCCCGACGAGCAGCACGCGCGCGTTCTTGAGCCGCCGCTGTCCGTCGACACCGACATCCGCCAAGCCCAGGTGGCGCTGATAGCGGGCGATCTCCTCGGGCGTGAGCTCGGGTCCGGGCTCGATCAGTGGCCCGAGCGACACGGGTTCGCCGAACGCGGACTCGAGGGGCGGGGAGATCTGCGTACTCATGAAATCCGACCTTCCATCGGCGAGGAGGCCAACGCGTGGCGCCGGCGCGGGATCCGCCCTGCACGATAGGCGAGGCGCCCCGCGGCCACGGCCCGGCGCATGCCGTCCGCCATCAGCTCCGGACGCTGGGCCCGCGTGATCGCGCTGGCCACGAGCACCGCGTCGCAGCCGAGTTCCATCGCGAGCGCGGCCTCCGAGGCGGTGCCGATGCCGGCGTCGAGGACGATGGGCACGGTGGCACGGGCGCAGATGAGCTCGATGTTGTGCGGATTGAGTACGCCGAGTCCGGTGCCGATCGGCGATCCGAGCGGCATCACCGCTGCGGCCCCGGCGTCCTGCAGCCGGAGCGCGGAGGCGGGGTCGTCGATCGTGTAGGCGAAGACCTTGAAACCCTGATTGGCGAGCTGTTCGGTCGCCTCCAGGAGCTCGATGATGTCCGGCAGGAGGGTGTCCTCGTCCGCGATCACCTCGAGCTTGATCCAGTCCGTCTCCAACGCCTCCCGGCCGAGCTGGGCCGTGAGCACGGCGTCGCGGACCGTGTAGCAACCGGCGGTGTTCGGCAGGATCCTGATGCCCAGGCGGTTCAGCATGCCGAACAGCGACTGCCCGTCCGCCGGCGAATAGCGGCGCAGGGCGACCGTGGTGAGTTCGGTGGCGGAGGCCACCAGGGCACGCTCGAGCGCAGCCAGGTCGGTGATGCCACCGGTGCCCATGATGAGACGGGACGAGAACGTCACCCCGTCGATCGTGAGGTCGTCCGCAGCGCGGTCGGTCATCCGCCCTGCACCGCCTCGACCACCTCGATCTCGGCACCGGGAGTGAGCCTCATCGTCGCCCACCGGCTGCGGGGAACCACCGCGCCATCCACCGCGACCGCCAGGCCGAGTGGGGCACCGGTGGGCGTGCGACCGTCCTCGCCGACCTCCTCCGACGTCAACGTGCGCAAGAGCTCGCGCACGGTCGTGCCCTCGGCAATATCGGTGGGCTGGCCATTCACTGTGCAGGTCATCGGGTGTCTCCTTCCATGAGCAGAGCGTTCGATCAGGAACGCAGGGTCAACAGGCGCGCGGGGTCGACAGCGCCCAGGTGGTCGTGGTCGTCGGCCGCGACGGTCCCGGAGACGAGGTCGGCGGTGAGCCGGGAGCCGAGCGGGGTCAGCAGGATGCCGTGGCGGAAATAGCCGGCCGACAGCACCAGTCCGGGCGCGACCTCGCCGATCATCGGGATGTCATCGGGTGAACCGGGGCGGGCCCGGGCGACCGCTTCGACGAACTCGGTCTCCAACAGCCCCGGCACCAACGTCCCGGCATCGCGGAGCAGCCGCCAGACCCCGCCCGCGCTGGGTGCGTCGAGGCCGTCCTCGCGGCTGGTCGCACCGATCACGACCTGACCGTCGGCGCGGGGCACGAGATAGACGGGCACCCCGTGGACCAGACCCCGGATCGTGTGCCCGAACAGCTGTGTCTCGCCGGGGAGGAGCAGGGAGCGCGGAATGGCGACCTTGAGCACGTCGCCGAAGACGGGGCGGAGGGGGGCGTACGCCCGGGCCGGGAGCCCCTCGATGCCGTTCAACCCGATGCCGGGTGCCAGGACGAGCTTGTCCGCGGTCTCGGCGTGACCGCTCCCGAGCCGGACCGACCAGCCGTCGCCGAGCGATTCGACCGCGACGACGGGTTCAGTGATGAGCCGCTGTCCCTGCCGGGCGAGGATGGCGTCGAGCAGTGCGCGCACGAGCTGGCGCGGATCGATGCGGTGGTCGTCCGGGGTGCGGAAGCCGGCCGCGATGCGGGGGCCGACCGCGGGCTCGAGCCGGCGTACGTCCCGACCCGTCAACTCCTCCACCCGCATTCCGTGCCGATGCTGGACACCGGACAGGAGCGCGAGCGCGTCACGGTCCGCCCGATCGGCCGCGAGCACCAGTGTCCCGGCCGTTTCGTGGCCGGTGGGCAGCTCGGTGTCGCGGGTGAGCTCGGCGATGAAGGCGGGGTATTCCGCGGCGGAGGCGAGCATCAGCGGATAGAGGGCTTCCTGCCCGTATTGCACCTCGCTGATCGCGGCCAGCATCCCGCCCGCAGCATGCGTGGCGCCCCTGCCCGGGGTCGGATCGCAGAGGATGACCTCCACGCCACGCTGCCCGAGTCGCCACGCGGTGGCGGCGCCGATGACGCCTGCCCCGACAACGATGGCTCGCACCTTGTTCCTCCTTGCGTCGGCATGACCCGCATCAAGTTCAAGTGGTCGGTGCTTGCCCGCACCCTCTCAGCCCGCACCCGGGCTCCCACGGAAGTCCCCAGTGTAGGCCCGATCGACAACCGCCCCGAGCGGGGCACGCGCCGGGACTAGATGACCTGGGCGACCAGGGCCTCGGCGGCGGCGACGATGCCCATGGTCTCGGCCTGCCAATTCCGCTCCTGGGACCGATAGGGGCCGGTCGCGAGGGAAATGATGACCGCGGCCGCGCGGAGCCGGAGCTCGATGGGGTTGACGCGATGGTCGAACACGGGCACCCAGGTGGCGAGCAGATGGCGGACGCGCGCGGCCTGCTGGGCGTTCATCCGCTGCACCGTCGACAGGTGCGCGATCAGACAGGCCAGATCGTCGGCCCGATTCCCGGGCCCGACCGTGTCGACGTCCAGCAGCCCGCAGACCCGGCCATTCGCCACGTGCACCTGGCCCTCGTGGAAATCCCCGTGGGTCGCCTCGTTGCCCGGGGGGATGGGCGCCAGACCATGCTCGATCTCGTGGCACAGCCAGTTGAGCCGCGGCTCGAGAGCGGGCATCGCCTGGCTGACCACCGTCGTGTAGTGCCGCACCGCGTCCGACCACGGTGGCCGGCGGTGGAGCGACACGACTTGACGGGGCATGGAGTCCAGCACCCAGATGAGCTGTTCCGCGGTGCACGGTGGAACGGGGTCGAAGATCGCGCGGCTCAGGGGACGACCGGGCAGCTCATCCAGCACCAACAGGCAATCGCGGGTCGCGACGGCGATGCGGGGAGCCGGGACGCCGGCGCTGCGCAGCACCTCGTGCCGTTGCCGCACGGCAGCGAAGTGGGTTTCGCGAAGGACCTTGACATAGAAGACCGTGCGGCGGACGCCCTGGCCGGGGTCCGGGAGCACCGTCGCCCGCAGCACCGCGCGGCGGCGCGGCCGGTAGCCGATCATGCGCAGCTTCACCTGGTCGGGCCGCAGCCGGAACCCGACCACCGGCGACAGCAGTTCCGCCATGGACGCGGGCCGCGCCGCACGGGCCAGACCGGGCAGATCCGGATCGTTGGGATAGAGCCAGACCACCGCTTCCCGGTCACCATCGGCGAAGATCTCGGCCCGCACATCGTTCCGGCTGCGCCCGTGCGCGCGGGCGCTCACCCCCAGCAGTTCCTTGCGCCGACCGGCCGGCCAATCGACGACGGCACCATAGGTGGCGGTCGTCGACCGATTCGGATTGGCATCGACGTGGTCCAGAGACCACGACACGAGCGTGCCCCCGGCATGGCGGACAGCGGCCGCGAGCAGGGGGGCCACCTGATCAGTGGTCAGCAGGCGCGATCCGTCCGCATCCCCAGCCCCCATGACCCTCCTTAGATGAGCATCCCGATCTTTTCATAGACCGACTTCGTGGTGGCGTACGCAACGTTGCGTGCCCTCTCGGCCCCGTCATCGAGGATCCGTTCCAGCTCGGCCCGGTCGTCGAGCAACTCCAGCGCGCGGGCCCGGACCGGGGTGATCTCGTCGGCAACGGCCTCGGCGACGGCGACCTTGAGATGCCCATAGAGCTTGCCCTCGAATTCTTCGACGAGCTGCGGAATGGGCGTACCCGTCACTGCGGACAGGATCGACAGCAGGTTGGAGACCCCCGGCTTGTTCTCCTCGTCATAACGGATCTCGGAGCCGGAGTCGGTGACGGCGGACTTGAACTTCTTGGTGTTCCGCTTGGGGTCGTCGAGGAGGTTCACCAGCCCGTTCGGGGACGCCGCGGATTTCGACATCTTGGCGGTCGGGTCCTGCAGGTCCTGGATCTTTCCGACCGACGCGAGGATGTGCGCGTCGGGAACGACGAACGTCTCGCCATAACGCGCGTTGAAACGCTCCGCGAGGTCGCGGGTGAGCTCGAGGTGCTGACGCTGGTCCTCCCCCACCGGCACCTTGTCGGCCTGATAGATCAGGATGTCCGCCGCCATCAGGACGGGATAGGTGAACAGGCCCACGTTGGTGGTGTCCACACCGCGCCGGGCGGACTTGTCCTTGAACTGCGTCATGCGGGAAGCCTGACCAAAGCCCGTCAGGCAGGCCAGCGTCCACATGAGCTGGGTGTGTTCGGGCACCTGCGACTGGACGAACACGACCGAGCGCTCCGGGTCGATTCCCGCGCCGATGATCTGTGCGGCGGTCGCGAGCGTACGCTCGTGCAGCTCCTCGGGCGACGGCCATTCGTTGTAGGAGTGCAGATTCGCCACCCCGAAGAACGCCTCGAACTCGTCCTGCATCCCGACCCACTGACGCAGGGCACCGAGGTAATTCCCGAGGTGCATCGAATCGGCGGTGGGCTGGGCCAGGGAAAGCGCACGCGGCTTGGCGTTCTGCATCGACGTGTTAGGCATGGGCGTCATTGTTCACTGCCGGAGTCCGAATCCGCGACCGAGTTCATCCTTCGCAGCAGGATGCGCGCCGCCCGGCGCCCGTCGAGCTCGGTCACCCGGAGGGACACCGGCACCGGTTCGGCGTCCTCGGGGGTGTCCATCTGGGCCAGCGCGACCTCGATCTCGTCGTCCACGGCCGGCAACCGACCCAACTGCGCCATCACATACCCCGCGACCGTGTCATAGGGGCCCTCCGGGAGGACATAACCGGTCTCGTCCCCGAAATCCTCCAGGGACACCAGGCCCTCCAGCTCCATCGTGCCGACACCCATCTGCGCCGGGTCGGTCACGATGTCGTATTCGTCGGTGATGTCCCCGATCAGCTCCTCCACCAGGTCTTCCATCGTGACGATGCCGGCCGTCCCACCGTATTCGTCGCGCACGAGCGCCAGGTGCACCGAGTTGCGTCGCATCTCGCTCAGCGCCCGCAGCACCTTCACGGTTTCGGGAAGGGCGAGGATCGGGCGTACGAACTCGATCACCGGAGTGGAGCGCGTGGCGACCTCGGGATCGAACAGGTCGCGCACGTGCACGAATCCCGCGATGTCATCAGCGGAGTCACGGGTCACCGGGTAGCGCGAGTGGGGGGCGTCGACCATGATGCGCACGGCCTTGTACGCCGGCAGGTCACCATCCAGGAACTCGACCTCCGTGCGCGGGATCATCACCTCCCGCAGCGAGCGTTCACCGGCGTCGAACACGTCATCCATGATCCGCCGCTCCTCGTCCCCGAGGGTGAGCGACGACGACACCATCGACCGGATCTCCTCGTCGGTGACCTCCTCGCGCGCCGCCCCCGGATCACCGCCCAGGACCCGCACGACGACATTGGTGGACACCCCGAGGAACCAGATCACCGGTTTGAGGACGGTCGCGATCGCGTTGACCATCGGCGCCAGCGCGAGGGAGAACCCCTCCGCGCGCTGCATCGCCAGCCGTTTGGCGGTCAGCTCGGACAGCACGATCGAGAAATAGGAGATGGCGATCGTCACCAGGACCAGGGCCAGCCTGTCAGCCCACGGCACGCCTCGTTCGGCAAGGAATACCTCGAGCAGCCTCGCGATCGTCGCGCCACCGAACGAGGCGGACAGAAAGCCCGACAGGGTCACGCCGATCTGCACGGCGGAGAGGAACGTGTTCGGGTTCGCCGCCAGCTTCGCCACCGTCGCCCCGCGCTTCCCGCGGCCGGCGATCCGGCGGATCTGGCTCTCGCGCAACGACACCAAGGCCATCTCGGCGCTGGCGAAGACCCCGCCGACGACGATGAAGACGAAGATCAAAGCAATGTCGGTCACCATGCCCGGCAGTCCCACCCTTCAGTTCGGCCCAGCCTAAAGGACTTGGTGATGTCAGCGACTTCCGCTTGAATCCCGGCATGCTTTTTCCCGACGGGCCCGGCCCGGGGCAGCGGTGGCCCGATTCGGTCCCGACGCTGATCGACCATCCCGTGGTGTTGCGCGCGCACCGCAGTGATGATCTGCCTCGGCTGGTGGAGATGTGCAACGACCCGGAGTTCGCGCGATGGACCACGACCCCGCACCCCTACGGCGCGGCGGATGGCCACGCGTTTCTCTCCATGCTCGTGCCCCGGGAGGTCGATGCCGGCCGTGCCATGCTGTGGGCCGTGGAGGCTCCGCCCACCCCGGACGGCGCACCCGAGTTCTGCGGCACCATCGAGATCCGCCTGCTGGACGGTCAACGGGGCGAGATCGCGTTCGGCCTGCACCCGGACGCCCGCGGTCGCGGGATCCTCAGGAGCGCCGGCCGACTCGCGCTCGACTGGGCGTACGACGTCCTCGGCCTGCAGGCCGTCGTCTGGTCGGCGAAGGTGGGCAATTGGGCCTCCCGGCATGCGGCGGCTGCGCTGGGGTTCGGGTTCGAGGGGGTACGCCGCGCTCACCGCGATCAGCGCGGGACGCTCGTCGATCACTGGGTGGCCACTGCCCTGGCCACCGACCCGCGCCGATCGGTCGCGCCTCCCCGCCAGCCAGTCCTCACCGGCGAGCGGGTGGTCCTGCGCCCGTTCGAGGACGACGACGCCGACCGCATCGTGGAAGCGTGCGCGGATCCGGTCAGCCAACACTGGTTGGGCGCTCTCCCCCGCGGCTATCGCCGGGAGCATGCCCTGGAGTTCGTGGAGGACTGCCGGGAGACGGCAGCGACGCTGACCGACTGGACGTGGTGCATCACCGCTCGCGGGGACGACCGCTGCGTCGGTGCGCTCTCGCTGTTCCGGCTCCGTGATCGTTCGGGTGCCGGCGAATTGGGCTACTGGGCTCACCCCGCCGCACGGGGCCGAGGCCTGATCAGCGACGCGGCCCGCACGGTCGCGGATTTCACGCTGGGCATTGGAAGGGACGCGCCCCGTTTCCACCGCACGGTCATGGTGCGGGCGGCTGCGGAGAACCTCCGCTCCCAGGCCGTCGCCCAGAACACC
Source organism: Propionibacterium sp. (assembly GCA_012839035.1). GTDB lineage: Bacteria > Actinomycetota > Actinomycetes > Propionibacteriales > Propionibacteriaceae > Enemella. The sequence goes on from DUOB01000003.1 coordinate 10,084, forward strand.
GGTGCCGGCCTGGTCGGCCGTCTGCCCCAGGCCGAGCAGCTGGGCGACGGGAGCTGGACCGACCTCCTGGTCTTCATCCGCACTCGATGAACACGCCGACGGTCGGTGGGCAGCTCCTGCCGATGCGTGCGAGAGACTCGGAAGATGGGCAACTGGAGCAGGATGAGCCGCTGCGGCGGGACCGCCGTGATGATCGCCGCTCTCGCCGTGCTGCCCGCCTGTGGCGGCACCACGGTGACCGGTGCCGTGCCGACCCCATCGGCGACCGTTCCCCGCACTCCCACCCCCAAACCGCCCACCCCGACGCCGACGCCCCCGGAGGAACGGGTGTTCATGACGAGCCGTTCCGAGGTGTCGGTCCGCGCCCAGGAGGGCGTCGCAACCGTGACCGTGCGGGGATTCTCGTGGCAGCGGACGGAAAACGGACCGTACGCAAAACCGCCCAAGAACCGCTATCTGGTGCTGGACGTGCTCATCACCGCGACAGAGGGCAAGGTGCAGGCGAACCCGTTGTACTTCAGCCTCCGTACCCCACACGGCGCCGAGATCGCCCCCGTGCTCGGGCTGGACGGGAACGAACCCGTTCTGGCATCCAAGGAACTGATCGCGCCCGCATCCGTCTCCGGTCTGGTCACGTTCGACACCGCACAGGGCAACGTCGCGCTCCTCATCACCGATGAGCTCGGCAATAGCGTCGGCGAGATTGCCATCCCCAGTGGCCTGCCCGACGAGAACGAGCCGGCCGAGGGCGGCCTCCCGGCGGAGGGTGAGAATCAGCCGGGTGATGGCAACCAGCCCGCAGAGTCCCCGCCCGGCGCCACACCGACGACGGAGGCCACCCCGGGCACGGTCACGCCGGGCACACGACCCGGAGATTAGGAAGCACCCATGAAGTTGACCTCCGAACAGCTCGACCGGGCCGCCGGTGCACTCGTCGGTCAGGCCTGTGGAGACGCGCTCGGGGTGCCCTACGAGTTCGCTGCACCACCGGTCCACGAGCCGGAGATGATCGGTGGCGGACTGGGCCCCTATGCGCCGGGCGAGTGGAGCGACGACACCCAGATGACCGTCTGCATCGCGCGCGTCTCCGCGACCGGAGCGGACCTGACCTCGGCCCCTGCGCTGGACCGGGTCGCCGGGGCTTTCGAGGAATGGCTGGCGGAAGGGGCGACCGATGTCGGCGTACAGACCGGCACGCTGCTCCGGGAAGTCGCCGATCTGACCGGCCCGCGCGGCGAGGTCCTGCGTACCGCGTCACGCATCCTGCATGAACGCAGCGGCCGCAGCGCCGGCAACGGCGCCCTCATGCGGACGTCCATTGTGGGCCTGACCCGACTGACCGACCGGGACGCCACGGCGGCAGCCGCTCGTGCGGTGTCCCAGTTGACCCATTTCGATCCGCTGGCCGGCGACTGTTGCGTGCTCTGGTCCGAGCTCGTGCGCCGTGCCGTCGTGGACGGATGGTCGGGGCAGCCTCCCGAACTGGCCATCGATCTCCTGCCCGAAGCGCGTCGGGACCAGTGGCGGATCTGGGTGAAGGACGTCGAGGCTGACCCGAGGCCCGCCCGCTTCGCCGACAACGGCTATACGGTGTCGGCACTGAAGGCTGCCTATGCGGCGGTGTTGCTGGGGTTGGCGGACGGCAGGGGTACGCCGCTGCGGACCGGCCTGGTGGCCGCAGTGCGGGGTGCCCGCATTCCACGGCGATATCAGCCGCATCTGATGAACCTGCTGCTGCTTACGGC
>DUOB01000098.1 GCA_012839035.1 Propionibacterium sp.
AACCAGTCGGCCCGGGGGTGGGCATCGTCGAAACGCAGCATGTGCGGCTGTTCGACGCGTCCCACCCCCTCACCCTCGTCAGTGGTGCCGTCCTCACCGAGGTCGACGTCGCGTACGAGACCTATGGCGAGCTCAACGACGAGGGCACCAACGCAGTCTTCATCTGCCATGCCCTCACCGGTGACGCCCACGCCGCAGGCTTCCACGAGGGCGCCCGGAAGCCGGGCTGGTGGGACAACCTCATCGGTCCCGGACGCCCCGTGGACACCGATCGGCTGTTCGTGGTCTCGGCGAACCTGCTCGGTGGCTGCCAGGGAACGACCGGTCCGACCTCGGTGAACCCGGAGACCGGCAGGGAATATGCGCTCGATTTCCCGCTGCTCCAGATGGCGGACTTCGTCACGGTGCATCGGGCTCTGCTGGCGCATCTGGGCGTACGCAGGCTGCTCGCCGCAGTGGGTGGTTCCCTCGGCGGCATGCAGGTCCTGCAATGGGTGCTGACCCACCCGGAGGACATGACGCACGCGGTGATCATTGCCGCATCCTCACGGCTCACGGCACAGAACATCGCGTTCTCGGCCGTCGCCCGCGAGGCCATCAAGCGGGATCCCGGATTCGCGGAGGGCCGTTATCGCGAGGAGGGCACCACCCCGACCTTCGGGCTGTCCATCGCCCGGATGATGGCCCATATCACCTATCTTTCCGAGGAGGGACTTGCGGAGAAATTCGGGCGCAGGTTCCAGGACTCGGAGACCCCGCGCCACGGTTTCGGCGCGGACTTCGCGGTCGAGAGCTATCTCAACTATCAGGGCGAGGCCTTTCTCAACCGGTTCGATGCCCTCTCCTATCTCTATCTGACCCGCGTCATGGACTACTTCGATGCGTTCGCCGACATCGACGAGGCGAACCCCGGGGACGCCTTCGCAGCCGTCCAGGCGGCCGGCACCAAGTTCTGTGTCCTGTCGTTCGACACCGATTGGCGCTTCGACACGAGCCACTCGCGCCGCATTGCCCACGTCCTGGAGCGCGGTCGGCTGCCGGTGACGTTCCGGGAGATCCCGTCCGTCTGGGGCCACGACTCGTTCCTGCTCCCGATCCCGGCCTACCACGACACCCTCCGGGCCTTCCTGGAGCGAGCGCAGGAGGAGGTCCTGTGACGGTCACCGATCACGACGCACCGCTCGGACAACCGCCCCTGCGGGCCGACCTCGCGCTCGTGGCCGATCTCATCCCTGCGGGCTCCCGTGTCCTGGATCTCGGCTGCGGCTCCGGCACGCTGCTCGCACACCTGATGGCACACAAGGGCTGCACCGGTACCGGCGTCGACAGCGACAACGAGCAGGTGATCAAGGCGATCCGGCGCGGTCTGTCGATCATCGATCTCGACATCGAGGCAGGGCTCCACGACTTTGCCGACGACTCCTATGACATGGTCGTGATGTCGCGGACCCTGCAGGCGATCCGCCAGCCTCGCGCCCTGATCGAGGAGATGGGCCGGGTGGGGGAGCGGATCATCGTGTCCGTCCCCAACTTCGGGCTCTGGCGCAACCGCCTCTCGCTCATCGGCGGCCACATGCCGATTTCGAAGGACCTGCCGTTCACGTGGTACGACTCGCCCAACGTGCGCTACACCACCCTCGCCGACCTCGAGGCGTTCTTCCACGCCACCGGATTCGAGATCGAGACCCGGATCCCTCTGGTGGAGTCATGGCGGCCGCTGAGGCGCGGCGTACGCATGGCGAACCTGTTGGCAGGATCCGCCGTCTACGTCCTCAAGAAGAGTTGAGACGGCAGGAAATCCCTTTCCCCGCCAAGGGGTGGCCCAGAGGATTTTCCGCCATTAAATTCGGTGACAGTTTCCCGACTCGCAACTATTCTGTTTCCGGATCATTGCCCACGCCGGGCACGATGAGCCCGCTGGAACGCCCAGCCACAGGAGCACGGAAGGAGCAGGCAATGAGCAACGAGCGCACGACCTTGGGTCACGTCTCCGGTGACCAGAGCCTGTCGCCCTGGTGCCCCTGCCTGCGTCGCCGCACGATCGACGGCTGTCTGGGCTGACACCTCCCCCTCGGAGTTGTTGGCGCATGCCACCGTCCTGCGGTCCGCGCAGGGCGGTTTTTGTGTTTTCAGCACACTTCGTCGCCACGGAAGGAGGAGATCATGAGCGGTGTCCTGGTGCTCAACACCGACAACACAGCGCTGCACACGGTGTCGGTCAAGCACGCGATCGGCATGCTGGTGCGTGAGGTCGCGATCGTTGAGGAGGCCCGGGAAGGGCACGCGATCGGTCCCTATCCGTGGCCGGTGGTTCTCCGACTGATCCGTTATGTCAAGACGGCCTTCCTCTATGCGCGTGCACCCGGGTGGACCAAGCGGGGAGTGTTGAAGCGAGACAGGCACACCTGCGCGTATTGCGGTGCGCACGCGACCACGGTCGACCACTTGCTGCCGACCTCACGCGGCGGGCCGAATTCGTGGCTGAACACGATCTCAGCGTGCGGTCCGTGCAACTTGGCCAAGGCCAACCGCACCCCGAAGGAAGCCGGGATGCCCTTGTTGTTCAAGCCGTACGCTCCGTCCCGAGCTGAGCTGGCGCTGCGCTGAGGCACGACACGATTGATCAGGATATGTCCTATAGGAGACGCGTCCTCTATAGGACATATCCTTTATAGGTGTCTCTCAAGCACGTGATTCTGGGTTTGCTCCACGAATGTCCGCTCACCGGTTACGACCTGCGGCAACGGATCGCCAGCGCGGGCATCTGGTCGGCGGACCAGGCCCAGATCTATCGGACCCTGGCGGGGCTGACCAAGGCGAAGATGGTCACCCGGCACACGGTGGTGCAGACCGATCGGCCCAGTCAGCACCCCCACGAGATCACCGATGCGGGACGCGAGGAGTTCCAGCGATGGCTGGCATCACCACCCGAGATGTCCTCCGGGCCACGCGACCCGTTCGATCTCCATCTGTGGTTCGGTGGCCTGTGCCCCCTGCCAACCACGCGGCGAACGCTGGCCGAACGCAGATCCGAACTGCAGGAGATCGAGGCTGAGCTGACCGCGGAGGAGTGGCCGCGGGGCACCGACCCGCAAGCCGCGCTGCGCTATGCGGCCCGGGCCCGGCGGCTGGTCCATATTCGGACAGAGCTGAGCTGGCTGGACGCCACCGATGCGTTGCTGGCACGCTTCGACCAGCCCACCACGCCGGAGTCTTCCGGCCGCAGCGCTCTCGGCCCAGAATCTTCGACACACTGAAGGATGATCCCGCATGGACAGTCTCGGTCTTTCCCGCAACTTTGTGATTGGGCAGATCCTGTTCTTCGTCGGCTTCGCCATCATGGCGTTGTTCTTCCTCACCCCTTGGCGTTCGTGCCCGGACGGTGCCTGTCCAGCGGTGCCCAGCGACACCATCGGCTTCGTGGTGGGAGCGGTTCTGGGGTTCGCCGGGATCATCCTCACGTTCACCACCGTCCTGCGTCGCAACAAGGGGTAATTGAACGACACCCGTTGTCCTCGGATGGTGGCTGTCAGCCGTCGCCCACAGCAGCCAGCGCAGCTTCGATGCGCTCGGCGCTGCCGCCAAGCCCGAGTCGGCTGGTGATGGCAGCGAAGCCCTCGGGGTCGCCCGGAGCCGTCGGCAAGGCGGTGTCCGTGAGCGTGACGTCGAGCGGGAGATCGCGCCTGACGCGCACGACCGCCGGCCCCACCTCGAGATAGTCGCGGCCCGCCAGCACGCGGTTCCGCTGGGCTTTCGTGAGGCCGGACTCGGGGTCTTCAGCGGCGGCCACGAGAGCACCCAGGTCGGCGTACGCATTCACGAACGTGGCCGCTGTCTTCTCGCCCACTCCGGCGAGCCCCGGAATCCCATCGGACGTATCCCCACGGAGGGTGGCAAAGTCCGCATACCGCTGGGGCTCGATCCCGTACTTCTCCCGGACCCAGGCCGCGTCCACCACGGCGAGATTGGACATCCCGCGCGCCGGGTAGAGGCACCGGATGCCCGCATCATCATCCACGAGCTGAAACATGTCCCGGTCCCCGGTCACGATGTCCACGCGTTGACACTCGGGGGCAAACCTGGTGGCGAGGGTCCCGATCACATCATCGGCCTCGAACCCGTCTGCGCCCACGATGGTGATGCCCAGAGCGGTGAGTGCCTCGGCGATCCATGGCACCTGCGGGGCGAGGGCGTCCGGGGCTTCCTCGGCAACACCGGACTCCGCGCCGACACCACCGGCACCGATCACGGCAGCCGCGGCAGAGCCCGGATCGGGAACAGCCACACGGTGCGTCTTGTAGCTCGGCAGCAGATCCACCCGCCACTGGGGGCGCCAATCGTTGTCCCAGCAGGCCACCAGATGGGTTGTGTGATGATCGCGGACCAGCCGGGCGATGAAATCGAGCAGGCCCCGGACGGCGTTCACCGGTTCGCCCTCGGGGGAACGCAGACTGTCCGGCATGCCATAGAACGCACGGAAATAGAGGCTGGCGGTGTCCAGCAGCATGAGCCGCGGACCGTGGGCCGGTTTGGTCATTAATCAATGATTCCCCACCGGTGGACGGATCCCGGGAGACGCGCCAGCAGTGGAACACTTCTTCCATGGAGGAGATGGACAAGAGAATCCTGAAGCTGCTGGCTGCGGATGGGCGCATCTCCTATACCGACATAGGGAAGCAAACCGGGCTTTCCACGTCGGCCGCACAACAGCGTGTCCGCCGGTTGGAGCAGAAGGGGATCATCCAGGGGTACACGGCTCGCATCGACCAAGCAGCGCTGGGTCGGAGCCTCACCGCGTTCGTTGCTGTGCAGCCCTTCGAGCTGGGTCAGCCCGATGACACGGCGGAGCGGTTGCGGAGCATCTCGGGGATCGTGTCCTGCTATTCGATTGCCGGTGACGCCAACTACCTCCTGCTGGTCCAGTGCCAGGACCCCACCGATCTCGAACACCTGCTCGCGGAGATCCGGTCGCAGGCTCGGGTCTCCACCCACACCACGCTGGTGCTCTCCGTGCCCTTCGCCGACCGCTCGCCCCTGTGACCGCGGTCGGGCCCTGCGGCAGACCCTCCCCCTATGGCATGCAGAGGTAGAGTTCCGAACGTGACGCTCTGTCTGCCCACCGGGTCCCGTGCTCCGGTGCGCACCCTGCTCCCGACTTGGCCGCGAGGTTTGCGCTTCCTCGTTGCCGTCGCGATGGGTGCGCTGGTCGGTCTGGCGTTCGAACCCACCAACCTGTGGCCCCTGTTGTTCGTCGGAATGGCTGGCTGGCTGATGCTGTTCGATCCTCGGCTGCGTCCGGCGGGGCGGGGGTTCGGGGTCGGGTACGGCTTTGGGCTTGGCCTCGGCGCGGTGTCGCTGAGCTGGTTGTCCGCGCTCGTCGAGGGGGTCGGCCCGTTCCTCGCGGCCGCGCTCATTGCCTTCGAGGCTCTGTTCTTCGGGGTGCTCGGCGTGCTGGTGATGTGGGTGCGCCGGCTCGCCTGGTGGCCGCTCGCGGTCGGACTCAGCTGGGCGGCGGTCGAATTCCTCTATTCCCGGGTTCCGTTCGGCGGATTCGGGTGGATCCGATTGGCGTACGCCCAGGTCGATGCCCCACTCGCCGGTCTGTTGCCGATCGTCGGGGTCGCGGGCGTCACCGTGGTGACCGCGACCGCTGGTGCACTGCTGGCGGCCCTCGTGGTCCGCTTGTGGGCGAACCCCCGCGGATGGGTGTGTCCCGCGACCGTGACGATGGGCGTCCTGATCGGCAGCGCGGGTGTCATATCCCTCACAGCCGGCTATCAGCCTGCTGAACCGACGGGGGACGTCGATGAGCCGGTGACCATCGGCATGGTCCAGGGCAATGTCGACGGGGGTGCCGGCATCGGCGCGATGGGCCGTGCCCGGTCCGTCACCAACAACCATCTCGGGGAGACGATCAACCTGATGGCACGGGCCAGGGCCGGAGTGGTGCCCATGCCCGACTTCGTCCTGTGGCCGGAGAATTCCACCGACATCGACCCACAGATCGATGCGCAGACCCGGGCAACGGTCACCGCAGCGGTGGCCATTGCGGAGCGCCCCATTCTCGTGGGCGCTGTGACCGAAGGTCCGGGAGAGGACGAACGCCAGACCACAGCGCTGTGGTGGGACCCGGACGCGGGAGTGACCGACACTTATCACAAGCGTGATCTGGTCCCGTTCGGTGAGTACATCCCGTTCCGTGATGTGCTGCTGCCCCGGATCCCCCTGCTGGAACTGGTCGGAGCGCAATCCGTGCCCGGCACCGGACCCGGCGTACTCACCGGAGAACTCCCCGACGGACGAATCATCCAGGTCGGGGACGTGATCTGTTTCGAGCTCGCCTATGACGACACGGTCCACGAGGCTGTCCGGGGCGGTCAGGTCCTGGTCGTGCAGTCCAACAACGCCACCTATCGCGGCACCGCCCAGATCCCTCAACAGTTCGCGATCACCCGGGTTCGCGCCATGGAAGCCCGACGCGAAATCGTCGTCTCGACGACGAACGCCGAATCGGGCTTCATCGACCCGTTCGGCCGGGTGCTCGACCGCACGCGGGTGGGGACAGCCGCCTCCAACAGCTATTCGGTCCCGGTGCGCACGGGCCTCACCCCGGCCGTCCGGTTCGCCGAGGTCTATGACGTGCTCATCCTCCTGGGGGCGGGAGTCGGCATCATGTGGGCAGGCCGAATCGCCTGGGTGCACCGCCGCACGGACCGGCAGTCGGTGTTCGGGGACAAGATGGGACACAATGGATTGTCGACAGCCAGCAGGCTGGGACCTTTGACGACCACCGAAAGAAGTGACCGTGGCGGACAGCACTGATTCCTATCCGGGCCTGGGCAGGATTCTCGTCATCATCCCGACCTACAACGAGGTCGAGAACATCGAGTCGATCACACAGCGTCTTCGGACGTCAGTGCCCGCCGCCCACATCCTCATCGCCGACGACAACTCTCCCGACGGGACCGGAGAGGTCGCCGACAAGCTCGCCGCGGCCGACGATCACATCAAGGTGCTCCATCGCAAGGGCAAGGAAGGTCTGAGTGCGGCCTACCTCGCGAGCTTCCGCTGGGGGCTGGAGCGCGACTATGACGTGCTCGTCGAATTCGACGCGGACGGTTCCCACCAGCCGGAGCAGCTTCACCGGCTCCTCGACGCGCTCGTGGCAGGGGCCGACATGGTCAAGGGCTCGCGCTGGGTCAAGGGCGGCTCGGTCGTCAACTGGCCGCTCCACCGCGAGATCCTGTCCCGCGCCGGTTCCCTGTGGACCCGGCTGATGCTCGGCATGCCGATCAAGGATGTCACCGGCGGGCTCAACGCCTTCAAGGCGGAGACCCTGCGCCGCATCATCGACGACATCGAGGCCGAGGGCTACGGCATCCAACGGGACCTGACCTGGCACACCTATCAGAACGGCATGAGCGTCGTCGAGGTCCCGATCGACTTCAAGGAACGGGAGCGGGGCAACTCCAAGATGACCTCCGACGTATTCTTCGAAGCGCTCAAGCAGACGACGAAGATGGGCATCAACCACCGCATCGCTCAGGTGCGGGGGCTGCGCGGCAAGGGCAGGCCGATCGGCCGATGAGCTTTCGCCAGCTGCCCCCCGGCCCCGCCCGCCCCCGACGCTCCTGGACGATTGCCCTGCTGTTGGTGCTGCTCATCGCGGTGCCGATGGCCGAGATCTGGACGTTGTTGCAGGTCGGCAGTTGGATCGGGCTGCTGCCCACCATCGGGCTCCTGCTCGCCATCGCGGTTCTCGGCACCTGGCTCTCTCGCCGTGAGGGTGGCAAGGCCTGGCAGGGCATCAATGAGGCGTTGCGCACCGGAGAGTTCCCGAGCGGCCGAATGGCCGACGGAGCGATGGTGTTGATCGGCGCGGTGCTGCTTGTTTTTCCGGGTTTCCTGACCGACATCGTCGCGCTGCTGTTCCTCGTGCCTTTCACCCGTCCCCTCATGCGTCGCCTCCTGGGCTGGTCGATCGCCCGGCAGGCCCGCAAGTTCACACCTGCCCCGGGGATGCTCCCACCCTTCGGAGTGCCTGGCATGTCGGGGATGCCCGGTCGGGCCCCCGGATTCCATGAGGATCCGTCGTCTCCCCGGGACCACGGAGACGTGATCTCCGGCGAGGTCGTCGAGGACGACGGAAAGACTTCCGGCAACCCGGGTGACCAGCGCTGACCGTGACCGTCGACCACACCGCAGCCCATTCATCGATCCACATCAGGAGTTTTCTGCCATGACCCGACTCGTGTTCGCCATCGGCATCTTCGCCCTGAGTTTCCTTGTGACTGGACAGCTGTTCGCGATTTTCCGCGGCGACGCCACGATCGCCACGTGGGCGCTGCTGGTCTTCGGCATCGCGGGCTTCATCGGCCTCCTGCAATTCAACAGGCGCGGGATGCCCCCGCGCGGATAGCGTACGCCGCGCGTCACCGGGCGTACGCCGCGCGTCACCGGGCGTACGCCCGAGCGTCTCAGGGCTCAGCCGACGCGCGCCAAAGCGGCCGTGATGTTGTCGCTCCCGCCTTGATCATTGGCCCACTGCACCATTCCGTGCGCCAGGGCGAGCGGTTCATCGGGAACACCGGAGGCACGCACCTGCGCGAAGACCGCCGCCATGTCCTTTTCGTCGGAGGCATAGTTCCACAGACCGTCGGAACAGACGAGGAGCCAGCCGGGTCCGGACAATTCGAACCGGCGGGCATGTGGATCGATATCCGGGGCATCCACCCCGAGCCACCGGGTGATCGTGTGCGAGATCGGGGTGTCTTCCGCGTCGGCGCGCGGCACTCCGGACGCGATGAGGAACTCGGCCATCGAGTCGTCGGTGGTCAGCATGAGCGGCTTGCCCTCGTCCGGGATCAGATAGACCCGGGAATCGCCGATCCCTATGGTCCACACGACGTTCCCGGCGACAACCGCACCGGCAATCGTCGAGGCGCCGGTCCGGACGCCACTGCGTTCGCTCTCACGCAGCACGGCCGCCTGGGCTTCCCTGATCGCCCGATCGAACGTACGCCCGGCGGCGACCACCGCACTCGACTGACCGCCCAGGCCCTTGCTGAACGGGGCGGCGAGGATGGCGAGTGCGGCGCGGGCTGCCGCGAGCGAGGCCACATCGGAGTCCGGTGCGGAGGTGACTCCGTCACACACGACCAGCGCCGCATGGGAGCCCTGTGGTTCAGCGGCCGCCAGCGCGAGGGCGTCCTCGTTGCCACGATCGACCTGTCCGCGATCGCAGACGCCCGCCACCCACGAGGCAGGAGCGAGGACGAAGTGGTTCCGGTCGCCCTCCTCGTCGTGCAGAGGCGTGGACACCGCCGCACCGCAGGCTTCGCAGAAACCTGCCTCCTCGGACATGGGATGCCCGCAGCGTTCACACGTCCGCGGAGTTGCAGCAGGGACCCACGGGGGAAGGTCGTCCAGGGGTGAGCCCATCGCGGACGGGTCCGGGTCGGGGCTCATCGCAACGTCCAACGCCGCACCGAGTTGGCCTGATTGACCAGATCGATCCGGTCCTCGGGCCGTGCTGCCTCGCGGGCCAGGCTGCGATAGGAACTTTCGAGCGCCTCTCTGATGGCGGTCTCCTTGGTGTCGAACGAACCGATCGTGCCCTGTTGCGGTCCGTGCTGGTCGATCAACTGCAGGGCTCGGGTCAGCACTCGCGAGACGATCGTCTCGCGCTCGGTGACTCCCAGTGATAGTCCGTCGATGCTCTTCATCGCGGCGTCGAGCGTCGCGACATCGACCTGTTCGGCATTGGACAGCAGATCAGCGCGGAAGCGCCGCGCTTCCACATAACTGCGGCTGCTGGGGGGCACCATGTCGAGCGCGGCGGTCGCGTCGGCGATGTCGTTGCGGGCCACGCGTACGCGGGCAAGGCCGAACGATGCCGGGGCGACATAGGCGGCATCGGTCTCCACACAGGTGCGATAGAGGTTTTCCGCGACGTCCAGTTGACCTCCGGTCTCGCATGCGACAGCGAGCGCCAGCTTGGGTGCCAGTTCGCCCGGCACCTGCTGGTAGACGGTGTTGAACGCCTGCTGGGCCCGGGTGGGGTCCGCTGCCTGCAGCGCCGCCAGACCACTCAGCCACAGGGCGCGCCACTCCCATGGGTCGGCCTGGAGCATCGTCTGGGCGCAGTGCTCGGCCATGGCCGGGTCGCCGGCACGCAGGTGCTCCTCGCCGCGGGCGAGCCACACCTCGGCGGTCTCCTCCGGCGCTTCGGCGAGGTCCTGCAGCCTCGTGGCGGGATCGCCGGCGGCGAGGTTCTGCAGCCACGCGTACTGCCGATCGCTCGGATCCGGTTTCAGCGACGGCAGCTCGTCCCAGGTCATGCGCTCCGTCGATGCCGCCGGGTTCGCGAAATAGAGGGACGTTGCGGTGGTCTGAGCCGCACCGGGTTCCTTGAGCGCGACAACCTCGCGGAGTACGCCCAGCGCCTGGGCCCGGAGCTCGTCCGCCGACCCGAACCGGTCGTCGGGGTTGGGCGCACAGCACTTTGCGAGCAGCCAATAAAGCGAGTCGTACTGCTGGAAGAGGGGAGTGTCCGCCGGTTCCGGGAGGCTGTGCAGATAGGTGGTCTGGTATCCCCGGAACTCATAACAGAGCACCAGCAGCGTGCGCCCGATCGTATAGATGTCGGACGCGATGCTCGTGCCCTGCCGGGGAACTTCGGGAGCCTGATAGCCGACCGTGCCATAGATGGCCGACCCGTCGTCGTCGAGGTGCCGGACGCCGCCCAGGTCGATGAGCTTGACCGCATCGCCGACCTGGATGAGATTGTCGGGTTTGAAGTCGCAATAGACCATGCCCTGGTCGTGCAGGTATTGGAAGGCGGGCAGGATCTCGATGATGTACGCCAGCGCCTGGTCGACCGGCAGGGGTTCATAGACGCCCCCGTTGGCCGCCATCCGCTCCTTGAGGATCTCCTTCAGGGACTGGCCGCCCACGAACTCCATCACGATGTAGCCGGCTTCATCGTGGGTGACGAAGTTGTAGATCTGGACGATCGACGGGTGATCGACGCGCGCGAGGAAGCGTTGTTCCGCGATGGCGGCAGCCAGGGCGTCCGGGTCACCGGAGTTGAGGAGGCCCTTCAGGACCACCCAACGATCGGAGACGTTCCGGTCCTGGGCGAGATAGATCCAGCCGAGGCCGCCGTGGGCGAGGGCACCCGCCACCAAGTACTGGCCCGCAACGAGGTCGCCCTTGTCCAGCTTCGCCGAGAATGAGAAGGCGGTCCCGCACTTGGAGCAGAAGCCCTCCTCACGGCCCGGACGGTCCCCGACGGAACGACCGACCGGCGATCCGCACTGGGCGCAGTTGCGTTTGTTCTCCGGGACCGACGGGTCGGATTTGATGACCACGTGGGGGTCGACGGGTGCCACGGACGGGATGGTGGTCAGCCCGGCGCCGAGGCGAGCGGAGCGGACCCGCTGCGAATCCGACCGGACGCGCCGGGTCGATTGGGAGCCGGTGCGCGAGGACCCCACCGCGGCGGACCCGAGACGGGCCGAGGCGACACTGCGGCCCGAATCCAGGGCGTCCTCGGCCAGGGCGGTGGCTTCGTCGGCATCGGCCGGGCTCGTCGCGGGAACAGCGGGGGCGTCCGGCGGCATGCCGCAAACGTCGCAGTAGCCATCCTGGACGGAGCCGGCGCAACCGGGCTGGGAACAGGCACTCATGTCAGGTCCTTCCGGCTGATCAGGCGTTGCGGCCATAGACAGGGGTGGGCTGCCGGCCCTCGCCCAGCGTCGGGCGCAACCAGCGATCATAGGACGCCTGCCAGCGGCCGTCCTCGCGCATGCGCTCGAGGACCCCGTTGACGAAACGGGCCAGGTCCACCTGGTCGGCAGCGACGCCGATGCCATAGGGCTCGTCGGTGAAGGCCTCCCCGGGCAGGACAACGGCATAGGGATCCTGGGCTGCCAGACCGGCCAGCACCGTGTCATCACCGGTGATCGCATCGACCCGACCCTGCTGGAAGAGCACCAGACAGCCGGTGTGGGTGTCCGCCGGCACGATCTCTGCCCTCGGGGCCAGCTCACGGATCTGGTTGAGCGTGGAGGTCGCGCGCGGAGCACAGACACGGTGTTCGGCGAGGCCGGCCAGATCCGTGATCCCGGAACCCTTGCGGACCATGAGCTTCTGCCCGGAACGGTAATACTCCGCAGAGAACCCAATGTCCTGCCACCGGTCGCAGGTCATCGTCATGTTGCGGACCACCAGATCGACCTCGTGGTTCTCCAGCACCGGGATGCGATCCGCCGCGGAGATCACCCGCAGTTGCGCCTTCGCGTCCGGTCCGAAGATCGCCTGGGCGACCGCGTGCGCCATGTCGATGTCGAATCCCTCGATCACACCCGTCTGGGGATTGCGGGAGCCGAGCAGATAGCTGTCGGACGAGACCCCGACGATCAGGCGTCCGCGGGCCTTGATATCCGCCATCGTGGAATCTGCCGGGAGATCGTCTGGCCCGGGGAGCGCGCCGGGGCTGTAGGACTGGGTTGCGTTGTCACAGGTGGGGGCCCCGGCGGCCGGGGGAGCGGTGTCCGCGGGTGGTTCCGGCAGCGGGGGCACCGCGGTTGGCGTGGCGCCGCAGGCGGCCAGGGTGACAACGGTCAACAGGCCGGCAAGGGAACCGGCGACGCGGCGGCGGATCATGCGTACTCCTTCAAACGAGCCGTGACACCGCGCCAGGCGAGTGCGGCGGCTGCCAGGCCACCGATGACCGTCGCGATGGTGGTGACGATGAAGGCGGGGCTGCCGCCGCGCAGAGTGCTGGAGGTGGTGGCCGCGGATTCGGTGATCAGGCGTTCCATCCCGGCATCGAACGAGGAGAAGTGCATGCTCGCGGACCCGTCCTCACGCTGGGTCGCCCGCGTCACTGCGGCGTCCCAGTCCCCGCCGGAATCGAGTCGGACGACTTCGTCGTGCGCGGTCACATATTCTTCCCAGTCCGCCCGCGGCGCATCCGAGAGTTCGGGGCGGTCAAGTGCATCGGTGACGTCACCGGAGAATGCCACCCAGGCCTCCTCGTACGCCTGTCCCGATCCCCGCGCCACGAGCCGCAGGCTTTCGTTGGTCTTGGCCGCATTGGCGTCGCTGCGGGCTTCCGACCCGGTGACTGCGGTCGCATAGTCGTGTTCGCGCAAGTGGGCGTTCGCGCCGGCCTGGGCGGCGCTCACCGCGAACGCCGCGATGCCGAGGACCAACACGGCCGCGGCGGCACCTGCGAGCCCGGTGTTGATCCGGCGACGGAACCGGCGGGCGATCCACTGGTTCATCAGCCCCAGCACCACAAGGGCCGCGATCGCGGGCAGGGCCAGCAGGATGGGCACGTGGGCGTTGAGGGATTGGCCGGCGCGCTCGGTGTTGGCCTCCACGAGCGCATCGACAAGGACGACACCGCGGTCGCGCAGCAGGCTGCTCGAATCCCGCAGATAGCCCGCTCCGACCGGCAGTCCCTGCCGATTGGTGGCGCGGGCCTGGGCCATGCCCTCCGAATAGCGCAGGACCACCTCGTTGAGTTCGACCAACACGTCACGGTCGAGCGGCTGTGCCTGGGCTGCCTCGGCGATTCCGCGGCTCACCAGGGCCAGGGATTCGTCATAACGTTCACGCTGCTCCGGCGCTTCCAGACCTCCGATGAGGAAGGCATTGGTGGCGAGCGCATCGGCGCGCAACATGTTGGCTTTGATGTTCTGGACGCGCACGAGTTGCGCGGTGTCCTGGGCCGCGGTCTGCAGTGATTGACCGGCCAGGATCAGTTGCAGCACGGTCAGAGCGGCGAAAGCCAGCACGACCACCGCGCTGAGGATCCGCATGCGGCCCAGCTGTCGGGGAATCTCCCGCCCGTCGGACACAACGGTGGGTCCGGTGGGCACGGGAAGCGCCGGGGACTGCGAAGCAGAAGTCCCTTGGGGGACACTTCGGGTGGCCTGCGTCATGGCCCAGAGACTAGCGCGTGACGCTGTCTGTGCAGCCGCGTGACGCGACGGCACCGGCTCAGGTCACGCGCTGTGCCTGGACCGCAGGAGATCGATGCGCTCGGCCAGCAGGTCCTCGAGCTCGGCGATCGAACGCCGCTCGAGCAACATGTCCCAGTGCGTGCGGGCGGGCTTCTCCTCCTTGAGGATCATTTCCGCGCCGTCCGAGCGCTTGGACAGCCGACCGCAGCGGGGGCATTCCCAACTGGTCGGAAGCTCCGCGTCCTCGGCGAAGACACGGGAGAAGTGGTGCCCCACAGGGCAGTCGAAACCGATTTCCTGACGAGGCGCGAACTCAATGCTGGACTCATCCTCGAAGCTCTTGGCGCCCAACCCGGTTCCGCGCAGTGAACGATCAGCCATTGCAACCTCCAGAAGACGTCTTGACAGCTTCAACGCCCGTTCGTTCGGTTTTGTTCCCTCAGCTCCAGAGGCCTCGCTCCTCACAGACCTCGCGGAGCACGTCGATACGATCGCTGATGAGCCCGTCGACACCCAGATCCACCAGTGCGTGCATCTCGGCCGGGTCGTCGATCGTCCAGACATGCACGTGCCGGCCGGCGGCGTGGGCACGGGCGATCAACTCCGGGGTGACCAGGCGAATCCGGCGACCCCGGATCTCGGTGTGGACGGGGATCTGCAGGGCCATGCCGGGCGCGGGCAGCACCCGGGCCAGCGGCAGGAAACGGGTCCAGGCCACTCCGATCTGGGACAACGAGGTGGGCACAGCGGACCCCATCAGGCGGCGGAAGGCCCGGATGCGGTCGACGCCGAAGGACCCCACGCATACCCGGTCCTGGGCGGCGTGGGCCACAATGCTCCTGGCCAGCGGCTCGATCGCCCCCGGTGCTTTGATGTCGATGTTGAAGCGTTGCTCGCCGAACGTCTCCAGGAGCTCATCGAGGGTTGGGATCGGTTCGAGCCCGCCGATGCGGGCTTCGCGTACCTCTGACCACGGCAGCTCCGCCAGCAGGCCGGTCCGGTCCGTCACGCGGTCGAGGCGATCGTCGTGGAACGCGACCAGCACGCCGTCGGACGTGACGTGGACATCGGTCTCCAGATAGCGGTAGCCCAGGTCCACGGCGCGGGCGAAGGCATGGACGGTGTTCTCCCTGCCGAGGTTGGCCGGCAGGAGCGCGCCGCCGCGGTGGGCCATCGCGATGAAGGGCTGATCGAAATAGGGATAGTGGGTGGAGTGCGAACGGCGGGCCGAGAGCATGGTGTCAGTATCGGTCATGCCACGCCGGGCAGGTGCCTCAGCCATCCGGAGGCGGAGTCCGGCAGCCAGGGCGGGATCCCATAGATCAGGGTGCCGACATAGAAGAACGTCCACGCGCCGGCAATCACGGCCACCCAGAACAGGATCCGCCGGGCGCGGCTCCATCCCCGATAGCGGTCGACGAGCTTCTTGAACCGTCCCATCAACCGGTTCGCCCACTCGAATTCACTCGACCAGACGGCCAGACCCATCAGGAACAGCGGAATGCCCCCCGGACCGGGAAGGGGGCCGGTGAGAATGGCGGCAATCATCAGCACCAAGCCCGCGACTCCGACACCGATCCGATAGAAGAACAGCTGGCGGGGATCCCTGCGGATCCTCGCGCGCCAGCGCCAGCGATCCTCTTCGGGCTCAATCAGCTGGGGCACGGGGAGATGCGGCAGATGCGGCAGATGGAGACCGCTCTCCTCGTCGTTCCCGGCCTTGCCAGCATCGTCGGAACTGTCGGGACCGGCCCGTGCTTTGTCGGCCCTGTCGGCATTGCTGTGCGAGCGCGTGACGGGCTGATCAGGCGGGTCGGAGGAGGCGTACGCGCGCAGGCCGGGGTCGAGTCCGTCCAGCTCGGACTCGTCCCGTTCAGCACACATGCGCCCCACTTTATGCGCGCATCAGGATGGCGTACGCCATCACCAAGCCCCGAAACCTTGTGGCAGCAGCCCGCACACGGATCCCGAACACGGCCGGACTTGTGGGGTGTGCCGGTGGCAGGATGTGCCGGTGACGACGATCCTCTCCATCCAATCCACGGTCGCCTATGGGCACGCGGGCAACTCCGCAGCGGTTTTCCCGATGCAGCGGCTCGGCGTGGACGTGTGGCCGGTGATCACCGTTCACTTCTCCAACAACACCTCCTATGGCACCTGGCGAGGCCCCCTGCTCTCGGCGTCGGACATCCACGAAGTGGTCCTCGGGATCGACGAGCGCGGGGTGCTCGATCGGGTGGACGGGGTGCTGTCGGGCTATCAGGGCGCGGTCGACGTCGGCGGGGAGATCCTGGCCGCCGTGGCACTCGTCAAGGAGCGCAACCCCGCGACGCTCTATTGCTGCGACCCCGTCATGGGGGACGTGGACCGCGGCTTCTTCGTCCGGCCCGGCGTACCCGAATTTCTGCGCGACGAAGTGGCCCCCAAGGCCGACGTCATCACGCCGAACCACTTCGAACTCAACTTCCTGACAGGCACGGTGTCCACCACGCTGGAGGAGGTGTTGGACGCCATCGACCGGCTGCGCGCGAGCGGTCCCCGCGTCGTCCTCGCCACCTCCGTCGTGCATGACCGGCAACAGCCGGGGACCCTCGACATGGTGGCCGTTGACGACGAGGGGGCATGGCTCGTCACCACACCACTCCTCGACCGCCGCTTCACCGGATCCGGGGACCTGACCAGCGCCATTTTCCTGACGGCCCTGTTGACCGAACCGGGGACAGCGGGCGCGCTGGAGCGGACGGCCAACATTGTCTATGGAGTGCTGAAGGCGACGACGGATGCGGGGGTACGCGAGCTTCTCCTCGTGCAGGCCCAGGATGAAATCGCGCACCCCAGTCACAGCTTCAGCGCTGTACGCCTGCGCTGAAGCCGCACCGGATCGGTCAGTCCTGGAACACCTGGATGTTCGCGCCGACCGCGTTGAGCCGATTGGCCAGGTCCTCGTAGCCGCGGTTGATCACATAGACATCCCGCAGGATCGAGGTGCCGCGTGCCGCGAGCATGGAGATGAGGATGCAGACCGCCGGACGCAGGGCGGGCGGGCAGATGACCTCAGCTGCACGCCACCGGGTGGGCCCGGTGACGATGATGCGGTGGGGGTCCAGGAGCTCGATGTTGGCGCCGATGCGATTCAGATTCGTCATGTGGATCGCGCGGTTGTCATAGACCCAGTCATTGATCAGGGTCCGGCCGTTGGCCGCGGCGGCAATCACACCGAAGAACGGCAGATTGTCGATGTTGAGCCCGGGGAACGGCATCGGGTGGATCTTGTCGATCGGCGCCCTCAGCACCGACGGGTGCACCGTGAGGTCGACCAGCCGGGTGTGCCCGTTGGCCGCCTTGTATTCCGGAGTGAGATCGAACTTCAACCCCATCTCGCGGAGGATGGCCAGCTCGATCTCGAGGAACTCGATCGGCACACGACGGATCGTCAGCTCGGACTCGGTCACGATCGCGGCCGTGAGAAGACTCATCGCTTCGATCGGGTCCTCCGACGGGGCGTATTCGACGTCCTTGTGCACCGTGTTCACGTCCACCCCGGTGATGCGCAGCGTCGTGCTGCCGATGCCCTCGATCCGGACACCGAGCTCCTGGAGGAAGAAGCACAGGTCCTGGACCATGTAGTTGGGGCTGGCGTTGCGGATGGTCGTGACACCGGGGGTGATCGCGGCAGCCATGAGCGCGTTCTCGGTCACGGTGTCACCGCGCTCGGTGAGGATCACGCTGTTGTGCGGGGTGACCTTGTTGGTGCTGACCTGGTAGTAGCCCTCCGTCGCCTGCACTTCCAGGCCGAAGTGGCGCAACACCTGCAAATGCGGCTCGATCGTGCGCTGGCCGAGATCACAGCCGCCGGCATAGGGGAGCTGGAACTGCTCGTAGAAGTGCAGCAGCGGGCCGAGGAACATGATGATCGAGCGGGTCCGCCGGGCGGCGTCCACGTCCATCTCATCCAGCTTGAGCTCATTCGGACGCCTGATCGTCAGGTCCGAGCGGTCGTCGGACCATTCGACCTCGACGCCGATGCTGGTGAGCACCTCGATGATGCGGTTGACCTCTTCGATCCGGGCCAGACCACGCAGGACGGTCGTCCCGCGGTTCAGCAGCGAGGCACACAGGAGCGCGACGCCGGCGTTCTTGGACGAACGCACGTCGATGGCACCGGAGAGCTTGGTGGGTCCGTTGACGCGCAGATGCACGGGAGCGCCCGCGCCCACGGAGATGAGTTCACTGTTGAGGGCCGTCGCGATGCGGTTGATCATCTCGAGGCTGAGGTTCTGGTTGCCGGTCTCGATGCGGTGGATCGCGCTCTGGCTCGTGCCCAGTTGGTCGGCCAGCTGGGACTGGGTGAGGCCGCGGTGCTGGCGAGCCTGGCGGATCATGGCGCCGATTCGATACAAAGAAGTCTCAGTCACAGTCACGCACAGAACGTTAACTCATATCAGAGATATTTCCGAAGGGTGTGCCTCGTGGCGGTTCGAGGTGTTCGCGTCATTCCGGAGTCGGGGTCCGGCATCGGCAGCCGCAGGGAATGAATAGAGTGAGCCCCATGAGTGCGCACTATGACGTTGTGGTCCTGGGAGCCGGACCGGGTGGATATGTCGCTGCGATTCGCGCGGCGCAGCTCGGGCAGAAGGTCGCGATCGTGGAGAAACGCTACTGGGGCGGTGTGTGCCTCAACGTGGGCTGCATTCCCACCAAATCGCTCCTGCGCAATGCCGAGCTGACCCACATCGTGACCAAGGAAGCCAAGACCTTCGGCATCAACGGAGACATCACCGTCGACTACGGCGTCGCCCACAAGCGCTCGCGCGGGGTGGCGGACCGCATGGTCAAGGGCATCCACTACCTGATGAAGAAGAACAAGATCACCGAATTCGACGGGTGGGGTGAGTTCGTCGACACCAAGACGCTCAAGGTCTCCGGCGGCAAGGACGACGAAACGCTGACGTTCGACAACTGCATCATCGCGGCCGGCTCGGTGACCCGCATGCTCCCCGGTGTGGAGACCAGCGCCAACGTCCAGACCTATGAGGAGCTGATCCTCGACCCCGATCTGCCCGGTTCGATCGTGATCGCAGGTTCCGGCGCCATCGGGATCGAATTCGCCTATGTGCTCGCCACCTATGGCGTCGAGGTGACCGTCGTCGAATTCCTCGACCGGATCGTCCCGACCGAGGACCCGGAGGTGTCCGCCGAGCTGGCGAAGGCGTACAAGAAGCTGGGCGTCAAGCTCATGACCAGCACCAAGGTCGAGTCGGTGGAGGACACCGGAAGCGGCGTACGCGTGACGGTCAGCTCCGAGAAGGGCGGTCAGGAGACGCTCGAGGCCGACCGGCTGTTGTCCGCCATCGGATTCGCCCCGCGCACCGAGGGCTATGGCCTGGAGAACACCGGGGTCGAGCTCACCGAGCGCGGCGCGATCGCCATCGACGATTTCATGCGCACCAACGTCGAGGGCCTCTATGCGATCGGCGACGTGACCGGCAAGCTCATGCTGGCCCACACGGCCGAGGCCCAGGGCGTCGTCGCCGCCGAGACGATCGGCGGCGCGGAGACGATGCCGATCAACTACGACATGATCCCGCGGGCCACCTATTGCCAGCCCCAGATCGCGACCTTCGGCTATTCCGAACAGCAGGCGAAGGACAAGGGCTATGACGTCAAGGTCGGAAAGTTCCCGTTCTCGGCCAACGGCAAAGCCCATGGCCTCGGGGACGCGACCGGGTTCGTCAAGGTGGTTGCCGACGCAACGCACAACGAGATCCTCGGTGCCACGATGATCGGACCCGATGTGACGGAGCTGCTGCCCGAGCTCGTGCTCGCCCAGATGTGGGATCTCACCGCCGACGAAGTGGGACGCACCATCCATGCCCACCCGACGCTCTCCGAGGCGATCAAGGAAGCCGTGCACGGTGTCGCCGGGCACATGATCAACCTGTGACCTGCACCCAGCGCCCGTTCCGACGAGTCGGGACGGGCGCTGTGGCGTTGATGAGCATGCCCACAGCAGAGAGTTGTCCGCAAATGCGGATGTTACGATCATGCCGTGGCGCATATTCGGATATCTCATGCTGCTGACCTCCTGGGCGTCAGCGACGACACCCTGCGGCGCTGGATTGATCAGGGGCGTCTCGGATCGGTGACGGATGACGTCGGTCGCCGCGTGGTCGAAGGCGCCGAGCTCGCCGGACTGGCCCAGGACATCGCAGCGGACCATCCCGTCGACCAGCTCGATGCCGGTGCCGGGATGCGGTCCTCCCGCAACCACCTCACCGGACTGGTGACCGGCGTACGCTCCGACCCGGTGATGAGCCAGGTGGAGCTGCAGTGCGGTCGCTATCGCATCGTCTCCCTCATCTCGACCGAGGCTGTGGAGGAACTCGGCATCGAGGTCGGCTCCGTGGCGACGGCGGTCATCAAGGCCACCAACGTCTCCCTCGAAAGGGATCGCTCGTGAAGCGCTGGCTCGTTCTGCTCATCGCAGCCTTGTTCTTCCTCGCCGGTTGCGGCCGAGCCACCCAGGACGCGGGCGAAACGGACACCGACGCATCCTCCGGGGGCCCGGGGCGGACCACGGTCTTTGCTGCGGCGTCCCTCAGTCAGGTGTTCTCCGAGGTCGCCGAGGGCGCCGACGTCTCGTTCTCGTTCGACGGGTCCTCCGGGCTGGTCGATCAACTGGTCGGAGGCGCCCCTGCCGATGTTTTCGCCTCCGCCGACGAGCGCACCATGACCAAGGCTGTCGAGGCGGGCGCCGTCGACGGTGATCCCGTCATGTTCGCCACGAACCATCTCGTCCTGATCGTCCCCGTCGGCAATCCCGGGGGCGTGACCGGGTTCGACCGGTCCCTCGATGGGGTGCGGCTCGTGACCTGTGCGCCGGAGGTGCCGTGCGGCGCGGCGACGGTGCGGGTGGCGGAGACCGGGGGAGTGGCGCTGGCCCCGGTATCGGAGGAATCGAGCGTGACCGATGTGCTCGGCAAGGTCACCTCCGGTGAGGCGGACGCAGGGATCGTGTACGCGACGGATGCCGCCCGGGCAGGGGAGCGCGTGGATACGTTCGATATCCCGGGGGCGACGACCGACCCGAACACCTACTGGATCGCCAAGGTCGCGAATGCACCGAACGCGGCGGGTGCCGACGAATTCATCGCACTCATCACGGGCGATCAGGGTCGGCGTGCGCTGACCGAGTCCGGGTTCGGTCCTCCCCTGTGACCTCAATCCCGCGCTGGTCCTGGGTGCCCTTGGCGCTGGCCCTGTTGCTGCTCGGTATCCCCCTGGTCGGCCTCCTCCTGCGGGCCAACTGGGCCGAGCTGCCCCAGCTCCTGGCGAGCGATCGGGCACAGGATGCACTGACGCTGAGCCTGGCCACCTGTGCGGTGTCGACCGTCCTCGTGCTGATGCTCGGCGTGCCCACCGCCCTCGTCCTGGCACGCTCCACCGGTCGCTGGACGCAAGCCGCGCGGACGTTGGTGACCGTTCCGATGGTGCTCCCGCCCGTTGTCGCGGGTCTCGCCCTGCTCACGACGCTGGGGCGCCGCGGCCTCATCGGCACGCACCTTTCCGCGGTCGGCATCGAGATCGGCTTCACCACCCTCGCGGTGATCGTCGCCCAGACCTTTGTGGCGCTGCCGTTCCTGGTGATCTCTCTCGAGGGGGCCCTGCGGACGAGCGGCGCCGATTTCGAGCGGGCCGCCGGCTATCTCGGTGCCGGGCCGACCCGGACCTTCTTCACCATCACCGTGCCGATGGCGGCTCCGGCGCTCGCGTCGGGGGCGGCCCTCTCCTTCGCGAGGGCGCTGGGGGAGTTCGGGGCCACGTTGACCTTCGCGGGGTCGCTCCAGGGCGTCACCCGCACCCTGCCACTGGAGATCTATCTGTTGCGGGAGTCGGATTCCGACCTGGCGCTCGCCCTGGC
>DUOB01000099.1 GCA_012839035.1 Propionibacterium sp.
CCCTTCGAGACCCGGCCGCTGCTCGCCTTGACCCCGACCAGGCCACACGCGGCAGCCGGGATGCGGATCGATCCACCGCCGTCGGAGCCGTGGGCGATCGGGACCACCCGCGATGCGACGGCAGCGGCGGCACCCCCCGAGGAGCCACCCGCGCCCCGGCGGGGATCGAAGGGGGTCGAGGCCGGCGTACGACCCTCCGGCTCCGTGTAACACGGCAGCCCGAACTCGGGCGTCGCCGTCTTGCCGATCATCACGGTCCCCGCGTCGCGGAGTCGGATCACCACGCCGTCGTCGCTCGTCGCCACGTTGCCGCGCAGGACGACCGATCCACCCTCCAGCGGGAGACCATCGACCTGAGTGAGGTCCTTGATCGGGCACGGCACCCCGAACAGGGGGCCGGGCTCGAAACCCTTCTCCCGGAGCCGGGTCTGCAGCTCGTCGGCCTGCGCGAGTGCGCGGTCGTCACAGAGGTGGGTGAAGGCACCGAGTCGGTCGGCGTGGGCGCGGGTCAGGGCGTCGTGCGTCGCTTCCCGTACGCCGATCTGCCCCGTCCGGATCGCTGCCGACAGGTCCAGGGCACTCAGCTCGTTGATCTCCACGGGTCGAGTCTAGGTGGGTGATCGGCGGTGCACCGGCGGGCGTCGGGGACCCGACCTAAACTGACGGGATGGGGTCTCGGATTGTTCGTCGCGCCACGGCCGCCGATGCGGAGGCGTTGGCCGACCTGCGCGCGGAAATGTTCGACGACATGGGTGGCGCCACCGCGGATGACGGCTGGCACGAGTCCGCCCGGGAGTGGTTCGCGCGGCGGATGGACGATCCCGCGTACTGCTTCGCCGTCGTCGACCTCGACGGTGTCGTCGTGTCCTGCGCGGTGGGTTTCCGCCGCGACACGATCCCGTCCCCGGGCAATCCGTCCGGCGGGGACGTCCACGTGAACAACGTCTGCACGCTGCCCGAGCATCGGGGGCGGGGGTACGCGACCGCGGCGCTCGCCGAGGTCATGCGCTGGGCCGGCGCGACCGGGGTCGGCCGCGGAGAGTTGATGGCCACGGCTGCCGGGCGAGGCCTCTATGAGCGGGTGGGGTTCAGTGTGCATGCGTACCCCGCCATGCGTGCCCGCCTGCCCGTCAGGGTCCCCGAGGGCGCGACCGTCGCGAACAGCGGATCATGATCGCAGAACGGGTGACCGTCGTCACCGACGAGGGCAACCGGTATCCCGGCTGGGTCGTCCTCCCCGACCTCGTCCTCGTGCGGTCGCTGCGGCGGGTGGACTTCTGTCCCACCCTGCGCGTGGAGCGCGGGGACCAGGTCTTTGCGGTGGTGGATCGGATCGACTCCGTTGCGGGTACGCCGGCGAGTCGCCGGGGCGTCGCGCTCGTGCTGGCCGAGGGTGCGATTCCCGTGGAGGCAGGCAGTGCGTCACCACCCGGGGTCTCTGCAACCGCCCAGGACTGGCGCGTGCAGTTCGGCGTCACACCGACCGGTTGATCACCTGATCACACAGCGCAGCCAGGGTCTCCTTGGCGGGACCGTCCGGCAGGGGATCGAGCATTCGGCGCGCGTTCTCGGCGCGCTCGGCCACCACCGCCCGCGCCTCGTCGATCGCCTTGTGCGCCCGCAGGAGCGTGAGGGTCTCCGCCAGCGCGGCATCATCGGTCAGATCAGATCCGATCAACTCGTGCAGACGCGCGTCCGCAGGGTCCCCCGACCGGAGTGCCAGCAGGGTCGGCAGCGTGGGTACGCCTTCCCGCAGGTCAGTGCCCGGGGTCTTCCCGGTCACATCCGAGGTGATGTCGATGATGTCGTCGGAGAGTTGAAAGACGATGCCGATCTCCTCGCCGTAGGCGCGCAGGGATTCCAACACGTCGTCCGAGGCTCCGGACACCATGCCACCGAACAGTGCCGACGTCGCGATCAGCGAGCCGGTCTTGTCGGCCACCACGTGGAGGTAGTGCTCGAGCGGATCCACGCCCTCGGCCGGGCCGATCGTCTCGGCAATCTGACCCTGGACGAGGCGGGCGAACGTCTCGGCCTGGAG
Organism: Propionibacterium sp.; assembly: GCA_012839035.1. Classification (GTDB taxonomy): domain Bacteria; phylum Actinomycetota; class Actinomycetes; order Propionibacteriales; family Propionibacteriaceae; genus Enemella. The sequence continues at coordinate 2,042 of DUOB01000099.1, forward strand.
GAGGACATAGTCCACGCCCAGTTCGGCGACGGTGGTGGAAGCGCGGGCGAAGAGGAAATCGCCCACCAGGATCGCGACGGAGTTCTGCCACTGACGGTTGGCCGACGGGGCGCCACGGCGCATGTCCGCGTCATCCATGACGTCGTCGTGATAGAGGCTCGCCACATGGGTCAGCTCGACCACCAGCGCGGCGCGGATGAGGTCCTCCTCGTCCACGTCCCCGCCGAAGTGGGAGGCTGCCAGCACCAGCAGCGGACGGAAGCGCTTGCCGCCGGCATTGATGATGTGCTGGGCTGCCCGGGTCACCAGCTCCGTCTGTCCGCCGGCACGTTCCAGTAGCCGTTCCTCGATGACGGCCAGCCGTTGCTTCATCTCTTCGGCAAACCGGTCCTCGGTCACAGCCTCGCTGCCTGCCAGCACGCATCCTCCTCGTCATGCAGTCTCGGGGGACCGCTTCCGATCCCCCGAACCTGCGACTCAGCGCAGGAAATCATCCCGCCGTGCTCCCCGCGACTCAGCGCAGGAACTCACCTGCCATGGTCGCGACATCGAGCAGCGGCCCGGGCAGAATACCCAGAATCACCGTCACCGCGCATCCGACGATCACCACCGCGCTGGTCATCCAGCTCGGTGTGACTACCCGAGTGTCGTCCACGGGGGCGGTGAAGAACATCGTCATGATGACGCGGAGATAGATGTACGCCGCCACCAGCGACACGATCACCGCGACCACGACCAGCCAGCCGTAGCCCCCGTTCCACGCCGCCGCGAACACTGCCCACTTGCCGATGAAGCCGGAGGTGAGCGGGATGCCCGCGAACGACAGGAGGAAGAGCGCGAACGCTGCCGCCAGGCCCGGCGACTTGCGCCCCAGCCCCGCCCAGGCCGCAATCGAATTCACTTCGCCGCCATCATTGCGCACCATCGTGACAATGGCGAACGCGCCAACCGTGGCCATGCCATAGGCCGCGAGATAGAACAACACCGCACCGACCGAGGTCAGCTGTCCGGGGCCGGTTCCCGTCTCCGCCTGGGCGGCACCGACGATGGCGACCAGGATGAAGCCCGCGTGCGCGATCGAGGAGTACGCCAGCAGACGCTTGATGTCGGTCTGCGTGATGGCGAAGATCGTGCCGATGATCATGGTCAGGAGCGCGATGACCGCGAACAGCGGCTGCCAGTCCCAGAGGCGTGCGCCGAGACCGACATAGAACACCCGCAGCAGCGCACCGACCGCCGCGATCTTGGTGCAGGCGGCCATGAAGGCCGTCACCGGAGTCGGCGCGCCCTGATAGACGTCCGGGGTCCACGAGTGGAACGGAACCGCACCGACCTTGAACAGCAGGCCGATCCCGAGGAGCGCCATGCCGCCGAACAGCAGGCCATCCGTGCCGGCGTGGTTGACCGCCGCAATGGAGATCTCCCGGAACATCAGCGATCCGGAATAGCCATAGAGCAGCGCCGCACCGAACAGGAAGAACGCGGACGACAGCGAGCCGAGCAGGAAATACTTCAGCGCGGCTTCCTGTGAGAGCAGTCGGCGACGCCGGGCCATGCCCGACATCAGATAGAGCGGCAGGGACAACACTTCCAGGGCCACGAACATGGTGATCAGGTCGTTGGCCGCCGGGAACAGGAGCATGCCGGTCAGGGCGAACAGGAACAGCGGATAGATCTCGGTCTGCTCCAGACGCGCCTTGATGGCCTCCTCCTCGGCCGGCGTACCCGGCACGGAAGCCGCCTGCGGGGTGAACGCGGTGGTGCCGCCACCGAGGCGACGCTCAGCAAAGATGAGCAGGCTCATCAGCGCCAGCAGGAGCAGCATGGTCCACATGAAATAGGTCGGACCGTCAACCGCGATCGCGGCCACGCCACCGATGCCCAGCAGACCGTTCCCCCAGTTGATCACCGTGAACACGAGGGCGATCAAAAGCACGACCGCCGTGAACGGCACCTGATAGCGGGCGCGTCGACCCCGCTTGGAAAAGGTCTCGATGCCCACGGAGAAGCATGCGCCGAGGAACACTGTGATCAGCGGCGCCATCTGCAGATAGCCCTCCGCAGGGATGCCCGGCGTTTCAAATGTGAACATCAGTTGGATCCCTTCGCGAGCGGCGCGGCCGGGTCGGACAGGCCGACCTGCTGCAGGGTGGTCTGGACCGCCGGTTCGATGACATCAAGCATCGGCTTCGGGAACACACCGAAGGCCAGGATGATGAGGAGCAACGGCACGATCGCCAGTTTCTCCCGCCCGTTGAGGTCGTTCGAGTGGTCGGCGGAGAACGTCTTCGCCACAGCCGGGGTCACCGGTCCGGTCATGGTCCGCTGATAGGTGAGCAGGATGTAGAGCGCGGACAAGACCATCGCGATGGTCGAGAGACCGGCGACGAGCGGGTTCCTCGCGTACGAGCCCGCGATCACCATGAACTCCGACACGAAGCTCGAGAAGCCCGGCAGCGCCAGGGACGACAGGCCGCCCATCAGGAACACACCGGCGAGCACCGGCGCGACCTTCTGCACACCACCGAAGGCAGCGATCTGCTGCGACCCGCGCCGCTGGACCATGAAGCCGGCGACGAGGAACAGCACCGCGGTCGAGAACGCGTGGTTGAACATATAGAACGTCGCACCGGTCATAGACACGGTCGTGAAGGCGAAGATGCCGAGCACGATGAAGCCGAAGTGGCTGATCGAGGTGAAGGCGATCAGGCGCATGATGTCCTTCTGCCCGATCGCTGCGAGCGCGCCATAGATGACCGAGATCAGCGCCAACACCACAATCACGGGTGCGGCCCACCTGCTCGCCTCCGGGAACAACTCCAGGCAGAACCGGATCATGCCGAAGGTGCCGATCTTGTCGAGGATGCCGACCATCAGGGTCGAGCCGCCCGGCGTACCCTCTTCAGCCGCGTCCGGCAGCCACGTGTGGAAGGGCACCATCGGCGCCTTCAGCGCGAAGGCGAAGAAGAACCCGACGAACAGCCAGCGGGCCAGCGAACCGTCGAGGTTGAGGGCAGCGAGGTCGGAGAGCAGATAGCTCGGATAACCCAGCTCCCGGATCGACACCACGTAGAGCCCGATGACGGCAGCGAGCATGACCAACCCGCCGGCCAGACCGAACAGCAGGAACTTGATCGCGGCGTATCCCCGCCGGGCCTGGCCGAAACCGCCCAGCAGGAAGTACATCGGGATGAGGGTCGCCTCGAAGAAGAGATAGAACAGCAGCACGTCGGTCGCGAGGAACACGAAGATCGACAGCGACTCGAGCGCGAGCACGAGCGCGAAGAACACGTGCGCGTTCCAGCGGTCGTCGGCATCGACCGTGTCCCAGGACGCCAGCAGGACGAACGGCGTCAGGATCACGGTCAACAGCACCATGGTGACGCTGATGCCATCCAGCGGGCCGAGCGACCACCAGGCACCGAAGGTCCGGATCCAGGGCAGTCTCTCGGTGAAGTCGGTGCCACCGGCGTACAGGATCGCGATGACCACGCCCAGGACCAGGGTGGCCCCGGAGAACGCCAGACCAATCGGCTTGGCCCGTTCGCCCTTCACCATCATCAACACAGCGGCGCCGAGCATGGGCAGGACGCCCAGCAGGGTGAGCCAGGGGAAACTCATTTCTTCGACTCCTTGCTCAGGCCAGCTGGCCGAGGATCAGGACGACCCCGACGAGAGCGGCACCAGCCACCATCGTGAGCGCGTACGAGCGGACATAACCCGTCTGGAGACGGCGGATCTGGGTGGACAGGCCACCGATGGTGGCGGCCGTGCCGTTCACGAGACCGTCCACGCCCTTGTCGTCGATCGTGGTGGCGATGGCGTTCGCGGTGCCCATCACGGGACGCACCACGAGCACATCGTTGATCGCATCGCCATACAGATCGTTGCGGGCGGCATTCTCGAGCGCGTTGCCCGACGGCGTATAGGTCGGGATGTCCTTGCGGAACACCCACCAGCCGAGGAACACACCGATGGCCACTGCGGCCAGGGTCACGAGACCGATCGGGGACACGAAGCCCTCCCACCACGAAGTGGGCTCGTGCGCGACGTGGTGTCCGCCGACAGCCGGATCCATCCAGCCGACGATCCAGCCGTTCATGAGGAAACCGGCGATGACGGAGAAGACGGCCAGGACGATCAGCGGGATCGTCATCACCAGTGGGGACTCGTGCGGGTGACGCTCCACGAAGCCGTTCGGGTTGGCTTCCCGGGGCTCGACCCACCGGGCCTTGCCCCAGAAGGTCATCATCATCATGCGGGTCATGTAGTAGGCGGTCACCAGCGCACCGAGGATCGCCAGCACGCCGACCAGCGGGCTGTGCTCGAAGGCCACCGTGATGATGTGGTCCTTGGAGAACGCTCCGGAGAAGCCCGGGATGCCGATGATGGCGAGATAGCCCATCGCGAAGGTCAGATAGGTGATCCTCATGAACTTCGAGAGGCCGCCGTAGTTCCGCATGTTCACGTCGTCGTTCATGCCATGCATGACCGAACCGGCACCGAGGAACATGTTGGCCTTGAAGAAGCCGTGGGTGATGAGGTGGAAGATCGCGAAGGCGTACGCCGCCGGGCCGATGCCCGCCGCCATCAACATGTAGCCGATCTGCGACATGGTCGAACCCGCCAGGGCCTTCTTGATGTCGTCCTTGGAGGTACCGATCCAGGCACCGGCCAGAAGCGTCACCGTGCCGACCACGACCACCGCAGTCGAGGCGATCGAGGTCTGCGCATAGATGGCGTGGGAGCGCGTGACCAGATAGACACCGGCGGTGACCATGGTCGCGGCGTGGATGAGCGCCGACACCGGGGTCGGGCCCTCCATCGCGTCCAGCAACCAGGACTGCAGCGGGACCTGGGCGGACTTGCCGCAGGCGGCCAGCAGCAGGAAGAGACCGATCATCGTCGCGGTCGTCGCACCGGAGCCGAACAGCGTTCCCTCGGCACCTGCCAGGTCGGCGGCCGCGGCGTTGATGTCGGCGAAGGCGACGCTGCCGAACGTCGCGAAGAGGGTCGCCATGGCGAGCGCCATGCCGATGTCACCCACACGGTTGACGACGAAGGCCTTCTTGGCTGCGGCGGCGGCCGATGGCTTGTGCTGCCAGAAGCCGATCAGCAGATAGGACGCGAGACCGACGCCCTCCCAGCCGATGAACAGCACCAGGTAGTTGTCGGCCAGCACCAGCAGCAGCATGGCCGCGATGAACAGGTTGAGATAGGCGAAGAACCGGCGACGGTTCTCGTCGTTGGCCATGTAGCCGATCGAATAGATGTGGATCAGCGAGCCCACACCGGTGATCAGCAGGACGAACAGGATCGAGAGCTGATCGACCAGGAGTCCGACCTGGACATCCCAGGGCCCGACGCCGATCCATTCATAGAGCTGCGCCTGGACCGAGCGCTGCTCCGGGTTGAGCAGCATGTGGCCCATGAGGCAGGCGCCGATGGCGAAGGACCACAGCGAGGCGGCGGTGCCGAGGTAGTGGCCCCACTTGTCGCTGGTCCGGCCGAGCAGGAGCAGGATCGCCGCCGACACGAGCGGCACGGCGATCATGGTCCAGGCAAGATTGAACATCCCCACCGGAGCGATCGAGGTGGTGGTTTCGAGAAGGTTCACCGCTATCCCCTCAGAACTTCAGCAGGTTGGCGTCGTCGACCGAGGCCGAGCGTCGGGTCCGGAAGATGGCGACGATGATCGCGAGGCCGACCACGACTTCGGCGGCCGCGACGACCATCACGAAGAAGGATGCGACCTGACCATGCAGGTTGCCGTGGACTCGGGAGAACGTGACCAGGGCGAGGTTGCAGGCGTTGAGCATGAGCTCGACCGACATGAAGGCCACGAGTGCGTTGCGCCGCACCATGAAGCCCACCGTGCCGATCGTGAACAGGATCGCCGACAGGATCAGATAGTTGTCGGGGTTCACGCCTCATCATCCTTCCGGTCGGGCTGCACGTCGGTGCGTCCTGGCTCCAGCCCCCGGCCGGCGGGCCGGCCGTTGACCGAATCCGCGTCTCCACCGAGGGCCGTGACGGTCCGGCGGGTGGCCTCGGCCAGCCGCGGCCCATCGACGACCGTGCCCCGGGCCCGCATGGGCGCAGGCACGGATTCCTCGGCCACGCTGCCATCGGGCAGCAGGGCGGGAATGTCTACCGCGTTGTGGTGGGCATAGACACCCGGTGTCGGCAGGGGGCCGGGGTGCTCGCCCGTCTCCGCGTACCGACGCATGCGTTCGGTGACCAGCTTGCGCTGGGTGATCTTGCCGCCGATGCGCTCGCGGTGGGCCATGACCATCGCGCCGAGTGCGGCGGTGATGAGGAGCGCCGACGTGGCCTCGAACACGAGGACATAGTCGGAGAAGATCAGCTGGGCGAGACCGCGGACGTTGCCGTCAGCGACGTTCGGGTTGTTGGGGCCGAGACCGACCACCTGTCCGTCCACCACCGAGTTGCCCACGGCGAGGATGAGGAGCACCAGCACGCCGAGAGCGGCGAAGAGCGCCGCCCAGCGCTGGCCCTTGAGGGTCTCCACCAGCGAGTCGGAGGAGTCGACGCCGATCATCATCAGCACGAACAGGAACAGCATGAGGACTGCTCCCGTATAGACGATGATCTGCACAGCGAAGAGGAAGGGCGCATCCTGGGCCGCATATTGCACTGCCAGTGACACCATCACGGTCGCCAGACAGAGCGCGGAGTGGACCGGCTTGCGCGACAGCACCATGCCGAGCGCGGCCAGCACCATCACAGGTGCCAGCAGCCAGAACGCGACCGCCGCCGCGGTGGCCATCACAATCATCGGGTCTCTCCCGTCTTGGGGCTGCGATCGTCCGGCTTCCCGGTTTCCGGCAGTCCGAGGAAATAGGCCTTCTCGTTGTCCCCGAGGCGCCGCGGGTGGGGCGGCTCCTCCATGCCGGGCAGCAGGGGCGCGAGCAGATCCTGTTTTTCATAGATCATCTTTTCGCGCGTGAACTCGGCCAGCTCGAACTCGTTGGTCATCGTGAGCGCCCGAGTGGGGCACGCCTCGATGCACAGTCCGCAGAGGATGCACCGCAGATAGTTGATCTGATAGACGCGCCCATAGCGCTCGCCCGGCGAATAGTTGTCACCGTCAACGTTGCTCGCGCCCTCGACATAGATCGCGTCCGCGGGGCACGCCCACGCACACAGCTCGCAGCCGACGCACTTCTCCAGCCCGTCGGGCCAGCGATTCAGCTGATGCCGACCGTGAAACCGGGGGGCGGTCACCTTGGGCTTGAGCGGATAGTCCTGGGTGAAGGTCTTGCGGAACATGGTCCGGAATGTCACTCCGAACCCTGCAACAGGGTCGAAGAAGCCCATCAGGAATCAGCTCCCTTGTCGGATTGGGTCATGGTCCCGGCGTCGACGGGGTCCTGGACGGTTTCGCCCTCGACCACCTCGGCGAACTCGGGGAGGCGTTGACCGGGTTTCGGTGGCACTGGATAGCCACCGGCGAACGGGTCGAATTCCCCGTCATCGTCAGCCGGGTCGGGCTCGTTCTGGAGCTGTTCGTCCAGTGCCGATCGGTCAATGACGTAGAGGTAGGCCACCAGGGCAATGATGAACAGCACGACGCTGACCAACGGGATCACGCCGAAGCCATGGGTGACGATGTTGCGGATGGTGGCCACCGCGAGGATCCACCCCAGTGCGACGGGGATCAGGATCTTCCAGCCGAAGCCCATGAACTGGTCATAGCGGAAGCGGGGCAGCGTGCCGCGCAGCCACACGAACATGAAGATGAACAGGATCACCTTGAGGGTGAACCACAGCAGGCCCCAATAACCCTGGTCGACCACGGTCCCCTGCAGAGGCCACGGAGCGTGATAGCCGCCCAGGAAGAGCGTCGTCGCGATCGCCGAAACGTTGACCATGTTGATGTATTCGGCGAGGAAGAACATCGCGAACCGGAAGCCCGAATATTCGGTGTGGAAGCCACCGACCAGCTCGGATTCGGCCTCGGGAAGGTCGAACGGGGCGCGGTTGGTTTCGCCGACCATCGAGATCACGTAGACGATGAAGGCCGGGATGAGCAGCAGGGCGTACCAGCCCGGAATCGGGATCTCCACGCCCAGGAAGTTGAGCGGCTGCTGCTGTGCCTCGACGATCTCGGAGGTGTACATGGAGCCGGCGTACATGAACACCGACACGAAGCTCAGACCCATGGCGATCTCATAGGAAATCATCTGGGCGCTGGAGCGCAGGCCGCCGAGCAGTGAATAGGTCGAACCGGACGACCAGCCCGCGAGGACGATGCCATAGATGCCGACCGAGGCCAGCGCCAGCAGCATCAGAACCGCCACCGGCATGTCGGTGAGTTGCAGTCGGGTCGTCACCCCGAACATGGAGACCTCACCACCGAGCGGGATCAACGCCAGGATTGAGAAGGCCGGGATGGCGACCAGATAGGGAGCGAGGTTGTAGACGAACTTCTCGGCGTTCTTCGGTCGGAAGTCCTCCTTGACCATGAGCTTCACGCCATCGGCGAGCGACTGGAGCGTGCCCCACGGGCCGTTCATGATCGGGCCCACGCGGTGCTGCATCTTGGCCACGACCTTGCGCTCGAACACGATGTTGAACAGCGTGAAGAGCAGCAGGTAGACGAGAATCCCGGCTGCCTTGATCAGGATGATCCACCAGGGGTCAGTGCCGAACAACGTCATGCTCCTTCGGACTCGGTGGGGCTGGACTCGGCGGGGTCCGCCAGAGCCACGTTCACGACGTCACCGGGCACGGCACCCAGTTGGGTGCTCACCCGTGCGCCTCGTGCCGCGGCAGGAACCCAGACGACGCGATCGATCATGTCCTCGGTCACGGCCAGCGGGAGAACGATCTCACCGCCGTCGGTCGAGACCCGGATCAGGGTGCCGTCGGGCAGGCCGGCTGCCATCGCGGGATTCATCCGGACCACGGGCGTGCGGGCGGTGGCGAGGAGCGCTTCCTCACCGTCGGAGCCGCGTGAATCATCGATGAGCTCACGCCACGTGGCGAGGATCGCCTGACCGGGGCCGGGGCCGGCGACGACCGCGGGATCCTCCGCGGGCATCTCCGCGCGAGCGCCGTCCCAGGCGCCGATCTCCGCGAGTTCGGCCTTGGCCTCCGCGGAGGTCCGGATGCCCAGCGGTGATCCCATCGCGTCCGCGAGGGCTGCCAGCACCCGCAGATCGGACATCACGTGCTGGGAGCCCAAATACTGAGTCACGGGCCGTTCGCGGCCTTCCCAGTTGAGGAAGGTGCCGGAACGCTCCTCGATCAGCGACACCGGGAACACCACATCGGCCCGCTCGGTGACCTCGCTCATGCGCGTCTCGAGGCTGATGACGAACTCGGCCGCCTCCAGACCGCGGATGACGGCATCGGGATGCCGGAAGTCGGCCGGCTCGATGCCACCGACGACCAGCGCCCGGACCCGTCCTTCGGCGGCAGCAGCAAAGACCGCGTCCGCATCCAGACCGGGCTCGGCCGGCAGGTTCTCGACACCCCAGGCGGCCTGGACATCCACGCGAGCGGTGGGCTCGGTGACCAGTCGGCCTCCGGGCAGCAGATTCGGCAGCGTGCCGGCGTCAACCGCACCGCGCTCACCCGCGCGCCGGGGGACCCAGGCCAGCTTTGCGCCGGTCCGGTGGACCAGCTCGAGCGCGGCCGTCAGGGCACCATGGGCCAGGCCGGCCCGCTCCCCCACCAGGACGACCGAGCGCTCGTCGAGCTCGACCTCCCGCGGGAGATCGAGGAGCATCGAGGCCTCGTCGCCCGGCGTCGCCGGGACGAGGGTGGCCTGGAGCTTGCTCGATCCATAGGACAGCTGGGAACCGACCGTGAAGACCTTGAGGCCCTTCTTGCGCATGCCCTTGCGGAGGCGCAGGAACACGATCGGCGACTCGTCCTCGGGCTCCAGGCCGACAAGCAGGACGCTGCTGGCGTTCTCCAGATCGGCATAGGTGGTGCCGAGACCGGTGCCGGCCACGGCATGGGCGAGGAATCCCGCCTCCTCCAGCGTGTGCGGGCGGGAGCGGTGGTCGATGTTGTTGGTGCCGAGGACGGTGCGGGCGAACTTCGCGTACCCGTAGGCGTCCTCCATCGTCAGCCGACCACCGGGCAACACCGCGTACGGACTGATCTCGGGCAGATCGGCAAACTCGTCATTCGCCAGCTCGCGGGGTTCGGCGGCCGCGCGCAGACCGCGGACCGCGACGTCAATGGCTTCGGGCCACGATGCCGGGCGGAGCACGTCACCGTCACGGACGAGTGGGCGGGTGACCCGGTCCGCACCGCGTCCGGACACGAACGCGAAGCGGCCCTTGTCGCAGTTCCACTCCTCATTGACCTCGGGATCGTTCCCCGCCAGGCGTCGCATGACGGCACCCCGCCGGTGATCGGCGCGGAGCTCACAGCCCGATGCGCAATGTTCGCAGGCGGTCGGAGTGGACACGAGGTCGAACGGGCGGGCCCGGAACCGATAGGCGGCCGAGGTCAGTGCCCCGACCGGGCAGATCTGGATCGTGTTGCCCGAGAAGTAGCTCTCGAAGGGCTCGGTCTCATAGATGCCGACCTGCTGCAGCGCGCCGCGCTCGACGAGCGCGATGAACGGGTCGCCGGCGATCTGGGCCGAGAACCGGGTGCAGCGCGCGCAGAGCACGCAGCGCTCACGGTCGAGCAGCACCTGGGCCGAGATGTTGATCGGCTTCGGGAATGTACGCTTCGCCCCGAGATAGCGGGACTCGCCATAACCGTGGGACAGCGACTGGTTCTGCAGGGGGCACTCGCCGCCCTTGTCGCAGACCGGGCAGTCCAGCGGGTGATTGATCAGGAGGAACTCGAGCATGCCCTCCTGGGCCTTCTTGGCCACGGGAGAGGTCACCTGGGTCTTGATCTGCATGCCCGGCGCCACCTCAAGGGTGCAGGAGGCCTGCGGCTTCGGCATGCCCCGGCCGTTGCCGGCATCGGGCACCTCGACCAGGCACTGACGGCAGGCGCCGACCGGATCGAGCAGCGGATGGTCACAGAACCGCGGGATCGCGATCCCCACCTGCTCGGCGGCCCGGATCACCAGGGTGCCCTTGGGCACCGAGACCTCGATGCCGTCGACAGTCAGGGTGACCAGGTCGGCCTTCTCGACGCCGGCCTTGGCGTTCTCGCTCACGGTCATCAGTGCGCTCCCACGTTGTTGGCGGTGCGGGCGATCGGCTCGGCCTGGAACAGGCAGCTCTTCTCATAGGGGAACAACTCCCACGCGGGGGTGTGCATGCCCTGCTCGAACTCCTCACGGAAGTGCTTGATGGCCGAGGTCACGGTCGCGACGGCGCCGTCGGCGAGCGCGCAGAACGAGCGGCCACCGATGTTGTCGGACAGATCCAGCAGTTTTTCGATGTCGCCCTCGACGCCCTGACCGGCCTCGAGGCGCATCAGGATCTGCACCAGCCACCACGTGCCCTCACGGCACGGGGTGCACTTGCCGCAGGACTCGTGCTTGTAGAACTCCACCCAGCGCAGGGTGGTGCGGACCACCGAGGTGGTCTGGTCGAAGCACTGGAGGGCCTTGGTGCCGAGCATCGTGCCGTGCTCGCCCATGCCCTCATAGTCCAGCGGGGCGTTGATGTGCTCCTCCGAACCGGTCAGGATCGGCACCGATGAACCGCCGGGCGTCCAGAACTTGAGGGTGCTGCCCTCACGCATGCCCCCGCTGAGCTCGATGAGCTGCTTGAGGGTGATCCCCATGGGGGCCTCGAACTGGCCCGGGCGCTTCACGTGCCCGGACAGCGAATAGAGGGTGAAACCCTTGGACTTCTCGGTCCCCATCGCCGCGAACCAATCGGCGCCGTGCTCGATGATCGCGGGCACGGAGGCAATGGACTCGACATTGTTGATCACCGTGGGGCACCCGTAGACGCCGGACACCGCGGGGAACGGGGGGCGCAGGCGGGGCTGCCCGCGGCGTCCCTCGAGCGAGTCGAGAAGCGCGGTTTCCTCGCCGCAGATGTACGCCCCGGCACCCGCGTGGACGACCAGGTCGAGGTCGGCCCCGGAGCTGAGGATGTTCTTGCCCAGATAGCCGGCTGCATAGGCCTCGCGGACCGCCTGCTGCAGGCGCCGGATGACGTGCAGGACCTCGCCCCGCACATAGATGAAGGCGCGCTTTGCGTTGATGGCGAGCGAGGAGATGATCACGCCCTCGACCAGCGTGTGCGGCGAGGCCATCATCAGCGGGATGTCCTTGCAGGTGCCCGGCTCGGACTCGTCGGCGTTGACCACCAGATATTTCGGCTTGGGGTTGTCCTTGGGGATGAAGGACCACTTCATCCCGGTCGGGAAGCCCGCGCCGCCACGGCCGCGGAGCCCGGAGTCCTTGACGGCGGCGATGATGTCGTCCGGCTGCATCTTGACGGCCTTGCGCAGGGCGCGATAGCCGCCGCGGCGCTCATAGTTGGCGATCCGCCAGGAACCCTCGTCCGCCCAGTCGGCGCTGAGCACGGGCGTCAGGATGTCAGTCACTTCGCCTCTCCCGCCTTGTTGTTGCCGGATGCGCCGGACTTGGGCGCGGTCCAGTTGTTCTCCTTGGCGATGCGTACGCCCAACAGCGACGCGTCGCCGCCGGACGGGCCCTCGTCGGCCCTGCCGTCCGGGAATCCGGCGAGCACCCGCTCGGCTTCGCGCCAGGAGGTGATGGTCGCGCCACGGTCCGCAGCAATCTCGTTGCCGGCGATCAGGTCGTCCACGATCTGCACGGCTCGTTCCGGGGTCATGTAGTCGAAGAATTCCCAGTTGACCATCATCACCGGCGCGTAGTCACAGGCCGCGTTGCATTCGACATGCTCCAGCGTGATCGACCCGTCGGCCGTCGTCTCGTCGTTGCCGATGCCCAAGTGGCGCTGCAGCGTGTCGAGAATGTGGTCTCCGCCCATGACCGCGCACAGCGCCGTGGTGCAGACGCCGACGTGGTGCCTGCCGACGGGCTTGCGCTTGTATTGCGTATAGAACGTCGCCACGCCGGACACCTCGGCCGCGGTGATGCCGAGCACCTCCGCGCAGGCCTCGATGCCCGCCGGGGACACCCGGCCGTCCACGGACTGCACCAGGTGCAGGGCCGGCAGGAGCGCCGACCGGGAATCCGGATAGCGCGCCGCGATCTCGCGGATCTCGTCGAGCGTCGCCTCGGTGATGTTCGTGTCGGTGTTGGAATGATCCACACCGCCCGAGTTCTCGAAATGCGACTTGAATCCACTCACCGGTCCACTCTCCTCGTCTGGTCGGGACTCGTCACCGGTCCACTCCACCCATCACCGGGTCGATCGACGCCACGGCCACGACCACATCCGACATCAGGGAGCCCTCGCACAGTGCGGGCACCGCCTGGAGATTGTTGAAGCTGGGGTCACGGAAGTGCGCACGCCACGGGCGGGTGCCGCCATCCGAAACCACGTGGGCACCGATCTCACCCTTGGGGGACTCGAACGGCACATAGGCCTGCCCGACCGGCACCTCGAAGCCCTCGGTGACGATCTTGAAGTGGTGGATCAGCGCCTCCATGGACTCTCCCATGATGTGCTTGATGTGCTCGTTGCTGTTGCCCATGCCATCAGAGCCCACCGACAGTTGGGCAGGCCACGCGATCTTCTTGTCCTCGACCATGATCGGCGCCCCGTGCATCTTCTCCAGCCGTTCGATGCACTGCTCCACGATCGTGAGGCTTTCCCACATCTCCGCCTGGCGGACGAGGAACTTGCCCATGGCGTCACAGGTCTCCTGCAACGGGACATCGAAGTCATAGGTCTCGTAGTCCCAGATCGGTTCCGCCTTGCGGATGTCGTAGTCGATCCCGGTCGAGCGCAGCATCGGTCCGGTGATCCCCAGCGCCATGCAGGCGGCGGCGTCGAGATAGCCGACTCCCACCATGCGACCGAGGAAAATCGGGTTCGCGTTGCAGAGTTCCTTGTATTCGGGCAGGTGCTTGTGGAGCCACCGCACCGTTTCCTTGACCTTCTCGAGCTCCTTGGGACCGATGTCGTTGGCCAGGCCGCCGGGGCGGAAGTACGCGTGGTTCATCCGCAGGCCGGTGATCTCCTCGAAGGCGTCGAGGATCATCTCCCGGTCACGGAAACCGATCGTCATGACCGTCAGCGCACCGATCTCCATGCCGCCGGTGCCGATGCACACGAGATGCGAGGCGATGCGGTTGAGCTCGAGCAGCATGACGCGGGCGACCTTGGTCTTCTCCGAGATCTGGTCCTCGATGCCGAGCAGTCGCTCGACGCCGGCGACATAGGTCGCCTCCTGGAAGAACGGGGTCAAATAGTCCATCCGGGTGCAGAACGTGGTGCCCTGGGTCCAGGAGCGGTATTCCATGTTCTTCTCGATGCCGGTGTGGAGATAGCCGATGCCGGCGCGGGCACGGCGGACTGTCTCGCCCTCCATCTCCAGGATGAGCCGGAGCACGCCGTGGGTCGACGGATGCTGCGGGCCCATGTTGACGACGAGCAGCTCGTCGCCACGCTCGGCCTGGGCAGAAACAATCTGATCCCAGTCCTGACCGGACGCGGTATAGACGCGACCCTCGGTTTCCTCACCGGGACCCGCATAGATGTCGGAGTCCGCGTCCACCTCATGGGGCGGTGGAACAGTGCTCATCTCAATAGCTCCTGCGCTGGTCGGGCGGGGGAATGGTGGCGCCCTTGTATTCCACCGGAATGCCACCGAGGGGATAGTCCTTGCGCTGCGGATGGCCGGGCCAGTCGTCCGGCATCATGATGCGGGTCAACGCAGGGTGCCCGTCATAGATGATGCCGAACATGTCGTAGGTCTCGCGCTCGTGCCAGTCGGCCGCGGGATAGACCCGGACGATCGACGGCAGGTGCGGGTGGTCATCGCTGCAACTGGCCTCGATGCGCAGGCGGCGCACGTGGGTCATCGACAGGAAGTGATAGACGCTGTGCAGCTCCGCACCCTTGTCCTCGGGATAGTGCACACCGGAGACGGAGACGCAGGCCTCGAACCGCAGCCGGGCGTCGTCGCGCAGTGGCTGGGCCAGATCCAGCAGCCGGTCGCCGTGGACGTGGATCGTCAGCTCACCGCGGTCAACGACCACGGCCTCGATCGCGCCGGGCACGAGCTCCTTGATGCGGGCGACGACCTCGTCGAACCACCCGCCATAGGGCGGGACAGAGGTGCCGGGGCGCAGGACCTTGCGTACCAAACCCCCATAACCCGACGTGTCACCGGAGCCGCCCGTGGTCCCCCACATGCCGTGACGAGTCTCGATGACGCGGGCCTCCGTGCGGCCGTAGGTCGCGACGTCCCCGCTCGGGGTGGCGTCCTCGCGCTCCTGGCCGGGGTGACCGTGGGGGTCCGGCTGGGCTCCCTCGGGACGGTTCTGGCTCATCGCAGCAGCCCCTTCATCTCGTGGGTCGCGGGTGCCTCGAGGGCGGCCTTCTCCTGCTCCGCGATCTCCGCGAGCGCGTGCGGGCCTATCTTGGTCTTGGCGACCTTCTGCTTCTTGAGCTTGAACATCGCGTCGATCAGCATTTCGGGCCGCGGCGGGCAGCCGGGCACATAGATGTCGACGGGCACGATGTGATCGACGCCCTGGACGATCGCATAGTTGTTGAACATGCCGCCCGACGAGGCGCACACGCCCATGGAGAGCACCCACTTCGGATTGGGCATCTGGTCATAGATCTCGCGCACGATCGGGGCCATCTTCTGGCTCACCCGACCGGCCACGATCATGAGATCCGCCTGACGCGGCGAGGGCCGGAATACTTCCTGACCCCAGCGCGACGCGTCATAGCGCGGCGCCCCATAAGTCATCATTTCGATCGCGCAACAGGCAAGGCCGAACGTCACCGGCCAGAACGATGCCTGGCGCATCCACCCGACCAACCCCTCGACCGTGGTCAGCATGACGCCGGCGGGGAGCTTGTCCTCCAGACCACCTGTCATCTCAGTTGCTCCTTGCGTTGTGGTTGCGATTGCGGCTCTTCATCGGGCGGAGGCTCACCTGATCACTGGTCCCATTCGAGGCCGCCGCGGCGAATGACATACCAGAACGCCACCAGCACGGCATCGATGAACAGGATCATGATCACCAGACCCCACGGGCCCATGCCGTCATAACTGACCGCCCACGGATAGAGAAAGACGATCTCGATGTCGAAGATGATGAAGAGCATCGCGGTGATGTAGTACTTCACCGGGAACCGACCGCCACCGATCGGCTGCGGAGTGGGCTGGATGCCGCACTCATAACTGTCATATTTCGACCGGTTGTAACGCCGCGGACCGAGCTGCATCGTCACCAGCAGGCCGCCGGCCACGAAGGCCGCCGCCAGGATCAACATGACCACCAGCGGCAGATAGACGTTGCTCACCGTTCGTCCTCTCCTGATCGCATCGGACGCGATCCTCTGACAGCGAGTTGGGCCCAACAAGTCCCATCGGATCGCTCTTGCGACGCTGGGTCAAGTTGGCTGGCTGGCCCGTCGGCACGTGCAGTCGGCGGGCTCGTGAAAATTCTCACGAACAGGGTCAGTCTAGGGCAGGGCCGCCCCTTCGTCTCAACGCGAACGAAAAGCGAGCGAACCTGGCGCGAAGGCCGCAGTCAGGACGGAATGCCTAGTCAGGCCATACATGTCACAACGCAATAACACAAGGACGTGGTTGCCCATATCCAGCGGTGGCGGGATCGCGGTGGTCACGGCGTTTCGCGCTAGGGTCGTCTGCTGTGACTGGGGAGCCCTCTGCTGGTGTGCGCGCGCGGACGGTGGCCATCGACGACCCGGGCGATCTGGTGGCCCGGCTGCCTCGTCGGCAGGGGCTCGCCTGGCTGCGTCGCGACGAGGGCATGGTCGCCGGCGGTGAGGTGATCCGCCGCGAGTTCGCCTCAATCGCGGAGGCGGACGAGTGGTGGGAGAGGTACGCGGCGGGCATCGCGGTCGAGAATGACCTCCCCGGCGTCTTCGGAACCGGTCCCCTCGCGTTCGGCTCGTTCACGTTCGACCCGCACCACACCGCGCAGCGCTCCGTCCTGGTGGTGCCGCAGTGGATTCTCGGCCGCCGGGGCCGGCAACACTGGCTGACCAGGGTGAGCAGCGGCGAGGAACCATCGACGGAGCTGCCGGCACGAGACTCCGCCCCGGAGCGGCCCGGCCAGGTGTCCTATGGCGACGGCGCGATGAGCGGGCCGGCCTGGGAGTCGGTCGTGGCCGACGCGGTGCGCCGCATCAGGAACGGAGACCTCGCGAAAGTCGTGCTTGCCCGCGACCTCATTGCCACCACACCGGACGACATCGACTACCGGTGGCTGGTCGCGCAACTGGCGTCGGCGTACCAACTCTGCTGGACCTATCACGTCGACGGGCTCGTCGGCGCGTCCCCGGAGATGCTGGTGCGGCGGGAGAACGGGCTGGTCACCTCCCGGGTCCTCGCCGGGACGATCCAGCGGACCGCCGACGAGGAAGCGGACCGGGCACTGGCCGCCCGGCTGTCGCGCTCGAGCAAGGACCTCGGTGAGCACGACTACGCCGTGGCCTCCGTGGCCGATGCACTGACCCCGTTGTGTTCGGGGATGAACGTTCCGGATGCGCCGTACGTGCTCGAACTCCCCAACGTCTTCCACCTCGCGACCGACGTCGCGGCGGCCGCCAAACCGAGCGTGTCGTCCCTGACCCTCGCGACCGCGCTCCACCCGAGCGCGGCCGTGTGCGGGACACCCACGGACGCCGCCCGTCTGCTGATCCGCGAACTCGAGGGTCTCGATCGCGGTCGCTATTCGGGACCGGTCGGCTGGGTCGACGCCCACGGGGACGGGGAATGGGCCATCGCGCTGCGGTGCGGTCGGATTGAGGGCAACACCGCGCAGTTGTACGCCGGGTGCGGCGTCGTGGCCGACTCCAATCCCGAGGCCGAGCTCATGGAATCCATGGCGAAACTCGTCCCCATGCGCGACGCCCTGGAGGCGGACTGACCCCGCCGGGCGATCGTGGTCAGCGGCAGCCCAGGGTGAGCTTCGGAGTCACGAATCCTTCCGCATAGGGCGCCTGGCACTGTACGCCGCGCACCCGAAGCAGCCCCCGGAAGGCCTCCGGGTCGAACCAGGTGCGCTGGCGCTGGCTCGGATAGTGCTCGTGGAGCAGCTCGATCTTTTGCTCGACCACCGCCGCCGTAACCGGCCAATAGGCCTGGACGGTCGGCAGGTCGCCTTCGTACTTCAGGATTTCGTAGCCCAGGATCAGGTGCGCCCGGAACTCCTGCCAGGTGAGCTCGGCGAGCAAGCGGTGATCCTGGTGGGCGTCCCCCGCGTGCGGGGCGAGGACGAGATCGGGCTCAACCGCCCGCCTGAACGCCGCGACAGCCGCCTTGACCGCAGCCCACTGGCCCGGCATGCGCCCGTCCTCGAAGTCATGGACCTCCACCGCAAGATCAGCCCCGGGACAGAACGCGGCCAGCGCGGAGCGCTCCTCGGCCTCCCGTTGCGTTCCTCCACCGGACAGAATGAGCGCAGTGATGCGTACGCCGGGATGCCGCCGGCACAGGTCCAGCAGCGTCGCGCCCGCGCCGATGGCGATGTCATCGCAGTGGGCGCCCAGAAGGGCGATCCGCTCCGGCGCCAACGTCAGTCGGTGCACGCGGGGTCCTCCAGGTCCGACAGCACGGGGTCCGGATGCATCCGCCAGGGCTGGTCACCCCTGCGCCACATCGCGTCCAGTTCCGCCCGCTCCTTGAAGGTGTCCGCCGGCTTCCAGAAACCGCGGTGCTGCTGGGCGAGCAGCCGCCCGTCGGCCGCGAGACGTGCGCACGCGCCCTCGACCAGGTCCTTGCCCGGTTCGAGCCAGTCGAAGATCTCGGGCCGCATGATCAGATAGCCACCGTTCTGCCACAGGGGCAACTCGGAGACCTGCCGGATCCCCGACACCGGACGCGCCCCATCCGCGCCGTTCCCGCCATTCGAGCCAGCCAGGTCGAGCACGTGGAACGACTGCTGGGGCGGCACGGCGAGCAGCGACACCACCATCTCGGGGCGCGCCGCGAACCGTTCGATGAGGAGATCGAGGTCCGCGTCGCACACGACGTCGGCATAGTTGGCCAGGAACATCTCATCGTCACCGATGTAGGGCCGCACCTGGGCGAGACGATCGCCGATGCTGCTGTCCAGGCCCGTGTCGACGAACGTGACATCCCACTGCGACAGATCGGTGGTGAAGAGCTCGATCCGGCCGTTGCGCAAACGGAAGTCGTTGGACAGGGCCTCGGTGTGGGTGAGGAACAACTCCTTGATCTGTGTGGCGCCATAACCGAGGCACAGGATGAACTCCGTGTGCCCGAATGCCGCGTAGTAATGCATCACGTGCACCAGCAGCGGATGGGGCCCGACCAGTTGCAACGGCTTCGGCAGATCGACTCCGCCGCGCATGCGCATGCCATATCCACCACAGAACAGAACGACTTTCACGTGGCCCCCGAATCCCAATCAGGTCGACGGAATTCGACCGTACCACTTCAGTCCTCGACGTGGATCCGTGCTTGCTGGGCGGGAGTGGACTGCGCGACGAGCTCGCGGGCGGCGGTCCGGAGGGCGGCATGCAGGGCCAGGATTTCCGGCTTGTCCGCGTCGGCGTCGGGGACGACCACCGACACCTGACGTCTGGTGCCGTGCGCGATGCTGAGCGGCACCATGCCCGGAGCAGGCTGGCCGACGACCGACAGGGCGGGACGCATCGCCACTCCGATGCCCTTGGTCACCATCACCCGGGTGAGCGTCGGATCATCCGTCGAGCAGAGGATCTCCGGAACGAATCCGCGCTCGCGGCAGACGGTGAGCAGTTCCTGCCGACATTTGGGGCAGCCGCCCACCCAGTTGGAATCGGCAGCGTCCTCAAGATCCACCACCCCTTGGCCCGCCAGCGGATGGTCCTCCGACACGAGCAGGACGAACTCCTCGTCGAGGATCGGCAGCTCGGTCTGGCCACGGGTCGGCTCATCCTCCGGATAGGAGAAGCTCATGATCGCGTTCACCTGGCCGGAGCGCAGCAGGTCATAGCTCGCCGGCGGTTCCGCGTCGAGCACTTTCACCCGCAGCCGGTCATCCGCAGCCAGGAGAGCAGCAATCGCCTCCGGCACGAGCGCCGCGCTCGCGCTCGGGAAGGATGCCAGGGACAGTTCGACCAAGTCGTCACGACCGCCCGCCTCGCGGACCTGTTCGCACACGAACCGCCAGGACGAGAGCGTCGTCTCCGCGTACCCCTGCAAAGCCCGCCCTGCCGCCGTCAACTCAATCCGTCCGCCCTCGCGGGTGAAGAGCTCGACCTCCATGATCCGCTCGAGCGCCTTCATCTGCTGGCTGACCGTCGGCTGGCTGAAGTTCAGGCGTCGGGCCGCCGCGGAAATGCTCCCGGTGTGCACAACGGCGAGGAACACTTCAAGCAGCTTCGTATCCATGCGAGTGATTCTTCCAGAGCTGCCAAGAAGTGACTGCGGAGATCAGCGACCCCGCAATTTCGCCTTCTCCGCGCGGGCCTTCTCGAGCTCCTTGCGCTGCTGCTCCTGTTGCTCACGCAGGGCGTCCATGTCGAAGTTGCCCATGACGAACCAATAGACGATCGCCGCGAGCACCGCGGAGATGACCCAGGTCAGCCCGAAGACCATCGGGGCGGTGATGATGATCACGACCTCGAAACCCTTCACGGCGTTGGTGAACATCCCCGTGGGCATGGCCCCGGCCTGGGTCGCGACCATCGGTGCACCGAAGTCGATGGGCTTGGCGGTGATCCAGCGGACGGCACCGAACAGGCCGGCGGCCGCGGTGACCATCGCGATCGGGATCGCCTCGACCGGTGATTCCCGCAGGGAGGTGAACGCCGGAGTGGTCAGGAAGCCCCACGCCACCGCGACACCGACAGAGACGACGATCGCGGCCTTGCGCAGCTCGGGTCCCGTGAACGGGAAGCAGCGGGCCAACCCGGCGGTCCGGGTGAGCACGCGCAGCATGCCCTGCAGCGGGATGAGCGCGCCGAACAGTGCCAGCGCGGACAGCAGTGGGGAAAACGCTCCGGCCCCGAGCGCGACGGTGGCGTACGGAACCACCAACGACACCAGCACCGGCAGGAAGACCGACGGCGTACGCAGGACACGCGCGAGATCCCGCCGGATCAGGGCGTCCATCCCGATGCCCTTGCCCTTGCGGGGCACCACCTGACCGCGTTCGACGGCATTGCGCTCCACGACGATGTCGCGCACGAGGCCGAGGTCGAGCGCATACATGGCGCCGGCCATGCCGGCCGCGAGTGAACCGCCGGAGGTGAGCCGGGCACGGCGGATGCGGTTGAGCCGGATCCTCGCAAAGATGCCGGCGAGCACCAGGACGAACAATCCCAGGCCCGCGATGACAACAGTGATCGCTTCCTCACGGTCCACACCGATGTCCAGGGTCCACCAATTGGCGGCGATGCCGACGACCATGATGAGCGCGGCAACGGAAACCCCGCTGAAGAGATAGACCGCGATCTTGGTGAACAGCGTCCGGTCGGCCCCCTGCTCCGCCGCCGCAAACGCAACTACGCCGGCCGCGGCGAGGCCGGTCGCGACGGCCCACATCACGATGAGCGTCGACTCCGATCCGGTCAGTGCCGAGACCAGTGCCCCGGCGCCCGCACCGGCGACAAAGGCGAGCAGGATCGCTGCGGCGAGGCGCGAACGCAGCAGACTCGCCCGGTTGATGGGCGCATCGAGCATCCAGAAGCCCTCAGCGGCCGAGGCCAGCACGGGCCCGAACAATCGGGCGGCTCCCACGGCGAGCGCCACAACCGCGCCGAGCACGGCGAACGGCAGCAGGCTGCGGGCAGTGAGACAGGACACGGTGTCGCACGTCGATGCACTGCTCTGGACGGTGACGATGAGCTGGACGACCATCGCGCCGATGACGGCGACGGCGAGGACCGCAACATAGGCGTCCTGGATGGCCTCGAACAGCGTCCGCGTCGCGCGACCGGTGCGCCAGTCCTTGACGAGGAGTTTGAGCTCGCGTTCGCTCGGGTCGTGGTCGACCAACGGCCCGCTCATCGGCGCTTCTTTCCGTGCGAGGGCTTGGGTCGCTTGCGCTGCTGCGCCTGCTGCTTCTTGGGCTGCGGTGGGGCCTTTTGCTGGGTCGTGACCTTCGGTTGATAGGACTCCCAGTCGGCCGGGCCGCCCGCCTCCGGCGCTGCCGCCTCGGTGTCCTCCGGGTCCTCGTCACCGCCGAGCCGCACGGTGCGGGTGGCGACCTCCTCGACCAGGTAGGGCTCGTGCGAGGCGAACACCAGCGCCAGCCCGTCGGCGAGCTCCGAGTTCAGCCGCTCCGCGAGCCACCGCACACCCTGGACGTCGAGGCGTTGCTCCGGCTCATCCAGGACGAGCAGCTTGCGGGGGCGCACGAACGCGGTTGCAAGTGCCAACCGTCGGCGCTGACCCGAGGACAGTGTCCCCGGGAGCTGGCCGGACTGCGGCACCAGCTGGACCTCGTGGAGGATGTCGTCGACCACTGACTCGGGGTCCGCGAGACCGTGGGCCCGGGCGAGCAGGTCGAGGTGTTCCACGACGCTGAGGTCGGGGAAGAAGTCGATGTCGTCGATGACCGTCGCGAGGTTCTTGCGAATCGTGCGGGAGGTCTCGGCGAGCTTCTCGCCGCAGATCGTGATCTCACCTTCGGTCGGCTTGTCGGCGCCCACCAGGCAGCGCAGCAGGGTGGACTTTCCGGCGCCGTTGCGGCCGGTCAGGGCGATGGCCTCCCCCGAACGCACCTGGAGGCTGAAGTTGTCGATGATCTTGGTCGACCCGTAGGACCGGGTCAGACCGGACACTTTCAGGATGGACTCGGCGGATTTGGCCATGATCCTCATTCTCCCGTGCCGGTCAAGGACGGGCGGCGTACGCCCGCCGCGTGGGACACGGGCGACCCAGCCCTGAGGGTGTGGTGAGGGGGTACGCCGGCGCCTAGCGTGGACCGCCCACTGAAGCGATCCACCGGTTGGGAGATATCCATGACCTCGGTCATCACGACCTATCTGCAGGACCACCATGCGGGTTCCGCCGCCGGCACCGATGCGTTCCGGCGCGTGGCCGACTCGCACAGCGACCCGCACGTCCGGACCACCGTGGGCCGCATCGCCGAGGCGGTGGAGGAGGACCAGGCAGCCCTCGAGAAGATCATGGCCGCGCTGGGCACGAAACCGTCGCTGTTCAAGGATGTCTCCGCGATGGCCGGGGAGAAGGTCGCCCGCCTCAAGCCGAACGAGCGGGTCACCAAACGTTCCCCGCTGTCCGACGTCCTGGAGCTCGAAGCGCTCGTCCTCGCGGTCCAGGGCAAGGCACTGGGGTGGCGGATGCTGCTCGAGGTCCAGGACCGGCGCATCGATCGCCAATTGCTCGATGAACTCCTCATGCGCGCGGTGAACCAACGCGATGAGTTGGAGGAGCTGCGGTTGTCCCAGGCAGTGAAACTCCGCGAGGAGTGACCGAATCGGCGTTGTCGGTGGCCTGAACTAGGCTCACCCTCGTGCCGAGATCCGATTACCGAGCCACCCTCGCCAAGCGCCGCGCCGACGTCGCCGCCATGTTCGACGGCGTGGCCGACCGTTATGACCTGATGAACGACGTCATGACCGCCGGTCAGATGCGCCGCTGGCGCGAGGCGACGATCGCCGCCGTGGACCCGCGCCCGGGCCAGCGGATCCTCGACCTCGCGGCGGGGACGGGCACGTCGTCCCGCCCCTTCGCGGACGCCGGGGCGATGGTGGTCGCGACCGACCTCTCGCTGGGGATGCTGCGCGTCGGCACGCAGCGTCAACCCGACCTCCACTTCGTGGCGGGGGACGCTCTTGCGCTGCCGTTCGCGGACGATTCGTTCGACGCGGTCACGATTTCCTATGGCCTGCGCAACGTGGAGCGCACCCTCGATGCCCTCGTCGAGATGCGTCGCGTGACCACACCGGGCGGCCGGCTCGTCATCGCCGAGGTCTCGACCCCGACCAACCCGACGTTCGCGACGCTCTACAAGAACCGCCTCCTGGGGATTCTGCCGGTCCTCGGCAAGCTGGCCTCCAGCAATCCGTCGGCGTACGCCTATCTGGCCGAGTCGATGCAGACCTGGCCCGACCAACAGACGCTCGCGGACCTGATCGCCTCCGCCGGCTGGCGCAACGTCGAATGGCGCAATCTCCTGGGCGGGATGGTCGCGATCCACCGCGGGACCGCCTGAGCGTGTCCGCACCAGCCGACAGCCCCGACACACCCATCGTTCTGGACGCGTACGCCGCGCGGACGTGCGCGGTCAAGACCTGGAACCGGTTCGCCCCCGGCATCGAACCCACCGCCCCCGCCGCCCCTGACGAGGGCCTGCGGGAGAGTTTCGCGGGCGGTCGCGGCTTCGTCGAACATGTGCTGGGCGAGCTCCTCCACCGATTCGCCGGCCCGATCGCCGACCTGCGTCCGTTGGCGGATGCGTCATGGACGACGCAGGAGTACGCCTGCTCCGAGGGGATGCGGCGTGGCGTACCCGTCATCATCGGCGGACTGCTCCCCCTTGACATCGCCGGGCACCGCAGCGGGCGGCCCGACCTGCTCGTGCGCGCGGAGGACCGACCGGACGGCCGCACCGGCTATCACCCCGTCGTGATCACCCGCCGGCAGGCCGCGGAGAAGCGCACCACCACCCGGACCATCCACACGGTCCAGGCCAGCGCGTTGGCCCGTCCCGCACCCGAGCACGCCGTCACCGTCGCCGAGCGCTCGTTGCGCACCCAGCGCGATGCGGCACTGCTCCAGGTCGCCCACTATTGGCGGCAGCTCGATGCGGCGGGC